>CALCCK010000034.1 GCA_937899995.1 uncultured Gammaproteobacteria bacterium
GATGAGGTGAAGGTATATGAGATGCTGGTGTGGTGGGAGGGGGGGGGGGGGGGGGTTGGTTTTTTTTTTCAAGCAGAAGACGGCATACGAGATAGGCTTGTGACTGGAGTTCAGACGTGTGCTCTTCCGATTGCATGGATTTGCGCGTTATGAAGTGTCAGCTTTTGGCAAAATTCCATCTAAGCATAATTTAAATTATTGGCAGTTTGGTGATTATATTGGTATTGGTGCAGGTGCTCACGGTAAGATTACCGACATTAATACTGGAAAGATACTACGTACGCGTAAGGCAAAATCACCTAAAGATTATGTCAATAATCCAATAGGTATTATTGAACAAGTAGAGAATTTATCGTTTGAGTTTATGCTGAATGCCTTACGACTGCAGCAAGGTTTTGAGCCTGATTTATTCGAGCATCACACTGGGCAATCGATAAGCGTCATTAAAAATCAACTATCACAAGCTGAAGATTTAGGGCTTCTTGTTATTAATAGAAAGCAAATTAGGCCAAGTGAAAAGGGTTATAATTTTTTGAATGATTTAATTGAGAAATTTCTATGAAAAGATTAATATTAGTTTTAGCTACGTTTTTTTTAACAGGTTGTTTTGACAATGGTGATGCTAAAGCACAAATGACTGACAGCGTGGCATTAGGAGCGACAACATTCAAGCAGAATTGTATTTCTTGTCATGGCAAGGAAGGGCAAGGTCTTGTAAAGGATTGGAAAAAAACCCAAGCAAATGGCAAATACCCGGCACCACCGATTAACGGCACAGCACACGCTTGGCATCATTCACCAAAAGCATTATTGACTACGATTAATAACGGTGGCGTTATATTAGGCGGATGGATGCCAGGGTTTAAGGATCAATTAAACGAAGCTGAAAAGCAAGGTTTGTTAGACTATATTCACAGCCTATGGCCAAGTGAATTACAAAAAAAATATGATGCTAGGTTTAAGTGATGTTGAGTAGAAGGCAATTTGTTGTGGTGTAGAGCCAGGACTTATTATGAAAAAAACTTTATTGATTGTAATAATGTTTATGTTTGGATTCTTCGCATTACTTAATTGGCTTGATTTGGGGAAAGTAGAGAGAAATAATTTTCTTCCTGATTCAAATTATAAGCCCAGTATTTCTCAAGGAGAAGGCAGCTATCAATCAAATTGTATGAAGTGTCATGGAAAAAAATTATTAGGAACAACAAAAGGTCCATCGTTACTTGATGACGTATACAAGCCTTCTCATCATGCAGATTTATCATTTTATTTTGCAGTGAAAAACGGCGTTAGGCAACATCATTGGAAATTTGGCGACATGCCAACGATTGCAGGGCTAACGCCACAAAGGGTTAGTGATATTATTTTTTATATCCGTTGGATGCAAAAAACAAATAAGCTTTATTGATATCGTAAGAAAAAGTGTTGTAATTTGTAGTAGTATAGAGCTAACTTAATAAAGATTGGAGGCTATCATGGATAGTGGTTTTTGGTCTTGTAAACATACTTGGAAGAGTAGTGCGAATAACACCAAATGGTGCTTAATCGGTTGTGCCATTGGTGATTTTGGTACCATTGCTTTTTTTCAGTTTAGCACTTTTAGTGCCAGCACCTTGGTGATTTTCTTGTGGGCAACACTTAACGGAATTATTACCAGTATCGCACTAGAGACCTACATGTTGATTCGTAAGAAAATGCAAATTTCTCAAGCATTTAAAACTGCGGTGGGTATGAGTTTAATCTCTATGATTTCCATGGAAATAGCGATGAATCTCACTGACTATTTCATTACTGGTGGCGCTGTGTTTATTTGGTGGGTGGTGCTAATTTCGTTATTTTTTGGTTTTATCACACCATGGCCTTATAACTATTGGCGTTTGAAGAAGCTTGGTAAGGCTTGCCATTGAAGAATACTTATATCAGGCATTCTTATTGGTAAAATATCGGATTAATAAATTTGAAGTTATTTAATTAAGATGACAAACCAAACAAACAATATAGCCAGTGTCTTAACGGAAGCACTGCCTTATATTCAAAAATTCCAGGGCAAAACCATCGTCATTAAATATGGCGGTAATGCCATGGCGGATGAAAAGCTTAAATCAAGCTTTGCTCGCGATATCGTATTAATGAAATCTGTCGGCATGAACCCAATAGTGGTCCATGGCGGCGGCCCACAAATTGGCAAAATCTTAGAAAAAATCGGCAAGCAAAGTGAATTTGTTGGTGGTATGCGTGTCACAGACTCCGAGACCATGGATGTAGTAGAAATGGTGTTAGGAGATCGGAAGAGCGTCGTGCAGGGAAAGAGTGTAGATCTCGGTGTTCGCCGGATCATTAAAAAAAAAACTGTCACGATTCAATAATTCACCACAAGCCCTTCACCATCCACACTACTGCCTCCGAACCCATCC
>CALCCK010000035.1 GCA_937899995.1 uncultured Gammaproteobacteria bacterium
AACAAAAACTGGCTTGATAATGTACTTTTATCCCTTGGTGGGTATATTTCCGGCACTTCTCTGACCGGTGCACCACTCATCGTTGCAGTTTACATGCGTAAAGTTGCTAAAGAGCAGCTTAGAAATACGCTATTCGTCTTGTGGTTTTTCTTGGTTAGTATAAAGATGGGGGCTTTTATCGCAGTTGGTGTGCATATTGATTGGCAGTACGCACTGATGCTCATACCTGCAGCTGGCGTTGGTCATTATTGTGGGCTAAAGGTGCATGCGAAACTGATGGAAAATGATCAGAAATTTAAGCGTTGGTTGGGTGGCGCATTGCTAATCATTTGTGCGATTGGCATGACCAAACTATTTCTGGGTTAAGTTATTGTAGATCCAGCGGTAATTCTGTAGTGAATTTAATCTCTTCAATAGCGAAATTTGAAGTCACTTTGAGAAACGGCACTTTTTCGATTAAACGCTTATAAAAACCATCATAACTGTCAATATCGCCGACAATCACCTTGAGCAGATAATCAATTTCGCCACTCATTCGGTAACATTCGAGCACTTCTGGAAATTCTTTAATCGTTTCCGCGAAAATTTTGATCTTTTCTTGGACGTGGGTGTTGATGGTAATAAACACAATGGCGGTGACATTAAGTCCTACGCGCTTGCGATTAATCAAAGAAACCGTTTTATTAATAAAGCCTAGTTTTTTCAGTTGGTTGATTCGCTTCCAGCAGGGTGTGGTTGACAGGTGTACTTCCTTTGATAACTCTTGCACAGTCATCTCCGCATTTTTTTGTAATAAACCCAGTAGCTTTCTATCGATTGCATCCATATTCTATTCCGTTAAAATAGGAAAAATGAAATTTTTTTTCTATAATTCACGAGTATACCAGTATATAAGTATTATTTTTTCTATAAATGTGCAATATGTAGCATATGATACTATAATTGTTGGTATTACTGTTTGGAGCAAAAACTAATGTACCAATACAATGCAGACGATACGGCATTCTTAGTTGAGCGCGTTGATCAATTTGAAAAGCAGCTAAATCGCCATTTAGCAGGCGATTTGGATGCAGCCAAATTCAGAAGTCTTCGATTAAGAAATGGCCTCTACATGGAATTGCATGCCCATATGCTGCGTGTGGCAATTCCTTATGGCATCCTTAATACCGAGCAGCTCAGGGCTTTGGCTGATGTGGCTGATAAGTACGACCGTGGATTTGGTCATTTTACCACCAGACAAAATATTCAATATAATTGGATTGAGCTGCCAGAAATTGCTAATTTACTGCGTGATCTTTCGGCTGTTGGCTTGCACGCCATTCAAACCAGTGGCAAGGCGATGCGTAATATTACTGCAGATCCATTTTCTGGTCTAACAAAAGACGAAGTAGAAGATGCACGACCTTATTGTGAGCTTATTCGTCGTTGGTTCAACATTCACCCTGAATTTTCTTGGTTACCAGGCAAGTTTAAAATAGCCATTAATGGCGCCAAGCTGGACGAAACAGCATTACAAATTCATGACCTTGGGCTAAACATTGTGTACAACGAGGCAAACGAACTGGGTTTTGCGGTTTATGTTGGTGGTGGCTTGGGCGCAGCACCGATGGTGGCGCCAGAAATCACCCCATTTGTTGCGGCTGAAGATATTATAAGCTACCTAGAGTCAGTCCTAAGAGTCTACAACCTCAAGGGTCGTCGAGATAACCTGAAACGTTTACGCATTAAGTTCATGGTGCGTGAACACGGCGCAGTCGAGTTTGGCAGAATGGTTGATGAGGACTGGCAACAGACAAAAAATAATCCAGAATTAAAACTCAATATGGACGAGTTGGCAAAACTTAAAAAAGATTTTGCGCTACCAATAGAGCCAGTGGATTTGGCTGGTTTTACAGATACTGTCGATTTTAATTACAGTATTTGGAAGAGATCGGAAGAGCACACGTCTGAACTCCAGTCACAAGCCTACCTCGTATGCCGTCTTCTGCTTGAAAAAAAAAAAAAAAAAAAAATACAAACACACAACAATAGTGCACAGTAGCAAGACATAGAATA
>CALCCK010000036.1 GCA_937899995.1 uncultured Gammaproteobacteria bacterium
TGGGGGGGGTGGGGTGTGTTGTTTTTTTTTTCAAGCAGAAGACGGCATACGAGATAGGCTTGTGACTGGAGTTCAGACGTGTGCTCTTCCGATCTGATTAACTGCAAATTGCACATTAGAGCCACCAGTATCAACACCAATCTCACGCAATACAGCCAGCGAAGCATTACGCATCACTTGGTATTCTTTATCTGTTAGTGTTTGTGCTGGTGCCACGGTAATAGAATCACCTGTGTGAATACCCATTGGGTCAAAGTTTTCAATCGAACAAATAATAATACAATTGTCCTTAGTGTCGCGCACCACTTCCATTTCAAACTCTTTCCAACCTAGGATTGATTCTTCAATCAAAAGCTCATTGGTTGGTGAAAGGTCTAAGCCGCGCTCACAGATCTCAACAAACTCTTCCTTATTAAAAGCAATACCACCGCCAGAACCACCCATGGTAAATGATGGGCGAATAACAGTAGGATAGCCAACAGTCTCCTGAATAACAAAAGCTTCTTCAAGTGTGTGAGCAACAGCCGCTTTTGGCATATCAAGGCCAATTTTAAGCATAGCTTCACGGAACAAATCACGGTCTTCAGCTTTATCAATAGCTTCTTTACTGGCACCAATCATCTCAACGCCGTGTTTTTCTAACACGCCGTGACGCTCTAAATCGAGTGCACAATTGAGCGCTGTTTGACCGCCCATAGTTGGCAATAAGGCATCAGGCTTTTCAACCTCAATGATTTTTTCAACTGTACGCCACTCAATCGGTTCAATATAGGTTGCGTCCGCCATTTGTGGATCGGTCATAATCGTAGCAGGATTAGAATTGACCAAAATCACACGATAACCTTCTTCGCGCAAAGCTTTACAAGCTTGTGCACCGGAATAATCAAATTCACAGGCTTGGCCGATTACAATCGGGCCAGCACCAATGATTAAAATACTTTTAAGGTCTTGTCTTTTTGGCATTTGTCTTTAAATTAGGCTTTCTTAAAATTCATCGTCTTCTTCAATGGGTAAATCACCATCAAAGACATCATATTTTCTTTTTTGCAAATAAGATGAGCGCATCGTAATATATGGATCATCTGAGTGGTCTAATATATCCGTTATAGGCAATAATTCCACACGCTGATCAATTGCATTCATCGCACTTGCACTCACAAAACCAATATCATCCATGTTACTAATAAGGTTGGTAGTAGAGTGTGTATCAACATAAATACCGACACTATCTCTTAAAGTTGACGGACCTAAGAAAGGCAAGGTTATATAAGGGCCGTTCTCTACACCCCATACCGCCATGGTTTGACCAAAATCTTCATTATCTGTAGTGAGATCAATATCAGAAGCCACATCAAACAATCCGCCCAGGCCAGCTGTACTATTGACCAAAATACGACCTAACGTTGTTACGCTTTCAATCAGTTTAAATTGCAATATTTGATTGCCTAATGTAGAAACATCACGTAAATTATCAAAAAAATTACTCACACGCTCTTTTACAAAATCTGGGATAAAATTTTTATATGCCCTAGAAATTGGTTCAAATATATTGTCATCAAATATTTCGTTAAACTCATGTGTTACTCTATTAACATCTTCTAAAGGGTCAATATTTTCAGCGGCTGTCACATTTAAGGTAAAAAACAATAAAAAACTAATTAGTAATTGCTTCATTATTGCATCTCCTGAATAAACGTATCAAACAAGCCGCTGACATCGTGTGGTCCTGGTGAGGCTTCAGGATGCCCTTGGAAACTAAAGGCAGGCTTTCCTACGACTTTAATCCCTTGAATAGAATGATCAAATAACGATCGATGTGTCACTTCTAGTGTTGACGGCATGCCATCTTCTGCCACAGTAAAGCCATGGTTTTGTGAGGTGATCATTACTTGCTTAGTATCTAAATCTTGCACGGGGTGGTTAGCACCATGATGACCAAATTTCATTTTCTCAGTTTTGGCACCACTAGCCAATGCTAATAACTGATGTCCCAAACAAATACCAAATATTGGCATGTTTTTTTCTAACAAAGTCTGAATGCTATTAATCGCATAATCACATGGTTCTGGGTCACCTGGGCCATTTGACAAAAACACACCATCAGGATTCATCGCCAATACATCGGCAACTGGGGTTTGTGCATTAACTACGGTTAAATCACAACCACGATCCACCAGCATTCTTAAAATATTTCTCTTCACACCGTAGTCATAAACCACCACTTTAAACTTGGTATCAAGCTTAGCAAACTCACCCGTTTCTAAGAAATAAGAGCCATCGTTAAAATCGTATTGCTTAGTGGTAGAAACCACTTTAGCTAAATCTATATTTTTTAAGCCAGTAAAGGCTTGTGCTTTTGCAATAGCATCTGCTTCATTGATGTTATCACCTGTAATAATACAACCTTTAAGTGAACCTTTCTCACGTAGATGGCGCGTTAAAGCACGGGTATCAATATCACTAATCGCAACAATATTTTGAGAGGCTAAATACACATCAAGTGGCATGTTAGAGCGCCAATTGCTAAGCATTAATGGTAAGTCGCGAATGATAAGTCCTGCAGCGTAAATTTTGTCAGACTCTTCATCAACTAAATTAATACCAGTATTGCCAATATGTGGATAAGTCAGTGCAACAATTTGTTGCGTATAGGAAGGATCGGTTAGGATTTCTTGGTAGCCTGTCATTGAAGTATTGAATACCACCTCGCCAACAGTATCACCACTAGCACCGATAGATTTTCCGTGGAAAATCGTCCCATCTTCCAACACTAATATGGCTAATAAGGCAACTTGTGACACCAAACACTCCTAAGCTAAAAACTTCGAGAATTTTACCATACTTGCTAATCGAGCTGATACCCAAATCATCAAATCAAAGTGATATAATGCCTTTATTAAAACATGGGAAAGAAGGCGATGGATATCACAGTTGAAAACATAAAATGCGGCGGTTGTGCAGGCACCATTACCAAAAAACTATCGTCAGCATTTGATACAGAAAATATTGATGTTAACATCGAGCAAGGCACAATCAGTATTGACATTGATGACTCTAAAAGAGAGGATCTTGCACAGGTGTTATTAGGTATTGGCTACCCTGAAACTAACTCAGTGCACGGCCTTAGCTCTGCCAAAGCAAAAGCTAAATCATTTGTTTCTTGCGCTATTGGAAAAATGGATCAGTGATTATTAAGGTTAATGGGGAAGATCTAAAAGTCGACAATCAATCAACTGCTGCTACTTTAATAACCCAACTCGGCTATCAAGATCAGCGCATTGCGCTAGAAGTTAACGAAGCCATTATTTCCAAATCAAAGCACGTTAAATTCTCCTTGAATGAAGGCGATCAAGTCGAGATTATCAAGGCTGTTGGTGGTGGCTAGATCATCCAGTCTTTATTAATCTCTTCTGGCTTAAACGGGACAACTGAAAACTGTTGCGCCACACCAACCTGTAGCTTAACCTCTACATCAACCAAATCTTTATCTCTACCTTGAGAATATCGAGCTAGGATTTTAGCTGCAATTTTTACATCTTCTTGGTTGGGCTCACCATCAATCAGTGCGATTGGACCATTGCAACTGGTTGAATACAAATGAGCATATTGATTACGATAACCTTCTAAAAACTTCACCTCACCTTCTTCCCTGGCAATAATCATCTTAAAGCGTTTATTAGGGCGAATGTGTCTGCCTACTTTTAACATCATTAAATCATCTAACTGATAATCACGATTACCACGTGACTCCCACATATCCACCAACTTATCCGAATATTGTTTGTCAGTTAAGAAGCAACAGCCACCTGCAGGGGTTGCATAATCATCGAAGCCATATTCTTTAGCCAAGGCCATTTGCGGTTTGCGTGTACGCCCTGAAAAATCTAATAATTGCTCACGATCAACCCAGCCTTCAATCTCAGCCTTAGTCGGCGGTAAATGCTTGGCACACAGTGGACGCAATAACAAATCACCTGCACCAGACTCTGCTTGCACGATTGGCATGGTTTCTTTGCGTTGTGACATAGGACGTTGACCCATTACCTCGCCAGTAATAATGAAATCAAAATCATTTTCTTCCATCCACTGTTTGGCTTTTTTCACCATAAAGCCTTTACAATCTAAACAAGGGTTCATGTTTTTACCATAACCATGTTTCGGGTTCAAAAGCACATCACGATATTCTTCGATTACATCAATAATATGCAGTTTAATGCCGAGTTGCTCAGCTACCCATAAGGCATTATTACGTTTTGGTTTATCGCTCTTTTGTTTACGAATCGCATGCGTATGCCCTTCAACACAAAAGCCGGTAAAGAAGTTAATACCCTCTACATGAATACCTTGATCCAATAGTAATTTAGTACTCAAAAGTGAATCCAATCCACCCGATATTAACGACACTGCTTTTATTTGCTTACTCATCTTTATTTCCTAATTCCATCTACTCGACACCATTGGTCTTTTTGCGTTACTGTTAAATCAATAAAATATTTACTATAAGTATCTAACACTATTTCTAGCTGATCTTGCAAAATGCCTGAAAGCGTTATTTTACCGCTATGTTTAACCAAGCCTGAAAAATGTTCACATAGTCCTATTAAGGGATTAGCCAAGATATTTGCAATTAATAGCTCTACTTTATCTAAGTCACCCTCTTCATCACTATGTAGCACTGTAATTTGAGCATCGGCTTGGTTAGTTTTAATATTGCCAATGGTTGCCAACACAGCCTGTGGATCATTATCTACAGCAATTACGCTTTGTGCGCCTAATTTCACTGCGGCAATCGCCAACACACCCGTACCCGAACCATAATCAATCACACTTTGACCAATCGGCGGATTTTCATCAAGATACTGCAAGCACAGGTCTGTAGTCTGGTGCGTGCCAGTACCGAATGCCAAGCCAGGGTCCATGTCAATCACCACAGCGTCATCCGGTAGTTTTAACACGTCTTCCCAAGAAGGGCAAATCCACAGTCGCTGGCCAAACCTCATGGCGTGGAAATCTTTCTTACATTCATCTTCCCAAACACGGTCTTTGAGTAATTCAAAAGATGACTGTTGAATATCACACAATTGCAACAGCATGGTTTGCACGTGTGCTTGATCAACCTCTAAATCAAATAAGGCTTTAATGGTTGTGTCCGGCCAAAGTGGTGTTTCACCCACAGGCGGTTCAAAAATATCATCATTATGCGTATCACTAAACGTGACTGACACACTATCCAAACCTATTAGTATTTCACTAATCAAATCTGCTTTTTCTTTGCTGGTTTTTAATGTGAGTTGCATCCAATCCATAGATTTAAATTATACCTACTGGGTATAAACACTATCCCACTATAAAAAACCAAGAAAATGTTCAAGGTAAGGCTTTATAATAAGACCAATATTAAATTAAAGAAGGTATAAAGAATGGCATTAGAAAGAACAGGTAATGGATATTTAGTTGATCCAACGATTTGGACCGAAGAAATCATGCATGAAATGGCAAAAGAAGACGACATAGAGCTTACTGAAAGCAAGGTAAGTCAAATTATGTCGGCAAGAGAGTACTTTGAAGAAAATTCATCTGTACCACCAATCAGAACCTTTGCAAAATTTGTTGGCATTGACAAGAAAATCTTGTTTAAAGAGTGGCTAACTGGCCCAATGAAACCGATCACTAAGTATGGTGGTATGCCTCAACCGACAGGTTGTGTGTAATTAAGCAACGCTTGAATTCAAAAAACCCTCGAAAGAGGGTTTTTTATTGTCTAAATTAAATCTTTAACTGAAGCTAAAGCTGATTCTATGTTTTCCGGCTGAGTACCACCACCCTGTGCCATATCTGGACGTCCGCCCCCCTTGCCGCCAATCTGTTGAGCAACATGATTGAGGATCTTTCCAGCTTGATACTTGTCGGTTAAATCCTTAGTCACACCAGCCACTAATGATACTTTATCACCACTAACCACTGCCAATACCACCACGGCTGAACCTAGCTTGTCTTTGAGTTTATCAGCGATATTACGCAAATCTTTGCCATTCACACCTTCGACAACGGTTGAGAGTAACTTAACCCCATTCACTTCTGCAGCCTGATTAACCAACTCATCACCTTGATTGCTAGCCAATTGTTTTTGGAAAGTTGCAATTTGTTTTTCTAAAGCTTTTTGATGCTTGATTAATTGCGCCACTTTTTCAACTGCACCAGCATTATTTGACTTAGTCATTTGTGCAATTTCACTGAGGCTGTCTTCAGTTTGCTTGTCAAACTGATAAGCATCATAACCTGTCATCGCTTCAATACGGCGTACACCGGCAGCAATACCACCTTCAGAAGTAATTCTAAATAATCCAATATCGCCTAGCTGATTCACATGGGTGCCACCACACAGCTCTACTGAGAAGTCGTCCTTACCCATAGTCAGTACACGCACAGTATCGCCATACTTCTCACCAAATAGCGCCATGGCGCCATTCTTTTTAGCAGTTTCAATATCAGTCACATCCGTATGCACCTTGGTATTGCCTAAAATCTTACGATTTACCATGCCTTCAATCTTATCAAGGTCAGCTTTATTAATCACCTCGTCATGAGAAAAGTCAAAACGCAGTTTGTCACTATCAACCAATGAGCCTTTTTGGGTAACACTTTCACCTAAGACTGTGCGCAATGCGGCATGAAGTAAATGCGTTGCTGAATGGTTACGCGTAATGCGCTTGCGACGATTTTTATCAACCGAAGTACTTACCACATCACTTACTTTTAATACACCGCTATTCAAAACACCATGATGCTCGAAAGCACCTGATTTTTGTTTTTGCGTATTATTCACTTCGAAATCAATGCCTTTATTCGACAAAGTGCCAGAATCACCTACTTGACCACCCGACTCACCATAAAAACTAGACTGTGCCAAAACGATAATCGCATTATCACCTGCCTCAATACTATCAACCAATTCGCCATCTTTAATTAATGCTTGCACAGACGAGCTGTTTTCTAATTGCTCGTAACCTAGGAATTCAGTGGCGTCACTAATATCAACACCTTTTTGCGATACTTTAAAATCACCTGCTGAACGTGCTCTATCACGTTGTTTAGTCATTTCTGCTTCAAAGCCCTGCATATCAATCGTCAGATCGCGCTCTCGAGCAACATCAGCGGTTAAATCCACTGGGAAGCCGTAAGTATCATAAAGCTTAAACACCGTTTCACCATCAATCTCACTACCCTTAAGATTAGTAATCGCTTCTTCTAAAATTCCCATACCTTGATCTAAGGTTTGAGTAAAACGCTGTTCTTCGCGCTTGAGTACTTTCTCAACATTGGCTAAAGTTTTCTTGAGCTCTGGATAAACATCTTTCATTTCCAACGCCAAAACTGGCGCTAAACGATAGAAAAATACCTTATCAATACCAATCTTATGTCCGTGTCGAATCGCACGGCGAATAATACGTCGCAGTACATAGCCGCGCCCTTCGTTTGAAGGGATCACCCCATCCACAATCATAAACGCCGTTGAACGAATATGATCAGCAATCACACGTACCGAAGCATTATCCGTTTTAATACCAGCGTCTTTAGGTGTTAGATCGACTACTGCCTTGATTAAACTCTTAAAACCGTCAGTATCGTAGTTGTTGTTTTCGTGTTGAAGAACAGCTGCTAAACGCTCGAGCCCCATACCAGTATCTACACAAGGGGCTGCTAATGGCTTTAAATAACCATCTTCTTGTTTATCGTATTGGGTAAATACTAAGTTCCAGATCTCAATATAACGATCACCATCTTCATCGGCATGTCCTGGTGGGCCACCGGCAATGTCTTCACCATGGTCATAAAATATTTCACTGGACGGACCACACGGGCCAGTGTCGCCCATTTGCCAAAAATTATCTTTAGCGCCACAACGTGAAATACGATTTCTCGGAAAACCAATCTCATTCACCCAGATCTCTTCTGCCTCGTCATCCTCTTCAAATACACTGATCCAAAGCTTTTCTTTAGGTAGGCCTATTTCAACCGTTAAAAACTCCCAAGCATACTCAATGGCTTCACGTTTGAAGTAATCACCAAAACTAAAATTACCCAACATTTCAAAGAACGTATGATGACGCGCGGTATAGCCCACGTTTTCCAAATCATTATGCTTACCACCGGCACGTACACAGCGCTGACAACTCGCAGCACGCGTATAAGGACGTTTTTCTATACCACTGAATACATCCTTGAATGGCACCATACCAGCATTAACAAACAACAAAGTCTTGTCATTATGCGGCACTAGTGATGCACTCGGCTCGATGGTATGACCTTTTGATGCGTAAAAATCTAAGAACTTTTGTCTAATTTGTGCAGTTTTCATGCGTGTAAAACATCTAATAAAAATGCTTAATTATACTTATCTAAACGATAAGCGAGGTGTCGCCTGCCCCTTGGCGAATAATTTCAATACCGCCCGATGTTAAATCAATTACTGTGGTTGGTTCTGGCGGGCAATAACCATCATCAATAATCACATCAACTTGATTTTCTACTGCATCACGTACATCATCAATATCATAAAACTCTCGCCCCTCTAAAATCAATGACACGCTCATCATTGGCTCGCTTAAAGAAGTGAGTAAAGCTTGCACTACGCCATGATCAGATATCCTAAGGCCAATGGTTTTTTTCTTTTCATGCAGCAAACGTTTGGGCACATCACGTGTTCCTTCCAAGATAAAGGTGTAAGCGCCTGGCAGGATTTTCTTCAGTAGACGAAAAGCATTGTTATCAAGTTTTGCATACTCGCCAATGTGAGCCAAATCGCGCATCATTAAGGTAAAGTCATGACGTTTAGACAAGCTTCGAATCTGGCGAATTCTTTCCAAGCCAGTCTTATTACCCAAAGCCGTACCTAGCGCATAGCCGGAATCAGTCGGGTAGGCGATTACTGCACCAGAATTAAGCTCGCTTACCACTTGATCAATTAATCGCTGTTGCGGATTTTGCGGATGAATTTCTACTAATTTGGCCATTACCAATCTCTCCAGATCGAATTTTCAGGATTCGGCATATCTAAAAGATGCCCAATTTGTATTCTTTGATGTGGCCAACCATGATAATCAGACCCTTGTGATGACAACATTCCCAACTCTCTCGCCCACTGGCTCGTGAGTGTAATTTCATCTTTACTGCTACTACCTGTCACCACCTCGACTCCATCACAACCATTCGTAGCCAAATCACCCATCATCCGTTTAACCTTGGTGTTTGTCATTCTATAACGAAACGGATGGGCTAATACTGCCTTACCACCCGCTGCATGTATCCACTCAATCACCTCATCAAATTGAGCCCATTTGCCACCCACACCGCCGGGCTTTTTACCGGTTAAAAAACGTTTAAAAACGCTACGCATATCTTTGCACACTCCTTCTTGGATTAACATTTGGGCAAAATGTGTACGTGTAATCATGCCTTTTTTAGCAAGCACTTGGGTTTTTTCCATGGCACCGACTACACCAGCACCACCTAGGCCTCGCGCCATTTTTTCAGCGCGCAATTGACGAAAATCTTGATGTTGTTTCAGTCCAGCCTGTAAGACTTCATTATTCTCATCAACGCCCAAACCTAAAATATGAATGGTCATATTACTCCACATGGCTGACACCTCTACCCCAGGTACAAATTGCATTCCGAGTTTGTTCGCCTCATCCTTAGCCTCAGCTATTCCATCTACAGTGTCATGATCAGTGAGTGCAAATACATCACACCTTTGCTCTTTAGCCAAACGCACCACCTCAGTGGGTGACAAAACGCCATCAGAATAATAAGAGTGGTTATGCAAATCTACTTTCATGCTTAACATTATCCCTAATTACTAACGTGATTAAAAAAAATCATAAATGAATATATATATATATATATATATATATCAATTTGATAGTCTATAATGAACCTCTATGAAAAATTGGTACCTCATTCAATCGAAATTCAATCAAGAAAAAATTGCTGAAAAAAATTTAGTTAATCAAGGCTATACGATATACAACCCTCATATCAATTTGAACAATAACAGTGTTGCTCTTTTTCCGAGATATTTATTTATTCAATTGGATAATAAAGCACAAAATTGGTCACCTATTCGCTCAACAAAAGGTGTGTCAAATTTTGTACGGTTTGGTTTGCAATTCGCTAAAGTTCCTGACTTTATAATTAGCCTCATTAAAGCACAAGAAAATCGTTCCATAAAAAAGATGATTGATTTATCAAGATTTCATAAAGGTGATAAATTGCATATCGATCAGGGTATCTTTAAGGGTTGTCAAGGTATCTTTGAACGGTATGAAGATGACCGTGTAATTGCATTACTAACGATTCTTAATCAACCTCAAAAACTAAGCTTCAAACTAGATAAAATAACTGTAATCTAATAAAACAATACTATACAGTTGGGTACTATTGTTCACTATAATCTGAAGCGTAAACTTAATTAACTGTTATTAAAACTATGTGTGGAATCGTTGGCGGTATTAGTAAAAAAAACATTACGCCAGTCTTGATTAATGGATTAAAGAAACTAGAATATCGTGGCTATGATTCTGCTGGTATAGTTACTTTATGTAAAAACAACAAACTCAACCGCGCAAGGGCTGTTGGCAAAGTCGTCAACCTTGAAAAACGTATTAAAGATAAGAAAACACCCATGGATGGCACGATTGGCATCGCTCATACACGCTGGGCCACTCATGGAGAGCCATCAAGTCGCAATGCTCATCCACATATTTGCAACCACTCAGTTAGCGTTGTACATAATGGCATTATTGAAAATTTCCTAGAATTAAAAGCTACACAAGAGGCTGATGGTTATATATTTACTTCAGATACTGACACTGAAGTGATTGGTCATGCCATTCATCAATATTTACAAGACAGCGAGTCTTTATTAGAAGCCACACAAAAAGCCATTCTAACGTTTAAAGGTGCGTATGGCATTGGGGTGATATCGCCTAAAGATCCGGGTCATATTATTGCCACAAGAAGTGGGTCGCCACTGGTGATTGGCATCAGCAACAAAGGTAACTTTATTGCCTCTGATCAAATGGCATTATTGGATATTACTAAAGATTTCATCTATTTACTAGAAGGCGACATTGCTGATATTACCCTTGATTCTGTGACTATTTATGACAAAGATGGCAACCAAGTAGAGCGAGAAATCAAAACCTCAAAGCTTAAAAGTGGTCAAGTGTCAAAACGTGGCTATGATCATTACATGCTCAAAGAAATCTTTGAGCAGCCACAAGCCATTCGTGACACGCTAGAGTCACGTATTACCAAAGACTCGGTACTTTTATCTGCTTTTGGTTACAAGGCTGAAGACATCTTTAAAAATACTAAACACATTCAAATCATTGCTTGTGGCACCAGCTATAACGCAGGCTTAGTGGGCAAGTATTGGCTAGAAGATATTGCCAAGATCTCCACCCATATTGAAGTCGCGAGTGAGTATCGCTATCGCAATCCGATTATTCTAGACAATACATTATTTATTACCATCTCACAAAGTGGTGAAACGGCCGATACACTCGAGGCACTCAAAGCACTCAAAAAACGCAGCAAAGGTAAAAATATTCACACACTAACGATTTGTAACTCGGCAGAGTCATCCTTGACCCGTGAATCAGAGCTCACCTTCTTAACCCATGCAGGTCCTGAAATTGGTGTCGCTTCCACTAAGGCCTTTACCACTCAGCTAGTATCATTAGCATTACTCTCAGTCGTAATGGGTAGATGCCATAAGCAAGTATCCAAACAACAAGAAGCAAAAATTGTTGATGGATTAAACCGATTACCAGGTTTAATCAAGCAAACGCTTAAACAAGAAGATCAAATTAAAGAGCTGGCCAAAACTTTTAAAGATAAGTTTAATGCACTTTTCATAGGACGAGGCACTATGCATGCGATAGCTATGGAGGGCGCACTTAAACTTAAAGAAATCAGTTACATCCACGCCGAAGCTTTCCCAGCAGGTGAACTTAAACACGGCCCAATTGCTTTGATCGACAAAGATACGCCAGTGATTGCCATTGCCCCGAACGACAGACTATTAGACAAACTTAAGTCTAATTTGCAAGAAGTTAATTCAAGAGGCTCACAGATGATTGTATTTGAAGATGAGGCTGCTAAGATAACACCTATGAAAGGCATGACTATTGTGCCAACTACGACAGACCTAGGTAGAATTACAGCGCCAATCATCTTCACCATTCCTTTGCAATTACTGAGTTACCACGTGGCACTGATAAAAGGCACTAATATTGATCAACCACGCAACTTAGCGAAATCAGTTACTGTGGAATAAAGTTCCTATAACATATCCACATACCTGGAAAGATATTGTAGTCACATTTCAAATTAAATTTACTACTGAAATTTTATCTATTAATGAAATACCAAGTAGTTTTCAGAAGAAACACGACATAATCCTAGATCTTCACTCAAAGAATTATTCGAATAAAGAGATATCAAAATACTTAAACGAAGAAAATATTAAAACTCCTTATGGAAAGGATTATTATCCAAGTTTGGTTTGGAGTACTATTGAAAAACTTAAACTAAGGAGTCAAAGGTTAATTAAAACTCCATATAAGTTGACCAAAATGAGTTTTTGGTTGTATGGTTAACTACACAATCAGACATTCGTCTAAAGTTATATTTTGATACTGTTGTAAAATTTTAAACAGAACAATAACCCGTTTATCACTACTATATCGATCAAATAACCCAGTTTGACCCTTTAACGGTCCATCTAATACTTCCACATTATCACCTTTATGAAATTTAGATAGATTAATATATTTTTCAACCGTATCCGACTCTTGTTCTTTAATAATTTGAATAACTTTATCTGGGATCTTTGCAAATTCAATACCAAATCTTACGAAATTAGAAACCCCTTTGGTGGATCGTATTGGTGTCCAATTTTGATTTTTATCATCCAACTGAAGAAAGATATATCTAGGAAATAAAGGAATGGATTTACCACCAATATCAACCTTTGGAAGATAGGTCTCAAAGGATTGATTAGTTAGATTTTCCCTTGCAACATCTTCTTGACGTGGTTTCGTTTGAATAAGATACCAATTCTTCACAAGGAATGATTATTTTTCCTCAGTACGAAAAGCATTCATAATAAAAGATAATAAAATACTAAGGATAAAACCTGCAATAAATGCAACTGATACAATCAATTTTCTCTTTGGACCAGTAGGAGTCTCTGAAGGATATGATTGTTGACTGATTTGCATTGATTATTTTGTTTGAAATTTTATTTAATAAAGTGTTTTTTCTACTCTGATGATCCATAAATATAAGTAATATTGAATAAATTACACCAATTAAATACAAATACATCCACTGATCTGTATTTGA
>CALCCK010000037.1 GCA_937899995.1 uncultured Gammaproteobacteria bacterium
GTGCTGGTTTGTGTCATTCATGTTTTGTTTTTTTTTTTGGTGTTTTTTTTTTTCAAGCAGAAGACGGCATACGAGATAGGCTTGTGACTGGAGTTCAGACGTGTGCTCTTCCGATCTATCACCAAACTGCCAATAATTTAAATTATGCTTAGATGGAATTTTGCCAAAAGCTGACACTTCATAACGCGCAAATCCATGCTGTTCTAATAGTGTCACACCTTGTTCACCCATACGCCAAATATCATCATCATCGGGCAATGCAGGCGGGAACTTGGCAAACAAAGTATTGGGTTCAATGGTAAGCTGATAAAATGAGATATGCTGTGGATTTAGATCAATCGCTTGATTAAGATCTGACAAACAACTGTCAATACTTTGCCCTTCTAAACCATACATCAGATCAATATTAAAATTATCAAATATCTGGCTTGCAGAAGCGCAAGCTTTGCCTGCCTCTTGGGCATTATGAATACGTCCCAAGGCTTTAAGATGATGGTCTTGAAAAGATTGCACACCAATCGAGAGTCGATTAATACCGATGTCTTTAAACGCTTTAAATTTTTCAATCTCAAACGTACCGGGATTAGTCTCTAGAGTGATTTCAATATTTTGATCAAAGCTTAATCTTGATTTTAAACCAGTAAATAATTCACTTAATTCCTCTGCACTCATTAAGCTTGGTGTGCCGCCGCCTATAAAAATAGAATGGATATTTCGACCTTGAATCGCGTCTAATTCGTTGTTTAGGTCTTTTAGTAGCGTCGCTACGTAACCCTCTCGGTTGCCAGTTTCGTGTGAATTAAAATCACAATATGGACATTTTTTAACACACCATGGGTAATGGATATACAGCGATAACGTTGGTAAGACTAGCAAACTTTTAGTTCTTTTAGTAATGCTGCGAGTGCTCGGCCTCGATGCGAAATGGTGTTTTTAATTTCTGGTGCTAATTCAGCTGAAGCACAACCATGAGTAGGCACATAAAAAATCGGATCATAGCCAAAACCATTCCCCCCCACCTTTTCACGTAATATTTCACCTTCCCAACCACGTTGAATAATAATGGGTGTTGGGTCGTTAGCATGCTCAACAAAGACAACGGCACACCAGAATCTTCCTGTGCGTTTTCCATCGGGAACAGATAGCATGTCGTCTAATAGCTTTTTTGTATTGGCTTCATCATCGCCATGATTGCCCGCATAACGCGCTGAATAAATACCTGGCTCACCACTCAAAGCATCAACCACAATGCCCGAATCATCAGCCAAAGCAGGTAAGCCTGATTGCTCAGAGGCATTGCGAGCCTTGATCAGTGCATTTTCAACAAAGGTTAAGCCAGTCTCAGGCACTTCTTCAACCTTTCTATCGCCCATAGAAACCACTTCATAAAGACCATCTAACATCGCATTAAACTCTCTGATTTTGCCTTTGTTATTACTCGCAAGAATGATTTTTTTCATAATGATGTATAATTAACGAGATATTTAGAATTTAAGGAAAAAAACATGACTCAAGACGAAATGAAACATGCGGTCGCACAAGAGGCGCTTAACTATGTAGTAAAAGACACTATTATAGGCGTGGGCACCGGATCAACAGCGAATTTTTTCATTGATGCATTAGCCACAATGAAAGACGACATTAAAGGTGCAGTTGCGAGTTCTGTTGCGACTGCTGAGCGTTTAGAGAGTCATGGTATTAAAGTATTCGATCTAAATGAAGTAGAGGCAATATCGGTTTATGTTGATGGTGCTGATGAGTCTGATAATGGTTTAAACCTAATTAAAGGTGGTGGTGGTGCACTCACTCGTGAAAAGATTGTTGCTGCCGTGGCTGATAAATTTGTGTGTATTGTCGATGAATCAAAACTGGTCAAAGTGATGGGTGATTTCCCACTACCTGTTGAAGTAATTCCAATGGCGGCAAACTATGTTAAGCATCAAATCACCCGTAGAATTGGTGGCACGCCGTTTGTTCGTGAAAATTTTGTAACTGATAATGGCAACCTAATCCTGGATGTTGAGGGCTTGAAAATTACCGACCCTAAAGCTGTAGAAACAGAGCTAGATAGTATCGTTGGTGTTGTTACTAACGGTTTGTTTGCTAATCGCGGTGCAAATGTATTATTGCTGGGTACGCCAACTGGTGTTACTGTTATAGGCACTTAATCGAGATCTTTATACAAATCCAGTGTTCGTTGTAAATTGTCAATCTTGACACTCAATACATCGTATAAATCTTGGGAATGAGTTACCGTTTTTGCGCGCTCATAATGCCCAATAGCTTTATCTAGCTTGCCTTGCACAATAAGTGCTTTTGCACTTTGAATATGTGATCGATCAAAAGCGCCGAGCTTAACAAACAAACTTGATAATAATTGATACGATTGATAACTACCTTTATTAACCCGCAAAAAAGATTTTAAAGTTGACATACCTAAGCGAGGTTGCTGATTATCTAAATAAGCCTGTGCTGCATAATACACACTAGATTCATCGTCTTCGATTAAATTATTTTGGTTAAAATATTGTTGCGCTTGATTAATATCACCTAATTTAGAGGCGATACGCCCTGCCAGAATATAACTAGACTTATCATAATTTAATTTTAACAACTGATCTACATGCAGCTTAGCAGTTGAATAATCTTGCTGCTCAAATGCCTGATAAGCTTGCATGTAATGCGTAATCGTCTTATCTTGCTCAAACTTTATACGCCCATGTTTGTGATAATACAATTTAGCCTTAGTTGTTATATATTCAAACGAGTCTTTTCTATAATCACCAGAAGCCCTTGCTGCGCGTTGCAAACTATCAGAGATGCGATTAATACTCAAAGGGTGTGATAATAAAAACTCTTCAGCATCTGGCATGTCTTTCAATTTTTCAAAAAAATGCGCCATGCCTTTAGGGTTAAAGCCTGACTTAGACAGCATAGATGTGCCAATACGGTCAGCTTCCCACTCATGCTCACGAGTAAAGTTAATATTTTTCTGTGCTGTACCTGCTACTGTTGAAGCGACAATTGCCTGAGAAGCATCAGAATTATCTACCAGCACGGCTACCAACATACCAGCGACCATGAGATAAGTTTGTTTGTCAGTTTTTTCACTAAACCGGTTAAGGTGGTTTTGAGTCACGTGTGATATTTCGTGCGAAAGTACACCGGCTAATTCTGACTCTGAATCTGAACTAAGTAACATACCTGTATGTACGCCAATATAACCATAAGGCCCTGCAAAAGCATTAATACTGTCATCGTTCAATAATAAAAATCCAAAATGTTTACTAGGATCCTTACTATATTCGCTCAATTCATGGCCCAATTTTCGCAAATAAGTATCCATTTCCACATCGGAAACAATTGAACCAGTATCCCAAATCAATTGTAAAAATTCATTGCCGTGTTTTTTTTCACTCAAGGATTCTGTCAGTTTCATTTCAGGCAAGCTCAATGCAAACACCCAAAATGGCATTAAAAATAACAAGGATAAACTCTTTATCATGAACTCATTATATTTGACTATTGACTAGTGAGCGATTAAAATAGCCAAACTTATTAGTTATAACTAATATGTTTATTTTTAATTATTATTTACAAGGAGTCCCCATCATGGCTGACGAAACTTTAGATGCATCAGGCTTAAACTGCCCATTACCAATTTTAAAAACTAAGAAAGCATTATCTAAAATGGATACTGGAAAAATCTTAGATGTCATTTCAACTGATGCCGGTTCAGTAAAAGATATTGAAGCTTTTTGTAACCAAACAGGTAACAAATTAATATCTACTGTTGAAGATGGTGGTAAATACATTTTTACCATTGAGAAAGTATAAACAACAAACGTTCTAGAGGAGAATACAAATGTCAGATAACAATAAAATGACGATCATCGCCACTAAAGGTACTTTTGATTGGGCTTATCCTCCTTTCATTATTGCCTCTACGGGTGTTGCAATGGATAAAGAAGTTACCATCTTCTTTACATTTTATGGCTTAAATCTTTTATTAAAAGATATATCAAAACTTAAAGTAACTCCGTTAGGAAACCCTGGCATGCCAATGAAAATGCCTTTTGGCCCTAAGTGGTTACAAGCGATTGATTTCGGTCCTAAGATTCCTAATGTTCTTTGGAGCATTCCATTCGCTGATACTTTGGTCACTTTCTTAATGAAGAAAACCATGGCTAAGCACGGTGTGGCTAAACTAGAAGATCTTCGTTCTATATGTCAGGAATTTGGTGTTAAGTTCATTGCTTGTGAAATGACAATTGAATTATTTGGCTATGACAAATCAGACTTTATTGATGGTGTCGAATTTGCAGGTGCGGCGACTTACTTTGAAGAAGCTTCAACTGGTAATCACCACTTATATATGTAATTCATTTTTTGAAGCATGTTTAAAAAACCTCCGAAAGGAGGTTTTTTATTACCTGAGTATTAATGCCAATCTAAGTTTGGCCAGCCTCTATCAGCAGCTACTTGAATTAACTGCTCATCAGCATTTACCACCACAGGATAATCTACCAGCTCTAGCATTAGTAAGTCGTTGTGTGAATCTGAATAAAAACTAGCACCTTCAATACTTTCGCCAGTTTTGGCTAACCACTGATTAAGATGACCGATCTTACCTGACTGAAAACAAGGTTCACCCGCCACTTTTCCTGTGTATTGCCCGTCTTTAATTTCGGGCTCAGTCGCCAGCAAATGATCGATGCCATACTTCGCCACAATAGGCTCTGTCACAAAACGATTAGTCGCAGTAATGACTAACAAGGTATCACCTTTATCTCTATGCACATCAACAACTGCTTGTGCTTTAGGTAACAAAATAGAGTCTATTTTTGACAACATAAATTGTTGGTGCCACTCATTTAATGTGGCGATAGAGTGTTGAGATAAAGGCGCTAAACTAAATTCTAAATATTCATTAATATCAAGCTTTCCTAAAGCATACTGATCAAAAAAATATTGATTTTTAACTTGGTAAGTATCACTATCTACCGCACCAATTTCACTCATGAATTCACCCCAGAGAAAATCACTGTCTCCACCAATTAAGGTTTTGTCCAAATCAAAAATTGCCAATGCCATATTATGCCTCGAGTATCTCTAATATTTGCTCAACACTATCGACTAGTTCAAATGATTCTATATCTGTTGAATTAATATACTGATTATTTTCTAAAGTTTTAAACCAATTCAATAAAGGCGTCCAAAACACTGAATCAAATAATAAAATTTTAATCTGCTTACCTTTTTTTGTTTGAACTAACGTTAATATTTCCATCAACTCATCGGCAGTACCAAATCCACCTGGGAAAAATATACAAGCATCAGCATGTTTAATCAACATAACTTTACGAGTAAAAAAATGTTCAAACAATAAACACTCATCCAAATACAGATTTGGTGTTTGCTCTTTTGGTAACTTGATGTTTAAACCAATACTTTTGGATCTTCCCTCAAATGCACCGTGATTAGCTGCTTGCATAATACCGGGCCCAGCACCAGTTAAAACATTAAATCCACCATCAGACAAGGACTTACCTAGTTGATAAGCTGTTTTAGCTAAAGGGTCATCCTGGGCGATGCGTGCAGAACCAAAAATAGTGACGTTGTTATCAAACTTCTCGAGAGCAGTTTGAGCCTTATTCAGCTCTGATTCAACAACATCAATCTTCATAATTTAGCAAATACGCGTCCTGTTGCATCAATCGTCGCTTGAATATCTTCATTACTGTGTGCATTTGACACAAAGCCCGCTTCGTAAGCAGAAGGCGCCATATAAATACCTTCCTTTAGCATTAAATGATAGAATTTCTTAAAGCGCTCAACATCACACTGAGAGGTCTCATTAAAGTTGGTAACAGAATCTGAATCAGTAAAGAATAAACCAAACATACCACCCACCATATTAGCTGTCATTCCAATATTGTTAGCTTTAGCTTGAGCCAAAATTCCATCGGTCAGCATTCGCACTTTTTTGCTTAAATTTTGATAAAAATTCACATCATCTGACAAGACATTCAACATAGCCAAACCCGCTGACATTGACATCGGATTGCCTGAAAGGGTACCTGCTTGATATACTGGCCCAAGTGGCGCGATGTATTCCATAATTTCACGCTTTCCACCAAAGGCACCTACAGGTAGTCCGCCGCCAATCACTTTGCCCAAAGTGGTTAAATCTGGCTTTACGCCGTAATAAGCTTGCGCGCCCCCAAGAGCAACCCGAAATCCGGTCATCACTTCGTCAAAAATAAGTACCACACCATGCTCATCACAAATTTCACGTAGCCCTTGTAAAAATCCATCAACTGGCGGAATACAGTTCATATTACCAGCAACAGGTTCAACAATAATACAAGCCACCTCATCACCAACCTCGCTTAACACTTCACGCACCTGATCAACATTATTATATTCTAGTGTTAGTGTAAGCTCAGCCAATGCTGCAGGTACACCTGGTGAGGTTGGCACACCAAGGGTTAGCGCACCTGAGCCTGCTTTAACCAAGAGTGAATCCGAATGACCGTGATAACAACCTTCAAACTTTACAATTTTATCTCTACCGGTAAAGCCACGTGCCAAGCGAATAGCACTCATGGTAGCTTCAGTGCCTGAGCTTACCATACGCACCAACTCAATTGATGGCACTAGTTCACATACTTTTTTCGCCAAGATAGTTTCAATTTCAGTGGGTGCGCCAAAGCCCAAGCCTTTCTCTAAAGTTTCTTTAACTGCACTAACCACCACTTGATTCGCATGACCTAAAATCATCGGCCCCCACGAGGCAACATAATCAATATATTTTTTACCATCTACATCAAACAAATAAGCACCCTCACCCTTGGTAAAGAAAATCGGATTTCCGCCTACGCCATTAAAAGCACGTACTGGTGAATTAACGCCGCCTGGAATAACGGTTTTTGCTTGTTCAAATAAATTGTCTGATTGGCTCATGCCGTAACTCCTTTATGTTTTAGTAATTTGTGGATAGCGTTTTAAATGTGTAATATGTGACCACACAATCAAAACATTATCCAATAATAATTTAATATTCACTGTGGTTTTTGACAAGTTAATCGCATGATAAATATCATCCAATAACCTAAACAAAAAATCTGATTTTACTGTTTTTGCTACATGATTTAACTCAACCAAACCACCCTCACGACCTAACGATTTCAACCGAATACCTTCAATCACCAAGTTTTGTAGGCAATTCAAAACCTCTACTTCATTGCCTTCAAAATCTTGCACTTTACTCAGTTCGGTTGGGTATGTCACCATGTTTAATAATTGATTTTGCCAATTTTGATAATGAATAAATCCATCACCAGAAAGCTCTGAAATCACCTTAAAAGGAACGCCATGGGTGTTTTCTAATAATTGTGCTATATCAAAATCTGCATTTTGCGTTTGACTAATATGATCCTCAAGCCAAATTTTTGTTGCCTCATCATAAGCCGGGGAAAGGTGCACGCTTTGACAACGGGACAAAATAGTTGCTGGCAAATTCTTAGGATTGTGCGCCAGCAAAATAATCAGTGTATTGTCTCTAGGTTCTTCCAATGTTTTTAACAAACTGTTAGCCGCACTTACATTCATTTGGTCTGCATAAAATAACACGCCAATTTGTAAATCATCAGCAGTTTTATTTAGCGCCTCACAAAAAGAACGGACTTGATTAATGAGAATATTTTTTGATTCTACGCCTCGGTCATTGACTTCAGTTCGACAATACACCATATTTGGATAGTGCGATCTGCGAATCAGGGTTGGCGTCTCTAGTATTTCTTTTGGATTATCCTTGGTAATGGCGCGACACACACGGCACTCACCACAAGATTTATCATGGCACAATAAGGTTTGCACCAATTGCTGCATCAATTCAAACTTGCCCATCTGTGGCATGCCAGTAATTAACAATGCGTGTGGCAGATGATTTTGATCAATCATCTGCTTTAACTTTGTAAAGGCAGATTTATGCCAAGGCAGCATCATAGTGAGTCCAAAATAACTTTAACCTGCTGCTTAGTGTGTTCTACCGTTTGAGAAGAATCAATCAACTTAATACGTTCTGGAAACTGCTCAGATCGATCGATATACCCTTGTCTCACTCGGTTAAAAAAGTCCGCGCCCTCAAGCTCAATTCGGTCTTTCTTGCCTCGTGATTCTACTCGTGACATGCCAATCTCAACTGGTACATCTAATAATAATGTCATGTCCGGGGTGAAGTCTTGCGATACCCACTGTTCTAGTTGTGCAATACGGCTAACATCTAAGCCTCTACCGCCACCCTGATAGGCATAAGAAGCATCAGTAAAGCGATCACTTAACACCCAATCACCGTGTTTTAAAGCTGGCATGATTTTATTTTGGATGTGTTCGTTTCTTGCAGCAAACATCAACATCAGCTCTGTATCAGCATGCATTTTTCCTGTTGAATTACTCAGTAAGAGTGTTCGAATTTTCTCACCTATATCTGTGCCGCCGGGCTCACGAGTCAAAATAACATTAACACCTTTGGCTTTTAAGTATTCACAAATAAACTCAATTTGGGTGCTTTTTCCTGCACCTTCAACCCCATCAATGGTGATAAATTTTCCTCTTTCCATGGGTTTTATTTTAGATACTTTTTGATATTAAGTCGGTGCTGTTTGTAAGTTTTTGCAAAAGCGTGACTGCCGTCTTTTTTTGCAACAAAATACAAAGTGTCGCCCGAGGATGGATGCATAGCCGCCCGTAATGAATCCTGGCCAACAGAGCCAATCGCTGTCGGTGGCAATCCTTTGTGTCGGTAGGTGTTGTAAAGGCTTTTAAATTTTAAATCTTGCTTACTGAGTGAGCCTTTATATCGACTGCCTAAAGCATACACAACGCTAGGGTCAGTTTGCAAGCGCATACCTTTTTTCAAGCGACGCATAAACACACCTGCTATTTTTGATTTTTCTTCATTGTGTGCGGTTTCTTTCTCAATCAAGGACGCTAATACTAGTGCTTCATCTGCATTTTCTAAATTTAACGTCTTATCGCGCCCTTGCCACTCAACGCCTAGCTTCTCTTGCATCATTTGATGAGCTCTTTTAAACACGCTGGCAACACTATCACCATAATTAATTTGATAAGTGTCTGGCCAAAAATACCCTTCATAAGGTTTTTTAATACCAGTTAACCGCATGGTTTCATCTAATGAACCACTTGATTTCAACGACTTGGTGTTAAGCAATTGTTGATAGTAATGGGATACGGTCTCGCCTTCAATCAAGGTGATATTTCGATTGGCTACTTTTGCGGATGAGAAATTTCCTAGCAACTCAATCACACCCATATTCGGATATATATCATAATAGCCAGATTTAAGTTTTGACTCAAGACCAAGAACTTTGGCTGCACTCACCAAAAAATAGCTTGAATGAATCAAACCATAGCGTTTAAGATCTTCTGCTGTTGAGGTGATATTAGCACCTTTAGGTAATTGATAAACAAAAGACTCGACGGTTTTAATCATATTTGCCCAATAAGCCCACGCTAATATTAACGCAGCAATTGATGCCAAAAAAACTTTGAAATAAGGCTTTTTAGGCTTCAATAAAACTGCATTCTTTCGCTTTGAAACATAGTGATTAAATGCGTGTGCTATTTCCTGGGTTGCTTGTTGTTGAGTAAACACCTTGTCATTAATTTTTGTAATCGATTTAATGCCAATCACACTATTGGTGATAAATATTTCATCACATTCGTACAATTCTTGCAGCATGATTGCACCCACATTAACTTGCAAACCCAAATCAGCCGCTATTTTTAATACCGTTGAGCGGCGTGTGCCTTCAATACCACATTCATCTAAACTTGGGGTTAGCAAAACACCAGACTTCAGTGCAAAAATATTACCTTGCGTTACTGAAATAACATAACCATTGTCATCCAACATAATACATTCATCACTATGCATGTCTGCTCTGGCCAATATTTGCTCAAGACGATTACAGTGTTTGATGTTAGACAGTAATTGATTAGTTGCGTAACCACTCTGGCATGTTGTTAATGTGTACTGATTAAGTATTTGTTTTGGCACTGTAGACACAATAATAATACGAGTTGGTTCAATATCTACCTCAAATCCATAGCCTCGCTTACTCTCACCACGAGAAAGCATAATCTTAACCACCGCCTGATCAAGCTTAGCTATCAAAAGCGCTTTAGCAATATCTTTTAACCATTGTTTTTCACTAATGGGGTTAATTTTAAGCTGAGCACGACCTTTCTCTAGTCGTGCAAAATGCTCAAACCATAACAGTAAACGACCTTCTTTAACCAGGCATGTCTCAAATAAACCATCGCCAAATTGTGTCAGGCGATTAAACACACTGAGCTTGGTTTGTTTTTTTCCGTTAATTAGTACAACGCTCTTCATAGGCTAATATTATAATTCATAAAGAAATTAAAGTTTCACAAGGCATTCATGAAAAAAACTGTTCAGCAGTTTATTGTCAATCTTACCAATAGCGCTAAAGATTTAGCGCCTATTGTGCTGGTGATTGCTTTTTTTCAGATTGTTGTTCTGCAACAAACCATTCCTAACTTGTCTGAAATTATAATTGGCACGCTATTTGTTTTGGTTGGCTTGACTTTATTTATCTACGGGCTTAAATTAGGTCTCTTTCCTATTGGCGAAACACTGGCCTATGCCTTTGTTAAAAAAGGCTCAATCACATGGCTGCTTATTTTTTCTTTTGCGCTTGGTTTTGGTAGCACAGTCGCCGAACCGGCACTCATCGCCGTGGCTAATGAAGCGGCCAATGTAGCGCAACTCGGTGGCTTGATTACTACGCAAGCAGAAATTACTGAATATGCTAAAACACTACGTTATACGGTTGCTATCTCAGTAGGCTTGGCTGTGATGATTGGAGTGATGCGTATTTTAAAAGGCTGGCCAATCCAGTATTTAATTATTGGTGGTTACTCATTAGTGATTATTACTACTTTTTTTGCGCCAGACTTTATTATCGGTATTGCATATGACTCTGGTGGTGTAACTACCAGCACCATTACCGTACCACTACTCACCGCACTTGGTGTTGGTCTTGCTAGCAATATTCGTGGACGCAACCCACTCACTGACGGATTTGGTATGATTGCCATCGCAGCTTTATTACCGATTATTGCCGTCATGTTGTTCGGAATTTTACAATGAATATATTAACGCCCTTTATCAACATGTTTTGGGATGTGATGCCAATCGCCTTGATACTTTTTAGTTTTCAGATTGTCATTCTCAAGCAAAAAATACCTCATCTAAAAAATATCATTGTTGGCTTTATCTTGGTATGGATTGGACTTACTTTATTTATTATCGGTCTAGAAAAAGCCTTATTCCCATTAGGTAGAATTATGGCGGATCAACTGACTTCTAGTGATTTTATTGGTAGTGGAGATCTAAGTTGGGGTGATTATTATTGGGTTTATATCTTTGCAGCTAGTATTGGCTTTGCCACTACCATTGCTGAACCCTCACTACTTGCTGTTGCCATCAAGGCCAATCAAGTCTCGGGTGGATTTATTAAAATTTGGCCACTACGCATTGTAGTGGCTATAGGTGTGGCTGTAGGTATCTCGCTCGGTAGCTTCAGAATCGTGACCGGACTACCACTACATTATTTTATTATCGGTGGTTATATGGTGGTACTAATACAGACTTATTTTGCACCAAAAACTATCATTGCTTTGGCTTATGATTTAGGCGGTGTTACCACCTCAACTGTAACTGTACCTTTGGTAGCCGCACTAGGATTAGGTTTATCCAGTGCAATTGACGGCCGAAACCCGTTGATTGATGGCTTTGGCTTGATCGCCTTTGCTTCTTTATTTCCAATTATAAGTGTCATGACCTATGTACAACTCACCCAATTTTTTAACCGTAAAGAACCACAAACAAAACATGAATAACAAACAGGAGGGATTATGCATTTCAAACTAATTATTGCCTTTGTCGATAGTGATAAAACCGAACGTATACTTGAGGCCGCAAGGCAAGAGGGTGCAACCGGTTCGACCATTATCTCTCAGGCGCGAGGCGAAGGTCTTGAACACACCAAAACATTTCTAGGGCTCAACATCAAAACCCCAAGAGATGTATTATTGTTACTTGTAGAGCAACATCTTGCTAGATCAATCTTAGAAAGTATTGCCAAAGCGGGTGATTTTGAAAGCAATGCCAAAGAAGGCATTGCTTTTCAAGTCGATGTAGAAGATGCAATTGGTGTTATGCATCAAATAGAAGCTTTAAAAAATACCGTAGAGGAGAAAATATAATGACAACCCCAACTTTAGTAAAAGATGTCATGTGGACAGATTTCGACATTGTCGATGGAAAGATCACTGTACAGAACGCATTAAACGACATGCAACACAAAAAAACCAAAATGCTTTTGGTAGAAAAAGCACACAACCATGATGAGTATGGTGTCGTGCTGATTGCCGATATCGCATCCAAAGTGATTGCTAAAGATCGAGCACTTGATCGAGTCAATATCTATGAAATCATGAATAAACCTGCGATGTCGGTCCATCCAGAAATGGATATTCGTTATTGTGCTGAACTACTCTCACACTTCGGCTTATCTCGTTGCCCAGTATTGGACAATGGTAAGATCGTCGGTGTTGTTAGCTTAACCAATATTGTATTTAATGGCTTAAGAGTTTAGTTTATATTTACCCATACTAAACAAATAGAATGATAAAATTCTTCATTTTATTAAAGCTAGTATTTAATGGGTGCAACCCAAGGAGAAAATCAAAATGGTTAGTTTAATCAAATGGATCTTAATTACAATTGGTGCAATTTCGACTTACTACATGACATCTTTACAAATACAATATGGCGTTACTTCTAAAGTTATTAATGAAATGATTTCACCAACCTTGCATCCAGATGCGATGGAAAAAGTCTATATGCCAATGATAAACACCTTATTAGACACTGGTGATATTACCATGGCTTCAATTGTGCGTGTGAAAGTAGCCGATGATGTGTCAAACGAAGATGTTGAAGTAGCGATGGAAAGTATTGCTACTTCCGAAGGTATTCGCTCTGTAGGCATGTTACCGTTATCAGAAATGGTTGAATTGCAAACGGGTGAAAAACAAAGATTCCTTAAAATTTACCAATATTGCTCACCGAGAACTGCGATGGTAATGGTAGATCATTCAGACGCATTCTCGGCTTATCTCCCTTGCCGATTAGCATTAATCCAAGATAAAGAAGGTCAAAGATGGTTATACACGCTAGACATGAATGCCATGATTTACGGTGGTGCACCACTACCTGACTATTTGCTTGAAAAAGCGATTGAAGTTCAACGTGTTATTACTGCCATCCAGGTGGGCGGTGCAGAAGGTGACTTCTAAACAATTGACTTAATTGTTAAAAACCGTCCTTTTGGGCGGTTTTTTATTGTCTAAAATAAGGTTATGAACCCTATTTATCATCAACTCGAATTCGACATTACTTGTATTGATACTGAGCACATGCGTAAAGATTTTGTAGCTGCCTATCTAATTGAAGATAATGGTCGCGCCGCCTTTGTAGATACCGGCTGTTATTTATCCGTACCAACATTGTTGGCAACACTAGATGCTAAAAATATCAAACGTGAAAATGTAGACTATATATTACTCACACACATTCATCTCGATCATGCAGGTGGCGCAGGCGAACTCATTAAATATTTACCCAATGCAACTGTATATGTGCACGAATATGGCGCGGCGCATTTAATCGATCCATCAAAATTACGTGCTGGGGTAATTGGCGTGTATGGGGAGTTGTTCTTTAAGCAATTCTTAGGTGATTTAATTCCAACACCAGAAGATAAAGTTATCATTGCTAAAGATGGTAATACAATCACACTAGGTAATCGAGTATTGAAATTTATCGACACGCCCGGACACGCTCGACACCATGTTTGTATATGGGATGAGAAATCTCAGGGTTTATTTTCTGGTGATACCTTGGGTGTAAGTTATCGTGAATTTGATACCAATCAAGGGGAGCTAATCTTTCCACCGACGACACCAATACAGTTTGACCCAGAGACTTGGAAAGATACGATTAAGCATTTAATGGGCTTCAAGCCAAAATATGCCTATTTAACCCATTTCAATCGTATAGAATATACTCAGCAGTCTGCCGACATGCTGATACAGCATATTGATGGCTTTGTTGAAATTGCCAACACTTTGAAAAATCAACCTAATCGACACAAGGCTATTAAAGAATCATTGCTTAATTACTTACTGGGTATCGCTACCAAACACGGTGTTGTATTAGATGAAACACAACAGATCAAACTGTTTAAAGGCGATTTAGAAATCTGCGCCCAAGGATTGGGTGTTTGGCTAGATAAGAGTTAATAAAAAGACTTTACCAATAAGAACAGCAGTAATCCGTAACTTCTTTCACTTGCAGCTTGAAACTTGAATTCTTAGGTACTTCAAATGACATGCCTTTTGTGAAAGTTTGCCACTCACTTTCACCTGATAATAATACATCCATCTCACCTACCTGGATTTCCATTAGTTCGTTATCATCCGTGCCAAACTCATAATCACCAGGCATCATAATGCCTAAGGTCTTCTTCGAGCCGTCGGCAAACTCAACGGTACGGCTAGTAACTTTACCATTAAAATAAATATTGGCAGCCTTAACAATGGTTACATTTTCAAAATTTGACATAAACTCTTCCTTAATTGATTTGATCTAAAATATATTGAGTTAATAATGGTACTGGACGGCCGGTTGCGCCTTTTTTAGCGCCACTTACCCAGGCAGTACCTGCAATATCGATATGTGCCCAACGGTAATCTTTAGTATATCGTGCTAAGAAACAAGCGGCCGTTATCGTACCAGCCTCACGGCCACCAATATTAGCCATATCCGCAAAGTTAGATTTAAGTAGCTCATCATACTCATCATCGAGTGGTAACTGCCAAGCCGTATCTAAGGCCACTTTACCTGCACTAATCAGATCGTCAGCAAGGTCTTGATCATTTGCCATCACACCACAATGGTGTTTACCAAGTGCCACAATCACTGCACCGGTTAGGGTCGCCGTATCAATCACTACTGCTGGGTTAAATTTTTCCACATAAGTGAGTGCATCACACAAAATCAAACGCCCTTCGGCATCAGTATTGAGAATTTCAATGGTTTGGCCCGACATACTTGTCACCACATCACCTGGTTTAGAGGCATTGTGTGCTGGCATATTCTCAACCGTTGGCACCACAATAGTGAGATTCACTTTAAGTTTCATCTCTGCCACAGCACGCATCGTGCCTAATACTGAAGCTGCACCACACATGTCGTATTTCATCTCATCCATGCCAGAACCTGGTTTCAGTGAAATACCACCACTATCAAACGTAACACCCTTGCCAACCAATACAATTGGCTTAGCATCGCCATTACCAACATAACTTAGGCTAATGAGTTTTGGCGGTTCAATTGAGCCTTTAGAAACTGAGAGCAATGAGCCCATACCAAGTGCTGCCATGTCAGATTCTTCTAACACCTCACATTCTAAGCTGAACGTTTTAGCTAAATCTTGCGCGGTATCAGCTAAATAGGTAGGCGTACACACATTCGATGGCAAATCACCCAAATGACGCGTCAGTGCCATGCCATTAGCAATGGCTTGACCTTGTGCTAATCCATGGGCGTTATCGGCATCTGATTGCATGGCAATGCTCTCAACTGGGTTTTCATCAGTTTGATCAGTACCTACTTTTTGTATTTGATAAGTCGAATTTTGCAACACTCTAGCAGTGGTGCGTTGCATCCACTGCTGATCACAACCTTCAATCTCAACTTGTTGAATCATAGTGCTCTTAATTTTGGCAGTGGTTAATGTATCACTAACGGCAACCAAGGCTTTGATGTAATTTTTATCTGTCGTTGGTGTATCACCTAAACCTACAACGAGTACATGTTTGGCTCTAAAACCTTTAACCAAGTTTAAAGACAAAACTTTTCCGACTTTGAATTCGAAATGGTTGAGTTCGATTAGTTGTTGTAATGCAGCATCGTTAGAATTTGAATCCGTATTAGAAAATACAACAACACTATCACCATTAAAATTTTGAATGGTTTGATTAATTAATGAAAAATCCATTATTTTACCTAGAAAAAAATATAATCCCGCTATTCTACCTAAATGGGTAAAATTTATTCATTTTTAAATAGATTATTTATTATGCTTAAGTCATTATTTATTACACTTATTTTATTATCGAACAATGTATTAGCCGATAAGTCTGACATCATTAAAGGGCTTAGTACTTACTTTACTGGGATTACTCAACAAGATATTAGCGCCATGCCTTTTAACGGGATGTATGAAGTTATCTTAAGAGAGCCAAAATTGGATGTTATTTATGTATCAGCTGATGGTCGCTATTTATCTCAGGGTGAAGTAATTGATTTACGTACGCGTACCAACCTCACCCAGTCTCGTTTATCTAATCTCGCAAAAGAAATTATGTCTACCACCACCGATGCTGAAAAAATCATCTACAAGGCTGACGATGAAAAATATGTGATTGATGTTTTTACTGATGTTGATTGCCCCTACTGTCGAAAATTACACAAAGATGTCACTGAGCTCAACAAACTGGGCATTACCATGAAGTATCTTGCTTTTCCGCGCTCAGGAGTTAACACCAAATCTTACTACCGCTCTGTAGCCATCTGGTGTTCTGACAACCCAGAAAAAGCAATGGATAGAGGTATGCTACAAAAAGGTAACCCCCTGGTTGAGTGTAAAAATCCAATCATCGACCACTTAATACTAGCCAAGAAGCTTAATGTTACTGGTACGCCGTTTATTTTCTTTGAAAATGGTGATCATATTCCAGGCTACGTTAAGCCAAAAGACTTATTAAAAGAAATTAAACGCTCACTTGCAAAATATCAATAAGTCTAATACACGGGTAGTTGCATTAGAAGCAATTTGCTCGGTTATTCTTGAAAAAAAATCTCTATCTGCTTTTGTCTACCCAGACCCAGATGATGCTTTAGCCAAGTCGTTAGTATTTGGCACCATTCGTTTTTATCATCAGCTAAATGATATCGTTACCGATCTGCTTGATCATTCTTTAAAAAAGGAAGATCTTGATATTCACTGTTTGATGCTATTGGGTGCTTATCAAATATTACATTCAAATGTAGCCAGTCATGCTAGTGTTTTTGAAACCGTTAATGTGGCAATTGATCTTGATAAAGATTGGGCTAAAGGCCTGATCAACGCTATTTTAAGACAAATTGATCGTAACAAAGAAAAGCTATTAGCACAAACGCATTATTCACATCCTACCTGGATGGTAAAAAAAATAAAACAAAATTATCCGAACGATTTTGAACAGATTTTTAGCCAAAATAATATTCAGGCGCCAATGACGATTCGCGTACATCCGAAATACCCAATAGCGGATTATCGGCAATCATTAGATCAAGCAGGCATTACCAGTAAGCCTTTAAATGTTGCACCTCAAGCTTTGGTTTTAGACAAGCCAGTGAGTGTTTATGATTTACCTGATTTTGAAACCGGATCATGCTACGTTCAAGATGCCTCACCACAATTATCTGCATCCTTATTAGATCCACAAAATACTGATCTTATTCTCGATGCTTGTAGTGCCCCCGGTGGTAAGAGTACCCATCTTAGTGAATTAGCACCAGAATCCAACATTATTGCCTTAGACAGTGACGAACAAAGATTGGAGAGAGTCAAGCAAAATGTACAGCGCTTTAACATTAACAATATAGAAATTATTCAAGGCAATGCCCAGCAACAAGACTGGTGGAATGGAAAACACTTTGACAAAATCCTGCTCGATGCCCCTTGCTCGGCCACCGGTGTGATTCGCCGTCATCCCGACATAAAGTTACTTAGAAAGCCTAAAGATATTACTGCCCTGGTTGAGCTGCAAGCTCAAATTTTGGATAATTTGTGGCAAATGCTAAAACCTGGCGGCACTCTGCTTTACGCAACCTGCTCTATTCTAAAAGCTGAAAATGAATTCCAAATCGCTGACTTTCTTTACAGTCATGACGACGCTAGTGAAATTAAAATTGACTTAGATTGGGGCATTAAAACAGTCATTGGCAGGCAACAACTACCTGATGCCGAATTCGATGGTTTTTACTATGCTCTTATTACCAAAAATAATAAAAAAAATGTGGAAAACCGTAATAGTTAGCTTAAATATGGAAAACCATAATATCTTTACATTAAATTAAAACGTAATATGGATTTATCTTTATTAAAAAGATACTTTTAAACTTACGGGGAAATATAATGAAAAAAATACTAATAAGTATTGCGACGTTCGCATTGCTCACACTAAATGCACAAGCGGCCAATCCAAAATACGTCATTCAAATTAGTACTGATGACGCTAGAACACAAAAAATCGTCTTAAATAACGCGGCTAACTTGCAAAAATATTATGGCGTGGACAAAGTCGATATTGAAATTGTTGCCTATGGTCCAGGCTTAGGCATCTTAACAACAAAAAGCAAAAATTCAGCACGTGTTGAAAAAATGGCGATGAACAATGTTGCTTTTAGCGCTTGTCAAAATACCATGAATGGTATTAAGAAAAAGAAAGGTGCATTTCCAAAATTAACTGATGGTGTTGGCATCATCCCTTCAGGTGTGGTTCGTATTGGTGAATTACAACAGCAAGGTTACTCTTACATTAGACCTTAATTAATCCTTGCCATTCAATAAAAAAGGCGCTTAAAGCGCCTTTTTTATTAACTAATTATTTTTCTAAAGCAATATCCAACACTTCGTCGATCCATTTAACTTTAATCACATTAAGCTTGCCCTTGATTTTATCCGGTACTTCAGATAACTCACGTTCGTTGTCTTCAGGAATAATCACTGTTTTAATACCACCACGTAAAGCAGCTAGCATTTTTTCTTTCAGGCCGCCAATGGGTGTAATCTCCCCTCGAAGTGTAATCTCACCTGTCATGGCTACATCGGCTTTGACTTTACGCCCTGTTAACACAGATACCAATGCCGTACACATTGCTGCACCGGCGCTTGGCCCATCTTTAGGAGTTGAGCCATCAGGTACGTGAATATGAATATCAAGCTTCTCATGAAAATCATCAGCAATATTTAGCTCTTTTGCTCGTCTGCGGGTCACACTCATCGCTGCTTGAATCGACTCTTTCATCACATCACCCAATTGACCAGTGTATTTAAGTTTACCTTTGCCTTTGTAAGCAGTGGCCTCAATAGTCAGCAAATCACCTCCAACTGATGTCCATGCCAAGCCTGTGACTTCACCCACTTGGTTATGCTCTTCTGCTAGGCCGTAGCGGAATTTTTTTATACCCAAATATTTTGGTAAACTTTTAGCATTGATAATGGCACGACTTTTGCGTTTTTTAAGTACAACTTCCTTCACCACTTTACGGCAAATCGTACTAATAGTACGGCTCAAACTACGCACGCCCGCCTCGCGTGTGTAATAACGAATAATATCTAAAATAGCCGAATCTTTAAAATCAATCTCGCTCGACTTGACGCCATTATTTTCCATCGCCTTTGCGACTAAATGACGCTTAGCAATTTGTACTTTTTCATCTTCAGTGTAACCTGATAATTCTATAATTTCCATACGGTCTAACAATGGCCGAGGTAAATCAAGTGAATTAGCTGTTGCTACGAACATCACTTGAGAAAGATCATAATCAACCTCTAGATAATGATCATTAAATGTGTGGTTTTGTTCAGGGTCTAGCACTTCTAGCATAGCTGAAGATGGATCGCCTCGGTAATCACTGGCCATTTTTTCAATTTCATCAAGCAAAAATAGCGGGTTGATAACCTTTACTTTTTGCATTTTTTGCACGATAGAACCCGGCATTGCGCCAATATAAGTACGTCTATGACCACGAATTTCAGCCTCATCACGCACACCACCTAGGGACATACGCACATACTTACGATTAACCGCTTTGGCAATCGACTCACCCAATGAGGTTTTACCCACACCAGGAGGACCAACAAGGCATAAAATATTGGCTTTATTATGGGTGACGCGTGTTTGTACAGCCAGGTGCTCTAAAATGCGTTCCTTGACTTTATTTAAACCGTAATGATCATCATCTAAGATTTTTTGCGCCTTATCTAGGTCTTTGTTAATGCGTGTTTGTTTTTTCCACGGCACATCACATAAGTTTTCAATATAGGTGCGAATAATAGAAGCATCTGATGATTGAGAAGACATGCGAGAAAGTTTTTTCAGCTCAGATTCTGCTTTGGTTTTAACCACTTTAGGCATTTTTGCTTTGTTGATCCTTACTTGTAAATCCTCAATTTCATTTTCGTCTTCAGCCTGGCCCAATTCTTTTTGGATCGATTTCATTTGCTCATTCAAATAGTAGTCTCTCTGATTAGACTCCATTTGCTTGCGCACACGAGATTGAATTTTCTTTTCAGCACTGAGTACATCGATTTCACCTTGAAGAACCGCCAAGACCTTATCTAATCTATCTTTAGCGTGATCACCCTCAAGCAGGGATTGTTTTTCATTAAGCTTAAGATTTAAATTGGCAATAATGACATCACTAAAACGCTCAACATCCGAAATATCTTGCAACACTTTAAATACCTCTTCAGGTATTTTTTTATTAAGTCTAATATAAGATTCAAAACTATCTAATGCCACGCGCATCATCGCCTTGACTTCAATATTTTCACTAGATTCTAGGTTAAATTCACTAACTAAAACTTCGGTGTAGCCATCCGCTTCAAAAAATTGATCAATCTTCGCACGTTTAACGCCTTCAACCAAAACTTTAATCGTGCCATCGGGCAGCTTTAACATTTGTAAGATTGTTGCTAAGGTACCTACTTGATGTAAATCGTCATTATTAGGGTTTTCAGTCTTTTCATCTTTTTGTGCCACTAAAAAGATGTATTTATTGGTGCCCATTGCTTGAGTAATCGCATTAACAGAGGATTTTCTGCCGACAAAAAGTGGCATCACTGTATGTGGGAAAACTACCACATCGCGCAAAGGCAATAAAGGCACTCGCTCCTGGGTTAGGTCAATTACTTCTGTTGTGGCTTCTGTTCCCATAACAATTCAACACCTTGTTTGTTTAATAATTTAGATAGATAGTGGTTTGTCACATTAATTTCAAGTACCCAAGCACCAAAATCATCCACCTTCTCATTGTGGATATAGCCTATATTATAAATTTCACTACGAATATAAGCCGATTGTACATCCAGTTGTATTTTGGCATGTGTCATCATACCACTAAGCTGTTCTGCTAATGCTTGATAAAGAAAATCAATGCCCGTACCTGCTTGTGCTGAAATCCATACACGATAGATTCTACCGTCTTTATCACGATCCATTCTTGGCTCAAAATCAGGCAAACAATCAATCTTGTTCATTACCAAAATTGTAGGGATTTTAGCGGCACCGATTTCAAAAATAATGTCCTCAACCTGGTCAATTTTTTCCGGATTATATTCATCCGAAGCATCCACCACATGTAGCAATACATTTGATTGTCGAGTTTCTTCTAAGGTTGATTTAAAAGCCGCCACTAAGTCATGCGGTAGGTCTTGGATAAAGCCTACTGTATCAGCAATCACTGCTTCGCCTGAGGCTGGCAAAATTACTCGTCGAATTGTTGAATCTAATGTGGCAAATAGCTGGTCATCAGTAAATACTTCAGCTTGCGTAATGGTGTTGAATAAAGTAGATTTTCCAGCGTTGGTATAACCTGCCAAAGCAATCATGGGTAATTCACTCTTAATGCGAGATTTACGACCTAAATCGCGTTGTTTGTGTACTTTATCTAAACGTTTGCTAATGTTCTAGATCGGAAGAGCGTCGTGTAGGGAAAGAGTGTAGATCTCGGTGGTCGCCGTATCATTAAAAAAAAAAAAAGAAAAAGAAAAGAGAAGAGAAAAAAAAGAAAAAAAGAAAAAAGAAGAAAAGAGATAAGAGGAGCACTGGAAACAGCACATGACATGTCAAAGTACCAGACTAGATA
>CALCCK010000038.1 GCA_937899995.1 uncultured Gammaproteobacteria bacterium
GGAGCGTTGTCGTGTTATGTTCTTTTTTTTTTTTTTTTATTTGTATTGTTTTTTTCTTTTTTTTTTTCAAGCAGAAGACGGCATACGAGATAGGCTTGTGACTGGAGTTCAGACGTGTGCTCTTCCGATCTTTAATGCGAGATTTACGACCTAAATCGCGTTGTTTGTGTACTTTATCTAAACGTTTGCTAATGTTCTTGATGCGCACAGCGATTAATCGTTTGTCGGTTTCTAATTGGGTTTCACCTGGTCCGCGCAAACCGATACCACCTTTTTGACGCTCAAGGTGTGTCCAACCCCTAACCAGTCTTGTAGACAAATGGCGAAGCTGGGCTAATTCGACTTGTAATTTACCCTCAAAAGATCGGGCTCTCAATGAAAAGATGTCTAGAATTAAACCGGTACGATCCATCACCTGACATTCGAGTGATTTTTCTAAGTTTCGTTCTTGGGAAGGAGATAGTTCAATCGAAAATATAACCAAATCCAACTCTAGCTCTTTAACTAATTCTGCTAGCTCTTCTACCTTGCCAGAACCAATAAAATATTTAGCACTGGCAAAATTACGCGAGACTTTAAGGTTTTTTATAACAGCTAAACCTGAAGACTTAGCTAGCTCTTCGAGCTCATCCATACCGTTATGAACGTGTCGATTATTGGGTAATTCTACATAGACCAGCAGTGTTCGTTCGCCCTGACCAACTGTGGCTTTTTGACGATCAAATAATTCCAATTGTTTTTATCTAGGCCAAGCTATTTAGCTGGCTTTTTTGGATATCTTGGCTGATCGATACACCATTAACGGTGTTTTTTTCTTCTCAACCACTGCTTTGTCAATCACCACTTCGTTAACATCGTCTAATGATGGCAATTCAAACATTGTATCTAATAACAGGTCTTCAAGAATAGAGCGCAGGCCTCGAGCGCCTGTTTTACGTTTAATGGCTAACTTAGCAATCGCCGATAAAGCTGGCTTTCTAAAGGTTAATTTAACACCTTCCATTAAAAACACTTCTTGGAACTGTTTAACCACTGAATTTTTAGGCTCTATTAAGATCTGGATTAAAGCGTCTTCATCTAATTCTCCTAATGCTGTTTGCACTGGTAAACGACCGACCAATTCTGGAATCAAGCCATACTTAATTAGATCTTCTGGTTCAATCAAGTCAAACAAATCTGTTAGTGTTTTTTCTTTACTTTGGTCTTTTACTTCAGCAGAAAACCCGATACCAGTCGAACTTTCAACTCGTCTTCCAATAATTTTATCTAAACCATCAAACGCACCGCCACAAATAAATAAAATCTTTGAAGTGTCTACATCAATAGTTTCTTGGTTAGGATGTTTTCGTCCACCCTGAGGTGGTACTGAAGCTACTGTGCCTTCAATTAACTTAAGCATAGCTTGCTGCACACCCTCACCGGAAACATCACGTGTGATAGAAGGTGAATCAGAACGACGTGAAATTTTATCAATTTCATCAATAAAGATAATACCGCGCTCTGCACGGTCTGCATCAAAATCACATTTTGACAATAAACTTTTAATCACATTTTCAACATCATCACCCACATATCCTGCTTCAGTTAGTGTTGTTGCGTCGGCAATCGTGAACGGCACGTCTAAGATACGTGCTAGTGTTTGCGCTAATAACGTCTTACCTGAGCCAGTTGGACCAATCATCAAGATATTAGACTTATCTAATTCAACACCATTCGATACATAGCCACTTTGTAAACGTTTGTAATGGTTATAAACCGCAACAGAAAGTACTTTCTTAGCGTGGTCTTGGCCAATCACGTAATCATTTAAAAAATCTAATAATTCTTTAGGCGTGTAATCCCATTCTTGATGGGTATCTGTAATTTCATTACGTGCTTGTTCTTGTATTAAATCATGGCATGATTCAATACATTCGTTACAAATGTAAACACCAGGGCCTGCAATTAAGCGATCGACCTCAGCTTTAGCTTTGCCACAAAATGAACAATTTAATTCTTCGATATCTGCTGCCATGGGTTAAGACGCCTTAGCGTTTTTTAAGTACCTTATCAATTAAGCCGTATTTTTCGGCTTCAGAAGCTGACATAAAGTTATCTCTGTCTGTGTCTTTTTGAATGGTTTTAATGCTTTGCCCTGTATGGGATTTTAAAATCAAATTGAGTTTTTCTCTTACTTTTAAAATCTCTTTTGCGTGAATGTCAATATCACTGGCTTGACCTGAAAAGCCACCCAAAGGCTGGTGGATCATACATGTTGCGTGTGGCAAAGCAAAACGTTTACCTTTAGCACCCGCTGTTAACAACAAGGCACCCATACTCGCTGCCTGGCCAATACATAAAGTAGAAACATCAGGCTTGATAAACTGCATGGTGTCATAGATTGCCAAACCTGCAGAAACCGACCCACCTGGTGAATTAATATATAAATGAATGTCTTTATCTGGGTTTTCAGACTCTAAAAATAACAATTGAGCCACAATCACATTGGCCATGTAATCTTCAATAGGACCTACTAAGAAAATAACACGCTCTTTTAAAAGGCGCGAATAAATATCATAAGCGCGTTCACCTCGGGCAGATTGCTCCACCACCATTGGGATTTGATTTAAGTTCTGAATTGTCATTTATGCTCGCTGTATCAGTGCAACTTCCTGAAACTTTTTATTTTTAACGGTGATATCTGCCTTTTCTAAAACAACATCTTGCACCATTTTTTCAACCACTAATAACTCAACATGAGTCAATCTGGTTGGATCCTCATTGTAGTAGTCTATCATTTGTTGCGCATTTTCGCCATACATCTGTGACATTTCTTCTAACTTAGCATCAAGCTGTTCTTTACTTGCAGTGAGCTTATTATCGCTCGCAATTTCACCAATCAGTAGGCCCAACTTAACACGACGCTCGCCTTCTGTATTGAATGCAGAAGCCTCTAAGTCGCCCTGAGGCTGCATACCTTGTTGCTGCATACGTTCTTGCATTTCTTGAAGTAAGTTACGCGCTTCATTATCAATACTGGCTTGTGGTACAATAAAGTCATTAGCCGCTAATAACGCATCAAAAATTGCATTTTTATTCATATCTGCAAGACGGTTGTCAATCTCAACACGCATTTGCTCTTTCGTACCCTTTTTCAACGCATCCATGTCTTTTTCACCAAACTTTTCAGCAAACTTATTGTCTAATTTTGGTGCTTTAGAGGAGGCCACATCTGTCACAGTGATTTCAAAAGTCACTTGTTTGCCTGCTAACTGTGGTGCGTCATAATCTTTAGGGAAAGTTAAATCCAAGCTGATTGATTTTCCCGCCGCAACATCAGTTAGACCATCTTCAAAACCTTTAATCATGGAGCCCTTACCCAATATCAACTGAAAATCAGTTGATTTACCACCATCGAATACTTTGCCATCCATAATACCTTCAAAGTCAATCGTTACTTGGTCTCCATCTTTAGATTTTCGTTTAACAGACTTATACTCAGTTGATTGAGTGATTAAACCCTCTAAGGTTTTTTCTTCATCTGCTTTGGTAATTTTTACTTTAGTTTGCTCGATTTTTAACTTAGAAAAATCAGCCACTTTAACCTTAGGATAAACTTCAAATTCAACTGTGTAAGAGAAATCGTCTTTGTCTTTTGAGTCTATATTAGTGATGGTTGGTCGTGCTGCTGGCGTTACTTTTACATCAGCCAGTGCATCAACCAGCGTTTCATTAACAATATCATTCACCGCATCTGAAGTTGCGTTATCGCCAAACTGCTTACGCAAAATAGTCAAAGGCACCTTGCCCTTTCTAAAGCCATCAATTGTCACTTGTGAGGCCATTTTTTGCAAAACTGCATCTGTTTTCTGTTTAAAGATATCTGTAGGCAATTTAACCGTTAATGATCTCTTAAGGCCATCTAATGTTTTTAGTGAAGTTTTCATTTGTTATAAATCCGATATTGTGCTTAAAAAAAGAATAAATTATACCTGATAGAGTAGTATTTTCATGTACAAAAAAAAGGCAGTTAAAACTGCCTTTTTTTAACTCTTAAAGATTAAAAAATATTAAAAGTAAAGTTTTAATGTAGACCAGCGATGTATTCAGAAACTGCATCAATTTCTAGGTTGGTTAAGCTCTTGGTAAAGTTAATCATCATACCTTCATAATCGTTAGTTCTACTTGGGTTGCTTGCACCTGTTTGAGCATTAATCGAATCTTGACGAAACAACTTAAGCTGCTTAGATACGTAAGTTGCATGTTGTGAAGATAATGCCGGGAAACCCGCAGCTGGAATGCCTCTTCCTTGCGGTCCATGACAAGCCATACAAGCAGTCACACCAGTTTCTTTCTTACCACCACGATAAATTTTTTGACCCAAAACAATATTGGCATCTTTTTTAGCCACACCTTGAGAAACTGTTTGTGCAGCATAATAAGCGGCTAAATTAGCCATATCTTCATCTGTTAATGGAGCGACAATACCTTCCATCATGCCATCAACACGTGCACCTGATTTAAAATCTTGCAACTGCTTGAATAAATAATCTTCACTTTGGCCTGCTAGCTTTGGAAAGCTTGGCACCACCGAATTACCGTTTACGCCATGACAACCAATACAAGTTGCCGACTTGACCTGACCAAGAGCTGCATCACCTGCGGCGAATGTATGAGTTGAAATTAAGATAAGTGTCGCAGTAAAAATAAGCGTTAATTTATTCATGTGTGTTTCCTTTTTACAAAAAAATAAGCCGATATTATACTCAATATCGGCTTATCATAATATAGGATTTGACAACTAAACCCTATAAATAATTTATTACAGCTGTAGCCGCAATTAAAATTATTTTGAAGCTAAGAAATCAGCGATTGCTTGCTCTTGACCTGCGGCCATACCAGCCATAGCATTCATTGTTGCATTCTTACGCGCACCCGACTGAAAATCTTTTAATTGCTTAACAATCCATGCAGCATCTTTACCTGCTAATGCTGGAGCACTTGCGCCTGCACCGTTAACACCGTGACAACCAACACAACCTAATGCCATATACGGGTTTGCTTGAACTGAACCAACTGTTAATACAATTGCTGCTGCTAATAAAATCTTTTTCATTGCTTTCTCCTTTTTAAAAATTAATAAATTATTTTAAACTAATGATAATAAAATACCAAGAGAAGTCAATTATACCTGTTTTTTTCAAAAAAAGAGCATTTTGTCGTTTTTTTCCAACTGTCAAACCACTTGTTAATGCGCTAAGCTAATTTATTTACAAGATTTCACGGTAGAATAAACACCGTAAATTTAAAACGTATCCAAGCAACCCTCATGAGCACTGTCTATCATCAAGCTAAATTTGTACTTTCCTGCCCATCTCTCAAGAGCTGCCCAGAAGATCAAGGTTATGAAGTAATTTTTGCCGGACGTTCTAACGCCGGAAAATCAAGCGCCATTAACACGTTAACTTTACAAAATAAATTAGCTAAAGTGTCTCGTACACCTGGTAGGACACAACATCTGGTATTTTTTGAATTAGATGAAAACCGTCGTTTGGTTGACTTGCCGGGCTATGGTTACGCCAAAGTGCCTGAGCGCATTAAACGACAATGGCACATTGACATGAGTGAATATTTTGAAAAACGTCGTTGCTTAGCAGGTGCAGTTTTAGTGATGGACGTACGTCGTCCACTCACAAAATTTGATCAAATGATGTTGGACTGGTGTGTCAGTATCAACTTACCCACACAAATTTTACTAACCAAATCAGACAAGCTTAAAAAAGGTGCAACGAGCAATGCACTACTAAAAGTCAAACGCGCTATCGAGCCATACCCTTATGTTGAGGTGCAGCTTTTTTCTAGTTTAAAAAAACAAGGCCTAAAGACAATTTGGAGTCGACTCGATACTTTCTTTGGCTATGTGGATTAATGCCAATCTAGCATCACTCACCGCCCAAGACAGCATTGTCCTGGCTAACAACCGACAAGTCTTAGCTTTTAAAAAAACTTGGGGTCTGCAACGCGGCACCTCAGTACTACCTCAGACTTTTTCTTGGAAACAATATCTACAACACACCTGGAAAGAGATTAATCCCAACTCGTCCAAGCGTCTTATTTCAGCCATCGAATCCAGAACACTCATCGCTCAATCCATGACACGCTTAGGCCAAGTGGTTGATACTCGCTTACTAGACGAAGTAGTAAAAAATATTGATTATTGCCATGCGCACTTAATCAACGACACTCAATTACTTGATTCACATCATCAAAATTGTGAGTTATTCAGTGCTTGGATGCTGGGTTATCAACAAACTAAACTTGAGCTTGATGTGCTTGATGTGAACGATCTATCCAAACTCATCCTAAATCGTGATCGTGAAATTAGTCAGCCCTATCTTTACGGATTTAAAACGCTCACACCTGAGCAATCACTCTTGTTTGTTAATGTTGGTCATCAAATATTAAGCGCAAATCAGCCAAATTCACACAGCAGTAACCAAATCTTTAACACAACGTTTGATGAAATTTTTCATGTTGCCAATTGGGCCAAAGATTTGCACAGCAAACACCCAGAAAAACACATTGCCATTGTTAGCCCACAACTCAACAGCGAGCACCATCAAATCAAATCAATTTTTGATCAAGTGTTCGACGATGTGCTGATTGGCACTGGGCAAAAAGCGTACAACATTTCCTTGGGCTTGCCACTGACTGACTACCCATTTATTAGACATTTACTATGGGTGTTACAACTGTCTCAGCAACTACAAAGTAATTGTATTAGTACCGAGACCTTTAACGCCGTTATCACTTCACCCTACATTGCTCACGCTCAGGCTGAGCGATCAAGCCGAGCATTATTGGCAAACCAAGTTTTATCTTGGTCACAAGCACACTTTAAATTAAATCAGCTTAATCCACATCTAACTAGAACCCCTTTATTAGAAATGCTCATTAATGGTATTAGCTCGAAAGCCGCTAGTGGCCAACAAAAACACGATCAATGGTTACTGAACTTTAACACGCATCTACAAATTTGGGGCTTTGCAACAGACAGAACTCTATCCAGTGTTGAATACCAATTATTTAACAAATATCAACAAACCAGCTTAGGATTAAATCAACTAGCCCAAATCACCGATAAAGTTGTTGCGTCGCAAGCCATTGCTGATTTACAAACTTGGTTATCGCAAGTGATTTTCCAGGCGCAATCTGCTAAAACGCCAATTCAAATACTCGGCAGTTTAGAAGCAGAAGGCTTGTATTTTGATGAAGCCTGGGTACTCGGCATGACGGACGATTTCTTGCCAGCAGCACTTAATGTTCCGCGTTTCATCCCTAACGACATTGCTGCACGACATCAAATTCCTCATAGTAACTTTGAGCTAGTTACCAAAGACGCTCAAGACACGTTGAACAACTTAATCAATTTATCTGATCAAGTAAATTTCTCTTATGCCAAAACCCATTTTGAGAACGAGCAACATGGATCACCCCTACTGAGTTTTAATAACGAAATTGAAACACCTGAACACCAGGATCATCCTGCTCTATTTGAAACCATTAACGATACTCAAGCCACGCCATTGGCCAACAAGCAAGTGAGTGGCGGTGTGGGCATTTTAAAAGACCAAATGGCTTGCGCCTTTAAAGGCTTTGCTCATCGCCTTAATATCAAAAAATTTGACGCGCCACATCTTGGCCTCAATCGTGCAGAGCAAGGGGATGTAGTGCACAAAGTACTGGAATCTATTTACCAACAAGCGCAATCTTCTGCTGATTTAGTAGCCTATAGTAAAGATGCATTAAACCAGCTGATCGACACCGCCATCCAGCATGAATTAAAGCGTTATCAGCGCTCTGGCTTTGCCCAAATAGAGCGCGATCGATTACAACAATTAATTCATAAATTTATCGCTACCGAAAAACAACGTGATGCCTTTAGAGTGATTGCCACCGAACAAACCATCGAAGCCAATGTTGCTGGTTTACACTTTAGCACACGCCTTGATCGTGTTGATGAAATGGACAACGGTGATCGCATTATCTTTGATTACAAAACCGGCAACTTGCCAAGCAACCCTTGGTGTGGTGATCCGATCAAAGAGCCACAACTGCCTATTTATGCCACTACCAATTTAGCTGATGGTATTGCCTTTATCAAACCAGCAGCAGATAAAATCAGTTACACTGGCTTGGCCAGAGATAAAGACTCTTTACCAAAGAAAACCTCCCAACAAAAATCTTGTGCCGATTGGGATGAGCAACTCAAACTTTGGCAACAACAATTAGACCAAACTAGCCTAGATTATCAACAAGGTAATGCCGAAGTGCTACCGACTAAAGGCGCTTGTGAATATTGTGAATACGATTCACTTTGTCGAGTTATAAAATAACTCAATAATTGACAATTTCTTATTATGAATCGCCTCAGCAATATTGCTTTTATCAAGACTAGCGATATCAATGTCATTAAGCTGGTCACGCAGTTGCTTTATCGGCTCAACCTTAATACCCAGTAAAACAAATATTGCGAGTAACTGCTCAAAGCGTTGTTTACGTCTTAGTGCATCGGTTCGGTTAAAAAATGTCAGCACACTTTCTGCATTTTGTTGTTCTAGTTGGTCAGCAATTACTCGCCACTGGCTCGTGAGTGTGGCAAGCTGTGTATATTCTTTAGGGCATTTAATATGCTGACATAATTGTTCAATGGTATCGACACTCTCATCATGTAACCAAACAGAAAATTTAATCACTGGGTTGTTGGTATCTAGGCGGTCTAAAAATTCAAATTCATTATCATGTGTTGTGTGGGCACTATTACTCAACATTGGGAAAACCCTTGCATCGGCACCACAAGCTGACAACACCTTAAAAAAAGCCGAAGGTGTCTCATAAGACAACGCCTTTTCAAGCTCTTTAAATACACGCTCAGGTGTGAGTGCATCCACCTCGCCTGAGGTAACCATGTCTTTCATCAGTCGATGCGTTGAGTGCGCCACTTTAAAGCCAAATACCTTAAACCGTGCGGCAAATCGTGCCACACGCAACACACGCACAGGGTCTTCGCTAAAAGCGTCAGATACATGCTTTAGCAAGCCATTGTTTAAGTCTTCTTGGCCGTTAAATGGATCAATTAATTCGCCATTTTTTTCAGCTATTGCATTAATGGTGAGATCACGGCGTGACAGATCTTGTTCTAAAGTTACCTGTTGTGATGTATCAAATTCAAAGCCTTTATAGCCTTTACCAACTTTTCGTTCCAACCTAGCAAGCGCATATTCTTCTTGCGTACCTGGATGCAAAAAGACAGGGAATTCCTTACCTACTTGACGATAACCTAAATCTAACATTTCCGCAACTGATGAGCCTACTACCACCCAGTCTTTCTCGGTGTTGTCGCTGGCAATGCCTAATAAGCGATCACGAACTGCACCGCCAACTAAATACTTTTTCATGGTTGTGAAGAAGAATGGTTTAAATGCCCATATAATACACGAATGGATTTATCTAAATTAACGCCAGAACAGTTTAAAGTCACTCAGCAGTGCGGTACGGAAGCGCCGTTTACTGGTCAATATGTCAATCATCATGAAGATGGTGATTACACTTGTATTTGTTGTAATCAAGTACTGTTTTCATCCGACACTAAGTTTGACTCTGGCACTGGCTGGCCTAGTTTTTATGACATTGCCGAGGCTGATAGTGTGTCTTCAATCGAAGATAACGCGCATGGTATGACGCGCGTAGAAGTCAGATGCAAAAACTGTGGCGCTCACCTTGGTCATGTATTTCCTGATGGCCCTGCGCCAACAGGACAGCGTTATTGTATTAACTCTGCTTCATTACAATTCCAAGCTAAATAACAATGCACATACACATCTTAGGCATTGCTGGCACATTCATGGGATCACTGGCGCTAATTGCAAAACAACTCGGCCACAAAGTCACTGGCCAAGATCAAGGAGTGTACCCGCCGATGAGTACACAATTGGGTGAACAAAACATTAACTACACTGATGACTACGATCTGGCTGACATGCCCAAAGCCGATGTCTTTATTATTGGCAATGCGCTATCGCGTGGCAATACTTGTGTTGAAGAAGTCTTAAGCAAACAATATGCCTATACCTCGGGCGCACAATGGCTGAGTGAAAACGTATTACGTAATAAGTGGGTATTAGCAGTATCAGGCACCCATGGTAAAACCACTACAGCGAGTATGCTTGCTTACATCTTAGAATACACAGGTTATAACCCCAGTTTTTTAATTGGTGGTGTGGTTGAAGATTTTGGCGTGTCATCACGACTCACCGATTCAAACTTCTTTGTGATTGAAGCCGATGAATATGACACCGCTTTTTTTGATAAGCGCTCAAAGTTTGTGCATTATCACCCAAAAACTTTAGTCATTAATAATCTTGAATTTGATCACGCTGATATCTTTGATTCGCTCAAAGACATTCAAAAACAATTCCATCATTTGATTCGTACTGTGCCAAATGATGGGTTAATTATTCACCCATACAACACACAAGCGATTGACGAAGTGCTCGAGCAAGGACTTTGGTCTAATGAGCAGGCCTTGTCTGCTCAGCAACTAACCACAACCAAAACAGGCAGTCATTTTGATGTTGAAGGTGCCACGGTTAATTGGCATCTACTTGGAGAGCACAACATGCAAAACGCTTTGTCTGCCATTTATGCTGCTCACCATGTTGGTGTTGCCTTTGATGTGGCTTGCGAGGCACTGAATACATTTAAAGGCATAAAACGTCGCTTAGAAATCAAACACCAAACTGACAAAATCACCCTTTATGATGATTTTGCTCACCATCCAACAGCGATCAAAACCACACTGTCAGGCTTGCGCGCCAAGGTGAAAAAAGAGCCCATTATCGCTATTGTAGAGCTTAGATCCAACACCATGAGATCAGGCTTTCACCAACAAAGCTTAGTTGATGCGCTTACCGATGCCAACCAAGTACTGATACTAAGACCTCAGAATACCGACTGGGATATTGACGCATTATTTGATACTGATTGTTTGTTTGAATCTGTTGATGATATCGTCAATCAACTAACCCAAATTAATCAAGGACACTTGGTGGTCATGTCAAATGGCAACTTTGACAATATTTTTGAAAAAATAATTAACAAACTACACTCTGGAGATTACAAGTGAAACCGATTGCAATTGCCCTTACTGGTGCATCTGGCATGCCTTACGCCCTTACCCTACTCAAAGAATTGGTTAAATCTCAAGAGAAAATCTATGTGATGATTTCACAAGCGGCCAATACCGTGATCGCTATGGAAACCGATTTAAACTTAGGTAGCGACACTAAGGTCATTGAAAAAAATCTCACTCAATATTTAGATGCTAAAGATGGCCAAATTGAAGTGTTCTCTAAAAATCAATGGACAGCGCCAGTTGCCTCTGGCTCTAACCCACCACGGGCTATGGTAGTGTGCCCTTGCACAATGAGCACACTCTCAGCCATTGCTCATGGATCGGCTGACAATCTAATGCATCGTGCTGCCGATGTGGTGATTAAAGAACAGAAAAAACTCATCTTAGTGCCTAGAGAAACTCCGTATTCAGCCATCCACTTAGAGAATATGCTCAAGCTTTCTAGATTAGGAGTAGCGATTATTGACGCAAATCCAGCGTTTTATCAAAATCCACAAAGCATTCAGGATTTGGTTAATTTTGTGGTGGCTCGTATTCTTGATCACTTAGACGTTGAGCACAATCTTGTGCCGCCTTGGCAAAACTAAAAAGCAATAACGCTCAATCCTAAAAAAGCCAAGAATATCGCAAAGAATTTTTTGAGTTTTTTGCCATCAACGCTGTGCGTTACTTTAACACCTAAGGGCGCAAACAATACACTCATCGCTACAATACTAATTAGTGCTTTAGTATGAATGAAACCCAAACTACCACTAGCAGACTCAATATTCCAACCTGCCACAATAAAACCAAACGCACCCGCGATGGCAATCGGTATTCCGACAGCTGCCGAGGTAGCAATGGCATTTTTAATATCAACTTTGTTATAGGTTAAAAACGGCGTGGTCATGGTACCACCGCCAATACCCGCAATGGATGACACCAAGCCAATGATATAACCGGTTACACGCCATACCCACTTGCTCAAGCTATCTACATGAGCTGAACTGCTAATGCCGAAATACATAATAATGGCAACACTCAATTCAAAAAAAGAAAAAAATACACGCATAAAATCGAAGCTCATGATTTTGGTGAACATCGCTCCGCTAAATGCACCGAATAAAATCATTGGCGTGAGTTTTTTAAAATTGTGCCAATGAATGGCGTTGTGCTTATGATGTGCTCGCACACTTGAAAACGAGGTAAATACAATAACCGCCAAGGATGTAGCTACAGCCGTATGCATTAATATGGTCTGATCAATAACACCTGTTAATAAATATAGTAAGGCTGGGACCATAATAAGTCCACCGCCTACGCCCAACAATCCAGCAATAAACCCTGAAAAAGCACCTAGCGATAATAATGGTATTATTTCAGCCAATCACCAACCGTCTTTGTTAATATCTCATTTTGATCATTAAAGAAATGGTCACCCTGTATTTGTTTCTGAATATACCCAGTATTGTGATTAGAGGCATCTTGTCTTTGTTTAACCGTTGTCAATACTGAATCTATGTCTTTAGTGCCATATAGATCTAAAATTGGAATATTAATATCAGGTAACCCAGATGCTCCAGTCATGCCAACTGCAACAAATTTTTTAAATGGATGTTGGGGATTGCCTGCAAGATAGTGCCTTGCCATTCTTGTTCCGTGACTATGTGCAACTAATAGATCAGATGACTTCCCTAAACTTTGAATATATTTGATGGCGGCCGCAATGCGTTTATCTGAATCCACCCATAATGGCTTATATTCACTCCCTGGAATGCCGTTAGCAAGTACCGGCAGTTGTATAGAAAGAGTGTGATACCCTTGCTCAGTTAACGATACACGCAACGGCTGAATAACGCCACTCCAATCAGGATGAACACCTAAGCCATGCATTACAATAGCAACCTTATTTGAATCTGATTCAGACTCGGTAAAGATAGACAGAAACTCTCGGTCAGAATTTTTTAGCCAAACCACATCTCCATCCATTAGGCCGTCTTCAATAAAACTCGCCCAACGCGATTCTTTAGCATAATCTGGCAGTGTTTGCGCAAAAGCAATATTAGTGATTAAAACAAATAATACAAATAATCTATTCATAACAGCTCCTTAAGTATTGGATTTATTATAGAACAAAATTTAAGAGATAATGAATATACGTACATTTCAACAAAAAACAATAATAATCACTACTTTTAGGCGAAATTACACTAAAAATAGCCTAAAAGTGATAAAAAAAAGCTATTTTGGAATTTAAGTAGTATAAATATAGGAAAAAAACCTAAAATTCTAATTTTTAGTTAATTTAATGAGTTTTTAGGGATTAATTATAAAAGATTCTAAATTTTAGGCAAAATATACCAAAAATAATAGAAAAATCTAAGATAGTTTAGATCTAATGATGCCTGAAACCACACCCATGTCAGCTTTGCCACCTAGCTGACCTTTAAGCACACCCATGAGCTGACCCATGTCTTGCATAGAAGTAGCACCCGTATCAGCAATGGCTTTTTCTACAGCGGTGGCAATTTTGGCTTCTGAGAGTTGTGCTGGCATGTAGTTATTAATGATGGCGAGTTCTTCCTCTTCAACATCGACTAAGTCAGTACGGCCTGCATCTTTGAATTGTGAAATTGAGTCTTTGCGTTGTTTGACCATTTTTTGAATAACGGTTAATACTTGTGTGTCATCAAGTTTGATGCGATCATCAACTTCTTTTAGGTTGATAGCACCTAAAATCATACGAATGGCTTTTAGAGCTTCTTTGTCTTTAGCTTTCATTGCTGACTTCATATCATCAGTAATGCGTGCTTTAAGATCGGACATAATTTTAATATCTTTATAAAGGTTAATAACAAAAATGCGGTTTAATCATAAACCGCATTTTATTGAATTTCTAGTACATGCGCTTACGATAAACTCGATTTTTAGCCATTTCTTTATGAGTACGTTTAACGGCTGCTGCTTTCATACGCTTGTTAACCCATGTTTGCTTTTCGTAAAATTCTTTCTTACGAATATCGGTAATAACACCAGCTCTGTCGCATGAACGGCGGAAACGTCTAAGGGCAATATCAAAGGGTTCATTCTCTCTTACTTTAATTGAAGGCATGTTTTATTTTCCTTTATGAATCAGTGGTATCTGCATTAACAGAGCTATCAAAATCAACCAATTGAATAATCGCCATTGGTGCTTTATCACCAGTACGGAAACCGGCTTTAAGTATACGGGTGTAACCACCAGGACGATCTTTGTAGAACGGACCCAGCTCAGTGAATAACTTTGATACTGAAGAATCATCACGTAATTTTGCAAATGCATTACGACGATTAGCAACAGAGTCTGTTTTCGCTTTGGTAATTAATGGCTCAACTACACGTCTAAGCTCTTTAGCTTTAGGCAATGTTGTTCTGATTGTTTCATGAAGAAACAATGAGTTCGCCATGTTTTGAAACATCGCTTTACGGTGAGAAGCGTTACGGTTTAATTGTCTACCTGACTTTCTATGTCTCATGATATTTCCTTATTCACTCATTAAGTCAACTGGAGGCCAATTTGCAATGGCTGTGCCTAATTCTAGACCTTTTTCAGTTAACACTTCTTTAATTTCGTTTAATGACTTGCGACCTAAGTTAGGTGTTCTCAATAAGTCTTGCTCAGACTTTTGAATTAAGTCACCAATGTAGTAGATTTGCTCTGCTTTTAAACAGTTTGCACTACGTACGGTCAGTTCTAACTCATCTACTGCTGCTAATAACTGTGGATCAAAGTCATCAGAAGTAGGTAATGAGGCCTCTTCTTCAACCAACTCTAATTCAACAAATGAAGACAGCTGATCTTGTAGAATTGTTGCCGCACGTTTGATTGCTTCTTCTGCATCAACCGAACCGTTAGTTTCAATAATAATGTTTAGCTTGTCTAAATTTACTTTTTGATCAACACGTGCTGCTTCTACGGTAAAGCTAACACGCTTAATTGGTGAGAAACTAGCGTCTAACTGCATGCCACCAATAGTTGATGCTTCATCGTCACGTGATACCGCTGTGTCATAACCAATACCTGTGCCAATTTTAATTGTCATACGTATATGACCACCTGCATTAACTGTGGCAATCACTTTGTCAGCATTGAATGCTGTAATATCTGTGCTGTTTGCTTCAATATCAGCCACGGTGATTTCACATGGGCCTTTCTTATCGATAACCACTTCTGCAGTTTCAGCTGTATTTAATGCAACCGATACTTCTTTAAGGTTTAAAAGAATGTCTAATACGTCTTCCTGAACACCATCAATAGTTGAAAACTCATGCATTACGCCATCAATTGCCACTTCAGTGACTGCTGAACCAGACATAGAAGATAATAATGTTCTTCTAAGTGCGTTACCTATCGTATAACCAAAACCTCTCTCTAAAGGTTCAAGAATAACTCTGTATTCATTTGTACCCGTTTTTGATGACTCAACTAACTTTGGCTTTAAAAAATCTCTTGCACTACCTTGCATAATTAATTCCTTATTTTGAATACAATTCAACAATTAAATGTTCTGCGATGTCTGATGACAAATCATCACGAGCAGGAACATTTTTAAACACGCCTTTAAGGGCTTTGTTATCGACATCAACCCAGTCAACTTGACCTGATTGCCCAGCTAATTCAACAGCTAACTGAATACGGCTTTGTTTTTTAGCCTTTTCTCTAATTGAGATTTCATCATTTGCACTCACTTGGTAAGAAGGAATGTTAACGATAGAACCATTTACCAAAATAGATTTGTGTGATACTAACTGTCTAGCCTCAGCACGTGTTGCGCCAAAACCCATACGGTAAACCACGTTATCTAAACGACACTCAAGTAATGACAATAAGTTTTCACCTGTTGAGCCTTTCTTTTGTGATGCTTTTTTGTAATAAAGACGGAATTGCTTTTCTAAGATGCCGTAAATACGTCTTACTTTTTGCTTTTCACGTAATTGTAAACCGTACTCAGTTCCTTTTTGACGACGGGCATTGGCACCGTGAACACCAGGTAATTGAGTTAATTTACATTTTGAATCTAATGATCTAATACCACTTTTAAGAAATAAGTCCGTGCCTTCGCGACGTGCTAATTTACAAGTAGGTCCAGTATATCTAGCCATAATTTATCCTTATACTCTACGTTTCTTAGAAGGACGACAACCGTTATGAGGGATTGGCGTTACATCTGTGATTGATTGAATTTTTAAACCTTGCGCATTAAGACCACGAATCGCAGAATCTCTACCAGGACCAGGACCTTTAACACGAACATCTAAGTTTTTCATGCCGAAAGCCAAAGCTTTTTCACCACAATTTCCGGCCGCTACTTGCGCTGCAAATGGAGTTGATTTTCTTGAACCTCTAAAACCAGAACCGCCTGCTGTTGCCCAACAAACTGCGTTTCCGTGACGATCGGTAATCATAACAATGGTATTGTTAAATGTTGCATGAATATGCGCAATACCGTCAGTAATGACTTTTTTTGATTTTTTCTTTGCTGGTGCTTGTGCCATAATATCTGCCTATGATTATTTAATTAAACGACGAGGACCCTTACGAGTTCTGGCATTTGTTTTAGTTCTTTGACCACGAACTGGTAATGATTTTCTGTGGCGGATACCACGGTAACAACCTAAATCTTTTAAACGCTTAATGTCCATTGCTACTTGACGACGAAGGTCACCTTCAATTTCATATTTTGCAACTGCACTACGAATCAGTTCCAACTGATCTTCAGCGATGTCAGAAACCTTGGTTGCTGGGTCTATTTTAAGCTCTGCACAAATTGCTTTTGCTCGTGTGTCGCCGATACCAAAGATTGACTGTAAGCCAATGACAATGTGTTTATGTGTTGGAATGTTAATTCCCGCTATTCTAGCCATTTATATTTTCCTTATATCCTATTTTTTTTCTCTCAAATTTGCACAATTTTCCCCTCGAAAAACAATACAAAAATTAAAACGCGAAAAACCGGCAATTATACGTTGAGAGTCTTTCGATGTCAATCTCAATTAACCTTGTCTTTGCTTATGACGAGGTTCTTTACAAATCACACGTACCACACCGTGACGCTTGATAATTTTGCAATTGATACAAATCTTTTTTACTGATGCTCTTACTTTCATAATCCCTACCTTCTTTCTAGTTTAAACCAGCCTTTTTCATTAATGACTCATATTGATTAGACATTAAATGTGACTGCGCTTGTGCGATAAAATCCATCACCACAACGACGATGATCAATAAACTGGTGCCACCAAAATAAAATGGCACGTTCCAATATAAAATTAAAAATTCTGGTAATAAACAAACAGCTGTAATATAAACAGCACCAGTAGCTGTCAATCGAGACATCACAGAATCAATGTAGTCAGCTGAGTGTTTTCCTGGACGGATACCTGGAATAAAACCACCTGACTTACGCAGATTATCTGCTGTGTCTTTTGAATCAAAGGTTAATGCTGTATAGAAGAATGTAAAGAAAACAATCGCTAAACCATAAAATAAAACATATAATGGTTGCCCCGGTGAAATACTCGCGGTTAAATCTGCTAACCAACCCATGCCCTCTGATTGTGAAAACCAACCGCCTAAAGTTGCTGGGAATAAAATAATACTAGAAGCAAAAATTGGTGGAATCACACCTGCCATGTTGATTTTTAACGGTAAGTATGAGCTTTGACCACCAACCATCTTACGGCCTTGCTGACGCTTAGCATAGTTAACGGTGATACGACGCTGTCCACGCTCCATAAACACCACAAATGCGGTGACTAATAAAGTCATTGCAAATAGGATAAATACAAGAATAACGGCCAATTCACCTGTAGATACGAGTGACATTGTCGAACCTAATGCTGACGGTAAACCAGAAACAATACCGGCAAAAATAATCATCGAAATACCGTTACCAATACCTTTTTCAGTAATTTGTTCACCTAGCCACATTAGGAATAAAGTACCTGTGGTTAAGGTAATAACAGTCACCAAACTAAAAGTAAAGCCGCCTTGCGTTACTAGTGCTACACCACCAGCACTTTGTGTTTGTAGGGCAATTGAAATACCATAAGACTGAAACACTGCTAAGACAACCGTACCCATACGTGTGTATTGTGTAATTTTACGCTTACCAGTTTCACCTTCTTTTTTAAGTTGCTCGAGCTTTGGCACAACTGAAGTCATTAACGTAATAATAATCGATGCCGAAATATAAGGCATGATGCCCAAAGTAAAGATGGATAAACGCTCTAATGCACCACCTGAGAACATATTAAACATATCCAAAATCGTACCTTGCTGATCCTGCACGAGTGAGGCTAGCGCAGTCGTCGAGATAAATGGGATAGTAATATGCGTACCCAATCTAAAAACGATTAACGCACCCAATAAGAAAAGGATGCGTTTGGTTAAATCTTGTGAAAGGCCTAAGGGTGGTTGACTCATAGAATTACTCGCTCACTGAGCCTTTGGCTGCTTCAATTGCGGCAAGTGCGCCTTTTGTTGCTTTAATGCCGGTTAATGTAACTGCTCTAGTGATCTCACCAGAAAGCATGACTTTAACACGCTTAATATTTTTAGTCACTAAGTTGTGTTGCTTTAACACATCAACCGTAATCTCTTTTTCTTCTAACTTGTCAATTTCTGATAAGGTTACTTGTGAAGTAATGATAGACACTCTTGACGAAAAACCTACTTTAGGTAAACGACGTTGTAAAGGCATTTGACCACCTTCAAAACCAACTTTGCTAAAACCACCTGAGCGAGCTTTTTGACCCTTGTGGCCACGACCACAAGTTTTACCAAAACCACTACCGATACCACGGCCAACACGTTTTCTAGATCTTTTTTCACCTTCTGCAGGTGACAATGTATTTAATTGCATAGTACTCATAATTTCTAACCTTCTACCTTAAGTAAATAAGATACTTTGTTGATCATGCCTCTCACTGCAGGTGTGTCTTCTAGCACAACTGTGTGATTGATTCTCTTTAAACCTAAACCAGTTATCGTTGCACGATGTGTTGGAAGGCGACCGTGAAAACTTTTAACTAGCGTTACGCTAACTGTGTTTTTCTTAGCTACAGCTTTTTTCGCTGCTGGTTTCTTCTTAGCTGCTACTTTTTTTACTACCTTATCTTCTTCAGCCATTATGCTTCCCCAGTAATTTGCTCAACAGTTTTGCCACGCTTAGCAGCAACTGACTGTGGAGATGTCATTGACGTTAAACCTTCAACAGTTGCACGAACAACACTAATAGGATTACGCGTACCATTACACTTTGCCAAGATATTGTGCACACCAACTGCTTCTAAAACACTACGCATTGGGCCGCCGGCAATAACGCCCGTACCTTCTGATGCAGGTTGCATATAAACATTGGCAGCACCAACACAAGAGGTGATAGGGTAATAAAGCGTACCATCTTTTAATGGCACACTTTTCATTGCTTTTTTCGCTTTGTCCGTGGCTTTTTGGATTGCGGCAGGTACTTCACGCGCTTTTCCCGTACCATAACCTACTTTACCATTACCATCGCCAACAACAACCAGTGCTGAGAAGCCAAAAATACGGCCACCTTTCACTACTTTGACAACGCGACGAATATTAACCAGTTTTTCAATGAACTCATTATCGTCGTTATTATTATTTTTCTTATATTCAGCCATTATTGTCGCCTATGTTTATAATTTTTTTAAAAGTCTAATCCGCCGTCTCTTGCCGCATCTGCTAACGCCTTTACACGACCATGAAACTTAAAGCCAGAGCGATCAAAAGCGACTTTCGTTACTTTTGCCTTTTTTGCTGCTTTGGCAATTTCGACACCAATCATAGATGCTGCTTCAACGTTACCGCCATTCTTAACTTTGACTGTCAAAGTTGATGCTGATGCCAATGTTTTTGTGCCACAACCACTAATGATTTGTGCATAAATATGTTGCGAAGTTTTGTATACACATAATCGCTCTACAGTTCTCGTAGCATGCTTTGCTCTAAATTTAGTTGCTCTTCTTAAACGAGCTTGTTTTTTAGACAATTTCATATCTTAATACCTTATATTATTTCTTTTTAGCTTCTTTACGAACAACATGCTCGTCAGTGTAGCGTACACCTTTACCTTTATAAGGCTCTGGCGGACGATAAGCTCTAATTTCAGCAGCTGCTTGTCCTACTTTCTGCTTGTCCATACCCTTCACAATAATTTCTGTTTGTGAAGGTGTTTCAGCTGTAATACCTTCTGGTAAATCATACTTAACTGGGTGTGAAAAACCTAGGGTTAAATCTAGTGCTTTACCCATTGATTTTGCACGGTAACCAACACCGATTAAAGTCAATTTCTTTTCCCAGCCTTCTGAGACGCCTTGAACCAAATTAGCGGTATTAGCTCTTGCTGTACCTGCTTGTGCCCACGCTTTCTTTTGACCTTTCTTATCAAGCTTAGCAATATTAAATGTTAGTACATTTTCAGTATTGGTTATTACTACCGATGGATGAACATCCATCTGTAATTGGCCTAATTTACCTTTGACAGACATGGTTGTACCATTAATAGATACCTCAACGCCAGATGGAATTTCGATTGGTGATTTTGCAATTCTAGACATCTTATATCTCCCTAATTAAGAAATGCTGCACAAAACTTCACCACCAACATTTTCGGCTGCTGCGTTTTGACCAGTCATTACACCCTTAGGTGTTGAAACAATTACAATACCTAGGCCATTCATAACACTTGGCATTTTAGTACTCTTTACATAAACACGTAAACTTGGCTTAGAGATTCTTTGTAAAAAATCAATCACCGGCTTACCATCATAGTACTTTAACTTAATGGTTAATGTTTTAGCAGCGACTTCGCCGTTAACACTAAATGATTCAATGTAACCTTCTTGCTGCATCACACTTGCAATTGCAGACTTTAAATTTGATGCTGGAATATTAACTTCTTTCTTATCAACCATGTACGCATTACGAATGCGGGTTAACATATCAGCAACTGGATCAGACATACTCATATTATTTTCCTCCTACCAACTTGCTTTAGATAAACCTGGCACTTCACCATTCATGGTGCGCTCTCTTAATTTTGTTCTCGCTAGACCAAACTTGCGATAGAAACCATGTGGACGACCTGTTAAAGCACAACGACTACGTTGACGGGTAGGTGATGCATCACGTGGTAGAGCTTGCAACTTAATACTTGCTTGAAAACGTTCTTCATCAGAAGCGCTTACACTCTTAATAATTTTCTTTAGTTCAAGACGCTTAGTGCGGTATTTTGCAACCAGCTTTGTGCGCTTGATGTCTCTATTTATCATAGACTTTTTAGCCATTTTCCTGTCCTTTAAATGGGAAATTAAACATTGCTAATAGTTTCTTAGCGTCATCATTATTAGTAGCAGAAGTTGTGATAGCAATATCCATACCACGAGTTCTTGTTACTTTTTCAAAATCAATTTCTGGAAATACGATTTGTTCTGTTAACCCCATATTGTAGTTACCACGACCATCAAATGATTTTTCGTTTAAACCACGGAAATCACGAATACGCGGGATCGCAATATTCACCAAACGATCAAGAAATTCATACATCTTATCCTTTCGTAGGGTTACCTTACAACCAATCGGGTTGCCTTCTCTTAATTTGAAACTTGCGACTGACTTACGTGCATTACAGGTCATTGGTTTCTGACCAGAAATAAGACTCATTTCTTCTAATGCGCTTTGTAAGATTTTCTTGTCACCTAGTGCACTACCCAAACCCATGTTAATGGTGATCTTTTCGATCTTAGGTACTTGCATCGGGTTAGTCAAACCTAGCTCTTTTTGTAGTGCAGGTAAAATTTCTTTTTTATATTGTTCTTGTAATCTAGGCACGGTTAGTTTTCCTTAACTTGCTCAAACGATTGAATCGCCGCTTGATTTAAAAAATCTTTCTTTATTGCCGTCTTTATCAGTGCGAACACCGACTCTGTCTGCTTTCTTTGTTTTTTCGTTGTAAATCGCTACATTTGAAATTGCCATTGGCATTTCTGTATCAATAATGCCACCTGTGACACCAGCATTTGGATTAGGCTTTACATGCTTTTTAGCAATATTTAAACCTTCAACCACTACTTTAAGATTAGTGATTTTAGTTACTGTACCAGTAGAACCCTTGTCCTTACCAGCAATAATAATCACTTCATCGTTTAATTTAATCTTTTGCATTACAGTACCTCTGGTGCTAATGACACAATCTTCATAAACTTTGAAGAACGCAACTCACGGGTTACTGGGCCAAAAATACGCGTGCCAACTGGCTCAAGTTTAGTATTTAAAAGCACACATGCATTGCTATCAAAACGGATGCGCGAACCATCAGTACGGCGTACGCCTTGTACCGTACGTATAACAACGGCATCATAAACGTCACCCTTTTTAACTTTACCGCGTGGTGAAGCCTCTTTGATACTGACCTTAATCACATCACCAATACCGGCATAACGACGCTTAGAGCCGCCTAGTACTTTAATACACATTGCTTTAACACCACCGCTGTTGTCCGCAATATGAAGTTTTGTTTGCATTTGAATCATGTCTTATTCTCTTTTAATATGTCTATCCGCCATCTCCTTTTGAACCATAAAATACGCTTCATTCCAATGGGAACGCTGCTCTATTAACCAAAATAATATGGGCGATGTAATATTATATGGAATATTACCGACAACGTTTAGCGGAGT
>CALCCK010000039.1 GCA_937899995.1 uncultured Gammaproteobacteria bacterium
GCTATTAGTTGATCGTGTTTTGTTTATTGATTTGTTTTTGTTTGTTTGTTTGTTTTTTTTTTTTTTCAAGCAGAAGACGGCATACGAGATAGGCTTGTGACTGGAGTTCAGACGTGTGCTCTTCCGATCTTTGCCATATTCATCACCTACTTCAACCGGTAAATAACTTAGTACAGTACCTCTAGAGACAATATTTAGGCCTAAAATTTCAATACTTTTAATTGGCGCTGCTTGTGCAAATAAAGACAACGTTAGGCCTAAGATTAAAAAGCTTCTGGTGATATTTTTTTTCATATTTTTAAATTTATGATAATAATCGGAAAAAGTCATTATACAGCGCTAAAACCGTTAGTGACAAGATAACAAACACCCCAAATTTTAATAAAATTTGTTGAATAAATTGACTGACAGGAGATCCTTTTATTATTTCAATCAGATAGAAGAATAAATGCCCGCCATCTAATAAGGGAATGGGTAGCAAGTTAAGCAATCCTAGGCTAATGCTAATCAATGCCAGAAAGGATAAAAAGGAAATTAACCCAATACTTGCTGTTTTGCCCGCATAGTTGGCAATACTAATAGGGCCACTAATTTGATCTACAGAGGTCTCGCCCAAAATCATCTTTTGAATCATTTTTAAATTCAACATGGTGATTTGATAGGTTTTAACATTGGCAGATAAAAATGCATCAATCGGTTGTTTTTTAACCAAGATACGCCACTCGTCTAAATAGCCTTCTGGTGCCGCAACACTAACACCTATCTTAGGTATACCATTTTCATTTCTTGGTGTTAACGAACGCGTAATTGTTTGACCATTTCGAAAAATACTTAATTGCATTGCTTGTCCAGCATTCTGTTTGATAACTGAGACAAAGTCACGCCAAGTATTGATCGGCTTATCATTAACACTAAGTATTTGGTCACCCGATTGGATACCAGCCAAACTTGCTGGGCTTGCTTCTATCACTTGATCAATAATTGGCTGAAGTACTGGTAGGGCGAATTCAAAACCTAAGTATTGTTCAACACCTTGCTCTGGATTGGCTAGAAAATCTTCTTTTAAATCTAGTGTTAATGTTTTTAAATTATCAGTTTTTGTTCGTACATCAAGCTGCATTTCTGGCGCTTGCGCTGCACGGATAAAAGCAAAAGAAAATTCTTTAATACTCGGAGTGTCTTGTTTGTTGATGCTTAACAGTTGATCACCAGTTTCTAACCCAGCCTGTTGGGCGATGCTATCATTTTTAACCACACCGACCATAGGCTTGATGCCATGAGTGCCAATGATAAAGATAACAGTGTAAATAATAATGGCCAATATGAAGTTCGCAGCAGGTCCTGCAATAACGACAGCAATACGTTTATAAACAGTTTGAGTGTTAAAGGCTCGGTGTTTTTCACTCGGATCAACCTCGCCTTCATTTTCATCCAGCATCTTGACAAAGCCACCCAAGGGTAGGGCACACAAAGTATATTGAGTTTCACCAATTTGCCATGATTTTAAGATTTTTCCAAAGCCCACTGAAAAGCGTAGCACTTTGATGTCGAGTTTTTTCGCCACCCAAAAATGGCCAAATTCATGCACCGTCACCAAAATGCCAATGGTAACAATAAAGGCAATTAAAGCATTTAAAAATGCCATAGGATTTAAACTTTAAAGTTCAGGATGCGCGTGTCCTGCCGCTTTTAATCTAGCCAAGTACTCAGGCCAAAGATCCTTATGATTAGTAGCTAAATGATGTAAATGGGACCAAGAATAAATACCGGTATCATGACCATCACTAAAGAATAAAATAACTGCGTAGTTACCTGTTGGCTCAATACGCGTAATGGTGACTTTATCCTTACCAACTTGCAGAGTTTCTTTCCCAGGACCATGGCCAACTACTTCTGCAGAAGGTGAGTAAACTCTTAAATATTCAGTAGTCAGTGGGTAATCAACACCATCAAATGTAATTATAAATAGAGTTTTTTCTTTATTAAGAATAATGTTGCTAGGTGTGATCATGATGAAATCCAAATTAAATGAGGTGCTAATTTTAGCAGATACTTTAATTTGTAAACACACAAGAAACTAACAGTTAAAATGTGCGTATGATTAATTTTACAAAAATGCACGGATTGGGCAATGACTTTATGGTGATTGACAATACTTCAGGCACAATTACTCTAAGCACTGAGCAGATTGTTACCTTAGCACACCGACATTTTGGCATTGGGTTTGATCAGCTTTTGATGGTGGAATCTACCACCATGCCTGGGGTAGATTTTCGCTATGTTATTTACAATGCAGATGGAATTGAGGTGGAGCAGTGTGGCAATGGTGCGCGTTGCTTTGCACGCTTTGTAACTGAGAAAGGATTAACAGCAAATAATCCGATTAATGTTGAAACCAGAGCTGGATTAATGAGCTTATTCATTAACAAAGACAATATCGTGCAAGTAGATATGGGTGAGCCCAACTTTCAACCCATTGATATTCCCTTGCACTCAAACCAGCAAGCCGCCACTTATCAAATAGCTGGTTATGAGCTCGGCGCATTATCAATTGGTAATCCGCATTGCGTCTTGTTGGTTGACGATGTTAATGCTATTGATGTTGCTAATATCGCACGACAGATTCAACAAAGTGAATTATTACCCAGCCAAGCCAACATTGGTTTTATGCAAATTCTGAGTAGCAATGAAATTAACTTGCGTGTGTATGAGCGCGGTGTCGGTGAAACACTGGCCTGTGGTTCGGGTGCTTGTGCAGCTGTCATTCACGGCGTAAAGTTAGGTTTGTTGGATTCTACTGTTGCTGCTCACCTAAAAGGTGGAGATGCATTGATTGAATACACAGAAGATGAACACGTGTTCTTATCTGGCCCTGCACAATTTGTTTATGAAGGTCAGGTTGAAATCTAACAGTCGACTGAAACGATTTGCTTGTCTTCAAGGCGAATAACACTTAACCGACCACCCCAAACACACCCATGATCCATTGGGTATACATGCGCCTGATTAACTTTGGACAGGGTTGACCAGTGTCCAAAAAAGATATCAGTATTTTTTAAGGCTCGATTATCATGTAAAAACCAAGCTTTAAAGCCTGCTGGTGCGGTGTCATAATTCATTTTATGGCTAAACTCTAAAGTATCGTCAGCCTTGCAAACACGCATTCGCATGCAGGTATTAATGGTGTACCGGCAAGCATCCATTTCATTTAAGTCATTTGACCAAGTGTAAGGGTGATTATCGTACATGTTGTTAATGAATGCACCCACACCATCATTTTGTAAGTGTTGTTCCACAATTGACGATTGTTTCAATACGGTATTTTCATCCCAACTAGGTGGAATGCCTGCATGCACTAAAAGCGCTCCTTCATGTTTAATCACTAGTGGTTGTTGTAACAAAAAATCAATCAAAAGATGATGATCATCTGCATGAATTATATCCAAAAATGTGTCTTTAATAGTGGGTTTTAAGCTACCTAGGGAGCAAGCTAATAAATGAAAATCATGATTACCTAAGACCATTTTAGCGTTTTCTCCTAGGTCTTTAATAAAACGTAATGTTAACAATGATTTGTCACCACGATTAATCACATCACCTAAAAAGAATAGTCGGTCTTTATCTGTGGAAAATTTGATTTTTTTTAGTAAAGCTTGTAACGAATCAAAGCAACCTTGAACATCACCAATCAAATAATCAGACATTGTTAGTGCAGTGTATAGGGCTCACTGAGGATAAATTCAGGTATTTCAGCCTCAAATAACTCTCCTTCGTCATTCACCATACCGTAAGCACCTTTCATTAAGCCAGTGACTGTTTTAATCATCGCACCTGAAGAATACTCAAAACTTTCACCAGGCATTAAATGTGGCTGGTGACCCACTACACCTTCACCAATCACTTCTTCTATATGTCCAGTTTCATCCTGAATGTGCCAACGGCGTGTGCGCAATTGGGCGCCAATTTGACCGTTATTGGTAATTGTAATGGTATAAGCAAAAGCATATTGGTTGTTCTTGATATCAGACTGCTGTTCTAAATAAACAACCTGAACATCGACTTTAATATTGTTTTTCATAATCTTGAGTTAATTTAATAAAGTCCGCCACACTTAGCATTTCTGCTCTTTGTGACAAATCAATTGAAGTTTGTTCTTGCGTTAGTAGAGATTTTAAACAATTTCTCAGGGTTTTGCGTCGTTGTGCAAAGGCGGCTTTAACCACTTTTTCAAATATGACCATATCCCCAACCAGGGATTGAGCCAAAGGCTTGAGGTAAACAATCGCAGAATCAACCTTTGGCGCCGGTTCAAACGATTTTGGCGGTACAATAAAGATTAATTCTACCTCAAAAAAAGCCTGCATCATCACACTAAGACGGCCATAAATTTTATTACCGTGTTTTGCCACCATACGCTCAACCACCTCTTTTTGCAACATAAAGGTCATATCCTGAACCAGCGATCGGTTTTCTAACAAGTGAAACAAGATGGGAGAGGAAATATTGTAAGGCAAGTTACCCACAACGCGAATTGGTGTGGGTAAGGTGTTCAAGTCAAATTTCATTGCATCACCCTGATGGATGATTAAATTATCTTTATCAAAAGATTCTAATAAGCTAATCAGATCTCGGTCAATCTCGATCACATGAAGTTGGTTTAGTTTTTCTAACAAAGGTAGTGTCATCGCCCCTTGTCCAGGACCAATCTCAAGCAGGTTGTCTTCTGCCTTTGGCGCAATGGTGGCGACAATACGATCAATAATCTTAGTATCGATTAGGAAGTTTTGTCCAAAACGTTTACGTGCTTTGTGATTTCTAGTCGTCGCTGTATAGTGTTTATGCATGTTGATTATCGATAAAGTTTTGTGCGTAATCCAGTGCAGTATGTAAACTACCCAGACTAATATTGCCCGTACCTGCCAAATCAAGCGCTGTACCGTGGTCAACTGAAGTACGTATAAAAGGCAAGCCTAGAGTGATATTAACAGCCTTCTTAAAGCCTAATGTTTTAAGCACAGGCAGGCCTTGATCATGATACATGGCCAATACACAGTCAACACCTTCGAGTGCGTCGGGGGTAAAGGCAGTATCTGCTGGCACACTACCGGTTAAGTTGAATCCTTGATGATTAAGTTGTCTAATTAGAGGGTTAATAATTTCAATTTCTTCACTTCCAAGGTAACCATCTTCACCAGCGTGAGGGTTTAAACCACAGACAACAATATGAGGATTTACTATGCCATAATCTTGCAAAAAGTTATGGATAATCCTAATGGTTTGTTCAAGCGAATCAGCTTGAATGTGTTTAGAAACATTAGATAATGGGATATGCGTTGTTGCTAAAGCCACTCGCAAGCCTTCGGTAGCTAGCATCATCACTGTTTTAGAGGTGTTGCTTAAATTGGCTAAATATTCTGTATGGCCAGTAAAATCAATACCTGATTGGTTAATCACACCTTTGTGAACAGGGCCAGTGACTAAGGCATCACATTGCTTATCAAGGCAATGCTGTGTGGCAATGTCAAGCGTATTTAAAACAAACTTAGCATTCTCAGGATTCAATATCCCGGCTTCGGTTTTAATGTTTGTTTTGATTGGAAAAACACAAATCTCACCTAGAGCCGAAGTGTTATTTATTTCTTTGATTTTAATGGATAAATTAAGCTTTTTTGCACGAGCTAAAAGTAAATCTGGATCGGTAAAAACCAATAGATTTTTTCGACCTTGTTTCTGCGCATAAATAACAGCCAAATCAAGGCCGATGCCAGCAGGTTCTCCAGGGGTAAAAGCAATTGACATAATAATGTTATAATTGATACAATTTTAGCTATATTAAAAAGTTAATATATAATTAAAATTTTATATACTTTTTTTTAAAAAAATATATAAAAATGATTAAAAAACAATGCCTTATAAAGTTAAAGTAAGTCATCATTAGTATTTATTTATAAATAACAAACACAGTGTATTTTAATCATATAAAATTTCTGTTAAAGTTTATTTTCTCACTTTAAAAAATAGGTTAATTATGAACTCATCTATAGCACTTTTAGTTACCTCAGTTTTATTGACATTTTCATTACCTTCTCAGGCGCAATTTTTAAATCAAAATCCTGAAGGTTTTGACTCAGTTTACAACATCCAAACAGTGAGCGGTATGTCACTCGACAAAAGAGCTCTTTTAGGTGGTGTGGTTGTTTCGTCTGCACAGGTTAGTTTGTCAGCACAAGTATCTGGTGATGTATTAAGTGTCAATGGTAAGGAAGGCGACATGTTTAAGCAGGGTTCCATCTTGTTAACGCTCGAACAAGAGTCTATCCAAGCACAAAGAGACGCAGCCTTTGCTGAAATTTCTTCAGCCAACGAATCTCTTAGAAATGCTGGTGTACAATATTCACAATCCATCATATCTCCAAATTCAGGTGGCATGTTTGGCGGCGTGCCCGGCATGTTCTCTATGTTTACTGACCCAATGTTAAGAATGAGTGGGCAGGGTAATCCAGAGTTTGATAAGTTTGCCAATAGAACCTCTCGTTATACTAATTACCAGCAGGCTAAAAATAAGCTTAAACAAGCCGAAAGCAAACTTAGACAAGTAGAAGAACGTCTTAAAGATGCTAATATTGTCGCTCCTTTTGATGGAGTGATTGTGGTCAAAAATATTAATAAAGGTGATATTGTTCAACCGGGACAAATTTTAATAAAATTTGCCAATATTAAAGATTTACAAGTGCAAGTTCACATCCCTTCGCGTTTAGTTTCTAGTTTGAAGCTAAACAAAAAATATCGCATTAAATTAGACATTGCGAATATTGTGGTTGACGCTGCTTTATCGCAAATTTACCCAATTGCTGATAATACTAAGCACAGTGTTAAAGTTAAGTTTGACTTACCATCAGGTGTACCAGTATTGGCAGGTGCCTACGCAGAGGTAGAGATTTTTGAAACAGATTCAGGCATACTAACACCTGTTGTGCCAGAATCGGCTATTATGTGGCGCTCGAGCTTACCAAGTGTTTTTGTAATTAACTCGAAAACTAACCAAACCGAGCTAAGATTTGTGCGTTTAGGTGAGCAAGTGGGTAAAAGCAAAAAGAGTATTTTATCTGGCTTAAAGATTGGTGAAAAGATTGTAACCAATCCAAATATCTTAATGGTTTCAGGAATGAACATTTAATAAAATTATGTCAGACAACAAACAAATTGAAGAGCCTGATTTAGGAATAGCGGGTAAGCTAACTAAAGCCTTTATTACCTCACCACTCTCAATCATTATATTCTTCGCCATGCTCGGTGCAGGTATTATTGGTTTGATCGCCACACCAAGGCAAGAAGACCCTCAAATCTCCGTACCAATGATCGACTTATTCGTTGAGTACCCAGGCGCATCTTCAGAGGAAGTGTCTAATATTGTTATTAAGCCGTTAGAGCGTTTAATGTCACATATTTTAGGTGTTAAACACGTCTACTCTGTGTCTGACAAAGGTCGTGGTGTCATCACAGTTGAATTTGATGTAGGTCAAGAAATGAACGCCTCCATCATTAAGGTGCGCGACAAAATGCTTGCCAACCTCGACTTTATGCCACCAGGTGTAAGACAACCTCTGATCAAACCTAAAGAAATTGATGATGTTCCAATTATCAATCTAACACTGTGGTCCAAGTCATTAGATGATGGGCAATTACGCTCCTTAGCTTTAGAATTATTACAACAACTTGAAAAAGTTAAAGACACCAATAACGGTTTTATTGTTGGTGGTCGTAAAGAAATTTTTCATATTGATGTCTACCCAGGGCGTTTGGCAGGCTACGGCATTTCCATTCAACAAATCGCAGGCATTGTTGGCTCTGCAAATGTTAGTGAACACACGGGTAATATTGAATTAAACGGCTTTAAAATGGAAGTTTATTCAGGTGACTTCTTTAAGAAAGTTGAAGACATTGAAAACTTAGTGATTTCTGTCAATGAGGGTAAACCCGTTTATGTACGCGATGTTGCGGATGTTTATTACGCGCCAGAAGACGCCAATCACATGGTAAATTATTACACTGGTCGAGCCAATAAAACCACAAAAAAAGCAACAGGTGAGCAAGCGGTAACCATTGCAATCGCAAAGAAATTTGGTACTAATGGTGTTGAAGTAGCCGAAAATATTCTAGCTAAAGTAGAAGAGCTTAAGGGTCGACTCATTCCGGATAATGTAGAAGTTAGTGTTACTAGAAACTATGGTAAATCTGCCAAAGACAAAGTTAATGCGTTGATGAAAAAACTCTTTATTGCTACTGGTGCAGTAACTTTATTAGTATGGTTTGCATTGGGTTGGCGTCCTGCGATTGTTGTAACCTTGGTTATTCCAGTCGTATTATTAATGACGATTTTCTCAGCTTGGATTCTTGGCATGACCATTGACCGAGTGAGTTTATTTGCATTAATTTTCTCTATTGGTATTTTGGTAGATGATGCTATTGTGGTCACCGAAAATATTTATCGACGCTGGCTGATTGACAACAAAATCACTATCGGAACAGCGATTGATGCAGTACGAGAAGTGGGTAATCCAACTATTCTAGCAACTTTTACCGTGGTTGCAGCACTTGTACCGATGGCAGCAGTAAGTGGCATGATGGGTCCTTACATGGCACCAATTCCAGTATTGGGTTCAGTAGCAATGATGTTCTCACTATTTGCAGCCTTTGTCTTTACACCATACTTCATTATGGTGTTTGTACCACCTTTAAACGTATTGCATAAAATGCATGAAAAAGAAGAGAGGCAGGGCAAAGTTATGTATGCATTCTTCCATTCTATAATTTCTAAATTATTTAATATCAAGGCTTATGGCTGGGGTTTCTTAATCGGGTTAGTAGTCGTCTTCTTTATGGCGATGTCGATGTTCTATACAACCTTAGTGCCAGTAAAAATGCTACCGCTTGATAACAAATCAGAATTTAGTGTGGTAGTAGATCTTCCTGATGGTACTGCACTTGCAGATACTGCCACAACACTACACAAGATGGCACAAGTATTGCGCAATATGCCAGAAGTAGTTGCAATTCAATCTTATGCCGGCACAGCAAAACCTTTTGATTTTAACGGCCTAGTTAGGCATTACTATTTAAGACAAAATTCATCTGAAGGTGAGTTACAAATTCAATTGGCCGAGAAGGCTGATCGTGATCGTTCTAGTCATGAGATTGCACTCGATGCAAGACAATTAATTAGACAAATTGCACTCGATGCTGGCGCTAACTATACCGTAGTAGAAATGCCACCTGGGCCGCCAGTATTGCGCCCTGTAGTTGCAGAAGTGTACGGTCCTGATAAAGCAACTCGTCGCAAGTTAGCCAATGACCTGACAGAATTGTTTAAAGAATCAGGCACTATGACTGATATTGATAATTTAATGCGTGACGAATATCCGGTAATTACTTTCCAGGTAGATACTGAAAAAGCTTCTCGATTTGGTGTGAGTGTACGAACCATTAAAGAAACATTATCAATGGTCATGAGTGGTTTTAATGTAACAACCATACGTCTTAAGAATGCGTTAGAACCAACAAATGTTGTATTGAAAATACCTTTATCTAAACGTTCACAATTATCCTACTTAACACAACTTCCTGTGCCTTCTCAGTATGGTGGCATGATTCCTATTTCTGAATTAGGTTCATTTATTTATAAAAAACAAGATGATTTAATTTTCCACAAAGATCTGGCTGATGTTGAATACGTTTTAGGTGAACCTATTGGTCGTCTTAGTGCACCAATTTACGCTATGTTCGCTGTGGATGATTTATTGCTTAAATACCAAACCATTAATGGTGAGCAATTACAGGGTGAATACTTAGGTCCACCAAAAGATCAAACCGTACCAGGTTTTGAATGGGCTGGTGAATGGACAGTAACATTTGAAACTTTCCGTGATATGGGTACTGCGTTTGGCGTAGCGCTGGTGGTAATTTACATGCTGGTTGTATGGCAGTTTGGTAACTTTATTATTCCTGCGGTAATCATGGCACCAATCCCATTAACGCTTCTAGGAATTGTCCCTGGTCATTACATGCTGGGTGCTGAGTTTACAGCAACTTCAATGATTGGCTGGATTGCATTATCTGGTATTATTGTGCGAAACTCTATCTTATTATTGGACTTTACCGTGCAAGAGTACGCCAAAGGTGTGCCATTCTTTGATGCGGTGATTAACTCTTGTGCGTCTCGTACGCGTCCAATCCTGATTACAGCTTTCGCTCTTGTTGGCGGTTCGAGTGTCATTTTGTCTGATCCTATCTTTCAAGGTATGGCGATTTCACTCTTATTTGGTGTATTGGTTTCAACTGTGTTAACATTGATTGTGATTCCATTGGGTACGCTTTCAGCAGGTGAAGAATCGTGTCGTAATATTGCAGTTGGCATGGGCTTATTACCAGGGGATGCTGATGCTGATGCAAAATATAATATCATAAAGCCAGAAAAATCTAGTAAATCAACAAAAGATCCAAAAAAATGGATTAAAGCATTAGGCAAAAAGAAACAGGCTGAAAGCGCTGAAAAAGAGACTTCTAAAGATAAGATCGACACCAATGATCTACTCAAAAAAGAAGACAAAAATGACGTGTAATATCTGTTTGTAGAAACAATAAAATTGGCTTCGAATTGAAGCCAATTTTTTCGTCTACTTAAATTTTTAAAATATCAACTAATTGACTCGCCAGCCGCTTGCAAATCAGCGTGGTAAGATGAACGCACCATCGGCCCACTAGCCACTTGTGAAAACCCTATCTCAGTAGCCAACGTCTTGTAACGATCAAACTGCTCAGGGGTGATGTATGCTTCAACTGCTAAATGATGCTTACTTGGTTGTAAGTATTGGCCAAGTGTTAGCATATCCACATCATGTGCTCTAAGGTCAGCTAATACATCCAATACTTGCTGCTCGTTCTCGCCAACACCAAGCATTAGCCCCGATTTGGTTGTTACTTCAGGATGTTGTTGTTTGAATGACTGCAATAGTTTTAATGAATACTCATAACTCGCACCTGGACGTACTTGAGGATACAAACTTGGCACGGTTTCAAGATTATGGTTAAACACATCAGGTGGACAAGTTTTTAATATCTCTAAGGCTTTTTCTACGCGCCCTCTAAAATCAGGCGTAAGTATCTCAATTTTAACCTGTGGCGTGGTTTGTCTAATCTGATCAATACATTGCTTAAAATGAACAGCGCCACCATCACGTAAGTCATCTCGATCCACCGAAGTAATCACCACATATTTAAGTGCCATTTTTTTAATAGTCTCAGCCAAGTGTTTTGGTTCATCTGTATCAAGTGGCTTAGGCTTGCCGTGTGCCACATCACAAAATGGGCAGCGACGCGTACAAATCTGCCCCATAATCATAAAGGTCGCCGTACCGTGATTAAAGCATTCGCCTAAGTTAGGGCATTGCGCTTCTTCACAAACAGTAAATAAATTTTGATCACGTAGGGTTTTTTTAAGTTTTTCCACTTTAGAGCCAGCAGGGTGCTTAATGCGAATCCAACTTGGTTTTCTTAGTGGTACACGTGTAGCGTCTGGCTTAATCTTTAAGCGCGCTGTTTTTGATTCACCTTTAAGGGCTCTAATTTCAATGTCTTGTAACATGGTTGCTTAAGATTTGTGTGAGTTCATTGGCAATACTGTCTAAGCTGATATTATCCGTTAAATCACACATTTGTGTCACTTTCAATCCTTGATATCCGCAAGGGTTTATTTGTGCGAAGGCAGATAGCTCCATAGCTACGCTTAAGCTAAGCCCATGATAAGTCCTTCCATTTTTAACTTTTAAGCCAAGAGCGGCAATTTTAGCACCATCCACATACACGCCTGGTGCGTCAGTCTTTAAATGTGATTTGATTTGGTATTTGGCAAGTAAATCCATAATAGAAACCTCAATCAAAGACACTATTTTTTTCACCCCAATACCCAAGCGTTTTAAATCAATCAAACAATAAACAATCAGTTGCCCTGGTCCATGATAAGTAATCTGGCCACCACGATCAGTACTAACCACAGGAATATCGCTATTTTCCAATAAGTGTTCAGCCTTGCTAGAGATACCCTGTGTAAATACACTCGGGTGTTCCACAACCCATAGCTCGTCTTCAGTATTAACATCACGTACTTGCGTGAAGTTTTTCATAGCATCCCAGGTTTGAGTGTAATCTTGCAAACCAAGATTGATAATTTTCATACTAAATTATAAGATATAAGCAACCAAAGGATCGTCTTGCAATTCTTGATTAATTGAATCAAGCTGTGCACGGCTAGTAGCTACAATTCTAACAGTATAAGAGATGTATTTGCCTTTTGAGCTTTTCTTGCTGGTGATTTGGTTTGGATGTATTTTACCGGCATGACGCTCAATAATTCTACACATGGTCACATTCAGATCAGCACAATCTTTACCCATAATTTTAATTGGATAGTCGCAAGGGAAGTTAAACAACTCTTCAGAGCTTGGTTCAGTAGTAGGCTTAGTCATATTGGGTAATTTTATCGTCTATTACGGTAGAATAGTATCACTTTTATATTTTTCAAGTCACTATGCGTCCAGAACAAGTCAGTAAAATCCTCACTCAAGAATTTGAATCCGTTATTCACGGTCATCACACACCAGTGATGCTATGGGGTGCACCAGGTATTGGCAAGTCGCAAATCATCTCACAAGTGGCGATTGAACACAATGTGCCGATGATTGATATTCGTCTCTCACAAATGGAGCCTAGTGACTTGCGCGGTATCCCTTTTAAGAATGGCGATTTGGTTGATTGGTCAATCCCATCACTACTACCAGATGCAGCTCGCCATGGTGAACAAGGTATTTTATTCCTTGATGAAATCACCTCAGCACCACCAACCGTGTCTGCTGCAGCATATCAGCTTATTTTAGACCGTCGTTTGGGTGATTATATTGTGCCAGATGGTTGGGTTATTTTTGCTGCTGGTAACCGCCAAGGTGACCGAGGTGTAACATATTCTATGCCAGCACCACTCGCCAACCGTTTCTCTCATTATGAGCTTGATGTTAATCTTGATGACTGGGTAGCCTGGGCTTATAAAAACAACATTGATGAACGTATTATTGGATTCTTACGCTACCGTCCAGAGCATTTATTTGAGTTTGATCCTACACATAATCCGGTGGCTTTCCCATCACCAAGAACTTGGGAATTCACACATCGTGCCTTACAAAAATTTGATGATAATCTTAATTTGTTTAGACAAGCGGCCAGTGCTTGTGTAGGTGAGGTAGCTGGTGTTGAAGTTGCTACGTTTATTGAGCACTTAGAAGACTTACCAGATCTAGATGCCATTGTAAATGGCGAGTCAGTTTCTATTCCTGATGCAATCGATCTTCAATACGCTATTTGTTCAGCGCTAGTGGGTAGGGCGATTAGCGTTAAAGACAAAGATAATGCCCAACAAGTTTGGGGTAATATTCTTAACTTTGCACGTGATTTCCCACAAAAAGAGTTGGGTGTAATGCTGGTATCTGACATGCAACGTGCGATTGGTGAAGAGATTTTTGCCATTCCTGAGTTTGCTGATTGGGCAGTTAAAATCGCCGACACTATATTTGACTAAGGTGTATTTTGGACAAGTACCCAACTTGGCAAGATCAATCGACCAAACCTGAGCAAAAAGTTAGGGTGGTTGGTGAAGATATTGTCCAGCCACAACAAGAGAAAACATTAAACTCTGCAGAATTAGAAGCAGTTAAAGATCGCCTGACCAAAGCCAGAACGCAGCTGATATTAGACAAACCTTTTTTAGGTAATTTAGTACTACGACTACCCTTAATTGCTGCAGATTCTTGGTGCAAAACCAGCGCTACAGATGCTAAAAGTTTTTACTATAATCCTGAATTTATTGATTCTTTAAACAATCACCAGATCAAATTCATCCTCATTCATGAAGCTCTACACTGCGCACTCACACACTTTGCACGCCGTGGTAATCGCACCAAGCACAAGTGGGATCTTGCCTGTGATTTTGCCATCAATCCACTCTTGGTTAAAGAGGGCTTTCATCCGCCAATTGATGTTCCAATTTTCCGTCAATACGAAGGTATGATCGCCGAAGAGATCTACCCAATGATCGATGACAATCTTGATCAAGAGCCGATGGATCAACACCTGTATGACGACCAAGCCAACGATGATTCCAAATCTTCAGATAGTGGCATGCGTGAAGATGACTTACAAAAAGAGCAAGAGCAACAATCTACCCCAGAGTCTAAATCAAATGATGGTAACAAAGGTGGCATGTCTCAGCTTGCACAACAGCCTCCAACCTTGCAACCTGATGAGGTAGATCAGCTTGCCACCCAGTGGCAAAAGAACTTAGCCTCTAGTGCGCAATTAGCACAGCAAGCTGGTAAACTTGATGGCGAATTTGCCAAACTGATTGATTTTTTCTTGCAGCCTCAAGTCTCTTGGCAATCACTTTTAGCTCAATATATGTCAACCTTTGCTCGCGATGATTTCTCTTATTCGCGCCCCTCGCGCCGAGCAGGTGAAGCAATTATGCCGTCTTTACGCTCACATCAGCTTGATATCACCGTAGCGATTGATACCTCCGGTTCTGTTTCCCAAGAAGAGATCAATGAATTTGTTTCAGAAGTAAATGCAATCAAGGCCAATCTACGCGCCGGCATTACATTACTAGCCTGTGATGACAAGTTATCCGAGCATTCTCCTTGGCGATATGAGCCCTGGAATGAGTTACAATTTCCAGCATCACTCGGTGGTGGTAAAGGTACTAACTTTATCCCAGTATTTGATTACATCGCCAATCAAGACACACCATCAGATGTACTTATTTACTTCACCGATGCTAAAGGTAAGTTCCCAGATATTGAGCCCGATTATCCAGTTTTGTGGCTGATCAAAGGTAAAGAGCGTGTACCATGGGGTTCTCGTATCCAGCTAAATTAAATCATGAGAGATTTTTCCGCCATTAAACTTGATGAATACCTAGAAGACAGATCGGAAGAGCGTCGTGTAGGGAAAGAGTGTAGATCTCGGTGGTCGCCGTATCATTAAAAAAAAAAAAACAAACAACAATATGGAAAATGTTGGGTAGGAAGGGAAAGGCGAGATCGTGCGCTTGTCGTGTCTATACCGAATGAA
>CALCCK010000040.1 GCA_937899995.1 uncultured Gammaproteobacteria bacterium
GTGATGTAGTAGGAGTGATTGGATTTTTTTTTTAAGGATACGGCGCCCACCGAGATCTACACTCTTTCCCTACACGACGCTCTTCCGATCTAGTTTTTAAAGTATTCAGCATCAGGCACAGCAACGTGGGCTAGTGATAACGATACTGTTTATACCCACCCAAGTGGTGCAGGTGATAAACACATCCCAACGGGTGGTTCTTCGGATCAAGTATTAACTTACTCGGCATCAGGCACTGCCATTTGGGCAGATGCTGGTGGTGGTGGTGGCGTTGAAAGTGGCACTAAGATGGTGTTTTATCAAGCATCAGCACCTACGGGTTGGGCACAAGATACAACCTCATCGTTGGACGGCCGTGCGTTAAGGGTAGAAACTGGCCAAGGTGGTGGTAGTGGTGGTTCACATGATTTGGCAAGCCCACCGTCAATTTCACACTCACACAGCACACCATCGCACTCGCATACTCACTCGTTAAGTGCAGGCGCACATACTTTAACCATCTCTGAGATGCCTAGCCATAATCACAGCAAAATGTGGTATCAAAGTGCTGATGACCCTGACACCATAAGACTTAGGGCTAGAAGCGGCTGGTACACCAGAAATAACGTACAAGGGTATAACACTGGTAGCACTGGTGGTAGCACACCTCACTCACATGGATTATCAGGCTCAATTACTTCTGCCAGTAGTGGTACATCGGGAACGACAACACCTACCACATTTGCGCCTAAGTACGTTAACGTCATTATTTGTACTAAAGACTAATGCAAGACCACGTCATTATTGATAATTTTTTACCTCAAGATGAGTGGCAGGGGATATATGATGCCGTATTAGGTATGCACCCTGAAACAAATAACAGCACTTTGGAATGGATTTATATTGACCATAAGGTTTCAACATCATCAAAAAACTTTCAATTTGTGCATACGTTTTTCGGAGTAAAACAAGGTCAGATGCATAGTGCATACTCACACGATTCATACCTCGTTGAGGCGCTTGTTGAAAAAATAAACCCTGATAGTATTGAGCGCATTAAGGCTAATTTGCAAACAAAAGTCTGCAAACAAGAAATTGATGTAGATGGTTTTCATACAGATCAAGTCCCTGATGATAGTGGTGAAAAATATAATGCTGTTTATTATGTAAATGATAATAACGGCTTTACCGCATTTAAAGAGGGCATGAAGGTAAAAAGCAAAGCAAACAGGTTGTTGGTTTTTAAGAATGAGTTAGAGCATACAGGTACTGCACAAAGTGATACTAATGTACGCGTAGTAATTAACTTTACATTTAATAAGAAAGGGGGGTGTTTAGGTGTCTAATAAAACATTAATCATAACTCCTGACGATGCTTATGTTAAGGAAATAAACCATACTTTCATTGAATACAGTTTAGAGAGCAAAACTTTAATTGGTTTTGAGCCTGAGTCTAAATTCCTTGACGATGCTTCGGTGGATGATTCAAGACCAAGTTTTAGACCGTTTGGTATTTGTGAACATAAAGCCAAATTGTTAGTTGCTAGTCATACAAAGATAGCGTCTTTTGGTAGGACTTCAGAACCTGTTTTAGATTATCCTTTATTTTCTAATACTCATCAGATGTGTAGTGATGGTGAAACTTTATTTGTGTGCAATACTTCTGTAGATACTATTGGTATGCACAATGACAATGGAACTACTTATTACAACGTCAGAACGGGCGAATTTAGCAAGGAGTGTAAAAAGGCATTTAATTGTAGCATACGCGACAGTAAACACGTCAATGCGCTAACAGTTGCTGATGGATATTTGTATTACTGCCTTCATAATCTAGGTGCTGATGATTCAAGTTTTGGCAGGATAAATCTTAACACTATGACCAATGAGCATTTATTTGATTGTGGGAGGTGTTGTCACGATGTGCTTGTTTATAAAAACATACTTTATAGCAACTCATCAGGCAATGGGTTTTTAATAGCCCACAACCTAGAAACAAAAGAAACTGGCACGTATGAGATAGCCAACCCAGAAACTAATTTTTTAAGGGGTTTGGTTGAGTATGACGGTCAAATACTAGTGGGGGTTAGTAATAACCAGAGAACTTGTTATGATGCAACTAATAGTAATATATTCTCTTTTAACCCAGATACATTTGAATATAAACACTTTATGGCCGTGCCGGATGTGTTGTCAATTGTTGACATGATAGTAATTAATAAGGGGGATGAATCATGGCATTAGAAGTTGAACTTACTTGTCCTCTAGGTTGTGAATGTGAAACAACTAGAGATAATAAGATTGTTAGGTGTGCGTGGTACACCAAGTTAGTAGGGCTAGACCCTAACACTGGTAAAGATGTAGATGAGTGGGCGTGTGCGATGGCATGGATGCCAACCTTGCA
>CALCCK010000041.1 GCA_937899995.1 uncultured Gammaproteobacteria bacterium
GGGAGTGCTGATGTAGTGGTGATATGATTGTCACATGTATGAAGTATTTCACTGGTGTGTTGTGTACATCATGAGTGTTGGAGTTTTTTTTTTTTTTTTGCTTTTTTTTTTTTTTTCAAGCAGAAGACGGCATACGAGATAGGCTTGTGACTGGAGTTCAGACGTGTGCTCTTCCGATCTCAATTGGGGCAATGGCGGGCTGGTTCTGGGTTTATCAAGGTGGAGATCTATGGGGTGGGATAGTATTTGCTGCTATAGTGGGAATGCTATTTGGTTTTCTGCATAGCATATTAGTGGTCTATCTTGGTTTGTCTCAACATGTTAGCGGAATCGGAATTACCTTGCTAGCCTCGTCTATAAGTTATTATGCATATACAATGCTGATACCATTCAGTACTACGCCACCTAAAATTGTCCCTTTCATCGCATTTGAAGTGCCATTATTATCATCAATTCCAATTATTGGAGAAGCCTTTTTTAACCAATCTGCATTAACATATTTAGCATACATACTGGTAATAGTTACTTTCTATGTGCTATATAAAATGCCAATTGGTTTAACAATTAGAATGGCAGGTGAAAATCCAGTTGCTAATGAGGCTCAAGGTATTAATGTACTATTAATTCGCACCGGTGCAGTCATGGCTGGAAGTGCTTTGATGGCTATTGGAGGCGCATTTTTAACTATGTCTGCATTTGATGCGTTTTATTTCGGTATGATTAACGGCAGAGGGTGGATCTGCATTGCGCTGGTTATTTTTGCGTCTTGGAAACCTGGTAAAGCCTTCTTGGGAGCAATTTTATTTGCATTATTTGAAGCATTACAGGTTAGGGCGCAATTAATAGGCGCACATGTTATTCCATATCAAATTTTTTCTATGATGCCATACTTTCTCAGCATAGTTGCGATGATGCTTGTTGCACGTAGAGCTGCCTATCCTAAGGCATTATTAGTACCATTTAGACAAGGAGATCGTATCTAATGTTTGACTTAATTATCAAAAACGCCAATCTTCCAGATGGTCGTAAGAATATTGATATCGCTATTCAAAATAAAAAAATAGTAGCCATTAAAAGAAACATCGCTGGCGATGCAGCTAATAGTATTGATGCGACAGATAAACTAGTTTCTCCGGGGCACGTAGATAGCCATTTTCATTTAGATGCTACTCTAACCTTAGGCCAACCACGTTTTAATGAAAGTGGTACTTTACTTGAAGGTATTCAGATATGGGATGAGCTAAAACCGCATTTAACTATAGAACTTATAAAAAAACGCGCCCGTAAATTATGTCATTGGGCAATAGCAAATGGGTGTTTGGCAATTCGCAGTCACGTAGATATAAGTGATGACCGATTGTTAGCAGTAGAAGCGCTATTAGAGTTGCGTAAAGAAATGCGGAATTGGATAGATATTCAACTAGTTGCATTTCCACAAAATGGATATTTGCGCCATAAAAACTCCATTGAAAACCTTGATAGAGCATTAAAAAAAGGTGTAGAAGTTGTTGGCGGCATTCCACACTTTGAGCGCACTACGAACGAAGGCTCTTTATCTATTAAATTGTTATGTGAAATAGCGGCAAAAAATGGCTTATTAGTTGATATGCATTGTGATGAAACTGATGACCCTATGTCTAGACATGTTGAAACGTTGGCGAGATCGGAAGAGCACACGTCTGAACTCAAGTCACAAGCCTATCTCGTATGCCGTCTTCTGCTTGCAACACA
>CALCCK010000042.1 GCA_937899995.1 uncultured Gammaproteobacteria bacterium
AATAGAAAATTAAGGTAATTTTTTGGAATGGTTATATGTCTATATATAGGCAGCTTATTTTTATTTATAGGTAATTGGAGATTTATAAGAGACAAAAAAAGGAGCGCTAAGCGCTCCTTTTTATAATACGAACAAAAACACTATTCATTTATCCTATTAGTTGATGAGGCTGCAGGAGAGAGCATATCGCCACGCTTACCGAAAATATTATCTGTAGAACCATTTTGATAACGTACTGACGGCACGTGATCACGAAGCATTTTACTCAACCCAAGTGTTTCTGATTTTGGACGTGTGTAACTATTAGGCAGGCCAAGCATTGAAAAATTATCATCAACAAAAAAATCTTTATTATGCATACCTATACCTCTTAAAGTGGAGGCGAAGTCGGTTTCTGTTAACCAATTACTTGGCTTGACTCTGTTATGGAAGATGGGGCGCATAGGGTAGCTGGGTTTAAACCTTGGGTCTTTCTTGTACTGCATTAATATGGGAGGACGATTACCATAACGACTTAAATTAGCCGCGTCATTTTTAGGGTTCCATCGCCCGTCTGACACAGAAAACGGATACCAATTTGATCTATTACCCCAAGGGGCTTGATTGTTATAACCAGTGCCCGCACCAAAAGGCGACCAATTGACGTTGTTCCCATTCCAAAATGCACCAACAGCGCTTGATGCAATCACTAATATAATAGCTAAAAATTTCATTCTTCTCACTAACATGTTAATCCTGTGTCAAATTTTACACGGCCACGAACAACAAACAAAAAAATAGGTGGTGCCGATGGCCAGAGTCGAACTGGCACGAGCGTAGCTCACTACCCCCTCAAGGTAGCGCGTCTACCAATTCCGCCACATCGGCAATAAGGTTTTAGTACTTACTCGCTGGGAATGTCATTAATTTTAGAATCGATCATAGGCATGTCGGTTAACATGGCTGCTTCCGGCTCTATCACTACTTGATCCATGATACTCTTCGGCTCGTCTTTTGCGTTTGTTTCGTTCGTTGCTAAATAAGCCAGGGTTAGACTGGTTAAAAAGAAACCCGTGGCAACACCGGCTGTTAATTTATAAATAAAGGAGTTTGCGCCTCGCGAACCAAACACAGAGCCAGAAGATCCAGCGCCAAAAGCAGCGCCTGCATCAGCTCCCTTGCCGTGCTGCATTAAGATTAATGCAACTAAGCCTAGTGCCAATAAAACATGAATAATAAGAATAACTTGAAATGACATAATAATTAACCTGCTTTACAAATGTGTAAGAAATCGTCGGGTTTCAATGACGCTCCGCCGATTAAGCCACCATCAATATCTTCACAGCCAATCAACTCTTCAGCGTTAGCAGGGTTCATGCTGCCACCATATAAAATAGGGGTTGTCTGTGCAATATCACTATCGTGCTCTGCTAATAGACGACGAATAAAAGCATGTGTGTCTTGTGCTTGTTGTGGTGTTGCGGTAACACCCGTACCAATCGCCCAAACTGGCTCATAAGCAACGATAATGTTTTTAAACGCATCAATACCAACACGATCAATAACCGCCTTGATTTGACGAGCAACAACTGTTTCCGTATTGCCAGACTCTCTTTCTTCTAACAACTCACCAATACAAAACAAGGGAGTTAGGCCATTGTCTAATGCGACCTGCACTTTTTCAGCTACAATTTCATCAGTCTCACCGTACAGGCTTCTACGTTCAGAGTGGCCAACAATCACATACTCTACACCAAAGTCTTTAATCATATCCGCACTCACTTCACCAGTGAAGGCGCCTGAAGTGTTTACATTAAGGTCTTGCGCACCAACGTGTAACTGGGAATGCGTGGTTAAAGCTTCAGCTTGAGACAAATAAGGAGAAGGCGCACAGATAATAACTTTTGATTTAACATCAGCCATGCCTGAAAGAATGCCCATTACTAAAGTATTTACCGATTCTTTTGAAGCGTTCATTTTCCAATTCCCTGCAACGATTGTCTGACGCATAATAATTATCTGCTATAAATAAAAGGGGCAATGTTACGCTATTTAACAATAAAAATCAATCCCCAACCGTTTTAGTGCGAGGACTTTGAGCTAAAATAAAGCGCTAAAGAAACCATTAAAATCCCCAACGAAAAATACACCAAATCAAGCGCATTCTTAAAACTCATTGATAGCGACACCTCAAAAAAGGTTACCACCAAAATCATAAGGATAACTTTGGCCAGTTTTGACTTAAGATCGTCCAAAGAATTAATCACCAACACTTTAGACGATTGGCCACTTTTCTTGGCTGCGTCAATATCGCTAATAAATAACTCATATAAGCCTAAGGCAAAAATCAATAAAATAGTGGCTAGTAGAAAGCCGTCAATTGCCCCAACTGTGTGAGCTACCATTTCAATTTTTAACACCTTTCTATCTGCAACAGAAGCAACAAAATAATCAGAGGAATGAGACAATAATCCAACCACATCAACCGCGGTGACCACAAACAAAAGTAATGACAATAATAACGAAGCGATAACTGCTGCTATAACCATATGGCGAGAGCCCCACAACAGTTTTTCAAAATACTTTTCAATCGTTTCCATCTGTATAACTCCTGTACACAAAGCAAAGCTTTAGTATATCATTATTAATTTAAAATTAAACCCAATATTAGGGTGAAAACACCATAACAAATGCAAGTTTTCAGTTGGTGTTATCACCCTAATAATACAGAGCTAAATCTTATGTCAAAAACCTGGGAAAAATGTCTCAACACCTTAAAAGACACATTGCCTTTGGCAATTTTTAGCGTCTGGGTACAGCCCTTAAAAGCCATCGAAGACGGGTCTAATCTTTCGCTATTAGCGCCAAGCGCCTCCGTTAAAAACTACATTAATAAAAACCTTAAAAAAGAAATTAAAAGTGTTGTCACCCAACACAACAAAAATCTTAAAATTTACATTGGTGTTTCAACTCAATCTGAAAAAAAAGTTAAAAAACCAAAGCAACACAGCACCCCCTTATTTCCAGAATATACCTTTGACAATCTAATACTAGGTAATGCCAACCAAATGGCGTATGGCGCCACTCGACAAATTGCTGAAAATGTCAAATCCTCGCCTTACAACCCTTTTATTATTTACGGTGGTTCTGGCTTGGGAAAAACACACCTTATGCAAGCAGCAGGGCATCTGGCTAAAGAAAAAAATCCAAATATTAAAATAATTTATGTGCCATTAATGGATTTCGTTAGAAACATTACTACCAGCTTACGTCACAACACCATTGAAGAGATTAAAACCTACTATCAATCTACCGATTTATTACTAGTGGACGATATCCATCTCATTGCCGGTAAAGAAAAATCACAAGAAGAGTTTTTTCATATTTTTAATTTCTTGTTTAGCACCAAAAAACAGATTATTTGTACTTGTGACCAGCCACCAAAAAATATTCGCTCACTAGAAGAACGCCTTAAAACCCGATTCTCACAAGGTTTAAATTTACAACTAACACCGCCAGAGTTAGAGATGCGTGCCGCAATCTTACTAAAAAAAGCCCACACCACAAAAATCAATATCGACTTAACAGAAGACACTGCTTTATTCATTGCTGGACATATCACCTCCAACGTTAGGGATTTAGAGGGATCACTGCTTAAACTAAAAGCCTATATTGACTTTTCTAAAATTAACCACTCATTCATCTCTAAAGAAGTTATTGAAAATGCATTAGGTGATTTAATAAAGCCTCAAATTAAAAATATCGACATTAACGACATACAAAAAGAAACAGCAAAACACTATGCAATCACTGTTTCAGACCTAATTTCAAAAAGTAGAAAACAGCATACTGTTTTAACTAGGCAACTAGCTATTTTTATCTCGCATGAACTAACGACTTTATCACTAACAAAAATTGGAAAACATTTTGGTGGAAGGGATCATTCCACCGTTTTATACAGTATTGATAAAATAGAAAAAAGAATACTAGAACAGGCCTCAATAAAGAATGATTACGACTTAATAAAATTAAAATTAGCTAGTTTATAAACACTGTACAAAGATGGTTGTACAATAGATTGTTTATAACTTTAATAACTTAACAAATCTATAAGATTTATAAACACAGGTCCATAGTTTCTACATAAAATAACTAGTCACTATCAACAACTTAACAATTTGTTTTTTAAAGAAAAAAATTATTTATTAACAAAAAAATACACCCCTAATAATAACAATAATTATTTAATAAAAGGATTTTTTGATGAACACACAACTTACCGTTAGAGAATTATTAGAACCACTGAAAACAGTGATTGGGGTTGTTGAAAAAAAACAAACACTACCAATTCTTTCACATGTTCTAATTCAATTAAAAAACAACCAATTAACGTTAACCACCACCGATATGGAAATTGAGCTACGTGCTTCACATCCTATCAATACTCAAGAAGAAATTAGCTTTACAATTTATGCCAAAGATTTAATTGATATTATTAGAAAATTACCAGAAGAAACCATTATTCAATTTATTATTGAAGAATCAAAAATTTATATAAAAACTAATAACAATTCATTTGAACTTAATACTTTTAATCACCAAGATTTCCCATCATTACCAAAAATTGAAAATTCTGATGTTATTAGGGTTAATCGTAATGCATTAAAAGAACTTATTGAAAACACTTCTTTTTCAATGGGTAATCAAGATATACGCTCTTATTTAAACGGCCTATATTTTGAAGTTGATCAAGACAATATTACTGTGGTTGCAACTGACGGTCATCGTTTATCTATTGGTAAGATTAAACAAAATAACAATTTAGATAATAAAAAAACTGTTATTTTGCCAAGGAAGGCAGTTTTAGAGTTAACCAAATTACTAAATAAAAATGAACATGAAGAGGTTGATATCCATCTTTCAGAAAACTATTTTTATTTAGTCAGTGATAACACAACCATTATCAGTCGCTTAATTGATGGTAATTTCCCAAATTATGCACAAGTTATCCCAACTGATTATGAAAATACTATTGTAATTGATCGACAAAACTTTTTAAATAGTTTACAACAGGCTTCTATTTTTGTTGAGGAGAGAACCAAAGGAGTTAAATTAGTCTTTAAAGATTCAAAACTTAATATATTTTCTCATTCGGAAAGAGGTCAAGCAAAAACCCAAATTACTATTAAAAATTTTGATAAAGAAATAGAGATTGCTTTTAACATTCATTATTTAATCTCTATTTTAGAAAAACTCACCACTGATGAAATCAATATGGTGGTACCTGGCGGAGAAAACCAATCTTGTTTATTAAGTAGTCTTGGTGATGAAATATATCAATATGTTGTTATGCCAATGAGAATTTAATCTTTTTTATATTTAGATCTTTATATGGCTGTTATTAGTAAACTCTCTATTAATCATTTTCGTAATTTAGAATCTCAATATATTACCCCCTCTAAAGAAATTAATTTATTTGTTGCTAATAACGCACAAGGGAAAACTAATTTAATAGAAGCTATTTATTATTTAGGCCATAATCGCTCTTTTAAAACAAAAACAATTAAAGAGGTGATTCATTTTGACCACCAATCGTTTCAGCTAAATGCGCAAATTGGTGATTATCGAATAAAACTTGAAAAATCAAAAAACAAAAACATTATTACAATTAATCAACAACGTATTAGAAACACCAGTCAATTAAGTCAAATATTACCTATTCAAATTATTACTCCAGATAAAGGTTTTATTGTTAATGGCACACCAAAAAATAAACGTTCTTATTTAGATTGGGGTGTGTTTCACGTGAAACCTTACTCTGTTAAAGACTTTAAAACCTACAATAAAGTCTTAAAAAATATTAATACCTTGTTGGTTCTAAAAAAAGTAGATGAATTGGATTTATGGTTTTTATCCCTAGCAGAAGTAGCAGCTAACATTAACCAAAATCGAATTGAATATTTACAACAACTAAAACAGACCGTATTTTCTGATCCATCAGAATTATTAACAACTTTGATAAAACCACTGGATCAGTTTGATTATAAATTTTCTTCTGGCTGGCCAAAAGAGGTCGATGAAACCAACCAACAAAGTATCTATAATTACCTAAGTAATAATACCCATAATTTATTAAAATCTAAACACCTTAACTATGGATCACACAAGGCCAGTATTCATTTTTTATTAAACAACAAAAACGAATGTTTTTTATCAAGGGGCGAACAAAAAACTTTATCCATTATTTTTTGGTTAACCCAAGTTTTATTACTGGTTAATCTAAAGACAAATCCTGTGGTGTTGATTGATGATCTTTCATCAGAACTAGACAGTAAAAAAATCAATGTAATTTTGCAATATCTTAAAGATCTAAAAGTACAAACATTTATGACAGACCTTGGCCATAATTTAGACATCATCGAGCGTATTAATCCCAGTATTTTTCAGATTGATAATGGTGTGATTACAGTTAAAGATTAAGAAGATTAATAAATCCTAACAATTAAAAAAAACACGGATGAAAAGCCGATGATTGTGAGGGTCGTGGTATAATTAATTCATTTTTTTCAAGCCCCTATGTCAGAAGACCAAACCCAAGAATATCAAGCCTCCAGCATTAAAGTTTTAAAAGGTTTAGATGCGGTTAGAAAGCGCCCTGGAATGTACATTGGTGATACCGATGATGGTTCAGGTTTACACCACATGGTATTTGAAGTGGTTGATAACGCGATTGACGAAGCATTAGCCGGCCATTGTTCTAAAATAAAAATTACCATTCATGAAGATGACTCTATATCAGTCTCAGATGATGGTCGAGGTATTCCTGTTGATATTCACCCAGAAGAAGGTATTTCTGCTGCTGAAGTGATTATGACCATTCTTCATGCGGGCGGTAAGTTTGATGACAACTCTTATAAAGTTTCCGGTGGTTTGCATGGTGTGGGTGTGTCAGTAGTAAACGCACTGTCTGAAACTGTACATCTAACTGTGTATCGTCATGGTGAAATCCATGAGCAACATTACGAAATGGGCGTGCCTGTTGAACCAATGAAGGCCACTGGAAAGACCGATAGAACCGGTACTATAATCCACTTCAAGCCAAGTGCAGATGTTTTTGCCACCACTGAATTCAAATACGAGATTTTGGCTAATCGCATACGTGAATTATCCTTTTTAAACTCAGGTGTTCATATTGAGATTGAAGAGTTATCAACACAACGCAAAGATATTTTCAAATACGAGGGTGGCATTAAAGCGTTTGTTGAGCACTTAAACAAATCCAAAAACCCAATTCATAACGATATTATTACGATTTCAACTGAACGTGATGATATTGTAATTGATGTTGCTTTACAGTGGAGTGACGCCTACCAAGAAAGTATTTATTGTTTCACTAACAACATTCCGCAACGAGATGGTGGTGCGCACTTGGCAGGTTTTAGAGGGGCATTAACTCGAACACTCAATAATTATATTGATAATTCAGGTATGGCCAAAAAAGAGAAGGCCGCCATTACTGGTGAAGACACTCGTGAAGGATTAACCGCCATTGTTTCAATTAAGGTTCCTGACCCTAAATTCTCATCCCAGACCAAAGAAAAACTGGTTTCATCAGAAGTTCGTGCTCCTGTGGAGTCCGCACTGAATGAAAAGCTCGGTGAATACTTGTTGGAAAATCCAAACGAAGCAAAAATCATTGTTGGTAAGATTTTAGACGCTTCACGTGCTCGCGATGCAGCGCGAAAAGCCAGAGAGATGACCCGTCGTAAGGGTGCGCTTGATATAGCCGGTCTACCGGGAAAATTAAGCGATTGCCAAACCAAAGACCCGGCTGAATCAGAAATCTTTCTAGTGGAAGGTGATTCTGCGGGCGGTTCTGCCAAACAAGGCCGAGATAGACGCACTCAAGCAATTTTACCGCTTAAAGGTAAAATCTTAAATGTTGAGAAGGCCAGATTTGAAAAAATGCTCGCTTCCGCTGAAGTGGGTACTTTAATTACCGCCCTTGGTTGTGGTATTGGTAAAGAGGAGTACGATATCGAAAAGTTGCGTTATCACAAAATTGTCATCATGACTGATGCTGATGTAGATGGCGCACACATTCGCACTTTGTTACTTACTTTTTTCTATCGCTATTTACCAGAATTAATAGAAAATGGTTATTTATATATCGCACAACCACCACTATACAAAATTAAAAAAGGAAAACAAGAGCGTTATTTGAAGGATGATCAAGAATTAAATGATTATCTATTGCAAGAAGCAGTGAATGATGCACACTTGTATGCAAATGTTTCAGCACCTGCGATTTCAGGTGTCGCCTTAGAAACCGCGGTTAAAGATTATTATCAAATTAACTTAATCATTGAGCGCTTATCTAGGAAGTTTAATTTAGCATTGATGAAAGCTGTTGCCAGATCAGTACCAGTGAATGACCTAAATGACACCAAAAAAATTAAAACCTGGTGTGCACAAATACAGCAGCTTTTAGCGCAAGACCTGACACCTGCACAAAAGCATACAGTTGTTTTTAATGAAAAAACCCAAGAGGTTGAGCATACTTTGTCAGTGTATGGTGTAAATACCGATACGGATTATTTAGGAAAAGATTTTTTTAATTCTAACGATTATAAAAATATTAAAGAATTTTCAGAAGAGATTGAAAGTGTTTTTAGTGAAGAGTCTTTTGTTGAGAAAAAAGGCAAAGAAGTTAAAGTTAAAAACTTTACCCAGATGGTTAATTTTTTGATGGATGACGCTAAAAAAGGCCAGAGTTTCCAGCGCTACAAAGGCTTAGGTGAGATGAATCCTGAACAGCTTTGGGAAACTACCATGGACCCTGAAAACAGAATTTTACTCAAAGTAAAGATTGAAGATTCCATTGTTGCAGATGAAGTATTCTCAACTTTAATGGGCGATGAAGTAGAGCCAAGAAGAAACTTTATTGAAAAAAACGCACTATCAGTCGACAATCTAGATTTTTAACACATTATTAATATTTAACAAGGAGTTACATTATGTCAACAAGACACCCTGTCGTTTCAGTTACCGGCTCATCAGGCGCAGGCACAACTTTCGTAAAAAAAGCATTTGAGAAAATTTTCGACAAAAAAAATCTTAACGTTTGCATTGTAGAAGGTGATAGCTTTCATAGGTTTGAACGTGCAGACATGAAAGTTGAAGTCGACAAATCACGTGCAGCAGGCAAAGTACTAACTCATTTTTCAGAAAATGCCAACCATTTTGATAAATTAGAGGCGTTATTTAAGCAGTACGGTGAAGACGGCACAGGTCAGAAGCGTTATTACATTCATTCGGATGAAGAGGCGGTTGAGCACAATGCACGTTTAGGAACTAATCTTAACCCTGGTCAGTTTACTCCTTGGGAGGATATTGAAGCAGACACCGATATCATGTTTTATGAAGGTCTTCATGGTGGTGTAAAAACTGACAATGTAGATGTTGCAGGACAAGTTGATTTATTAGTCGGCGTTGTACCAGCAGTTAACATTGAATGGATTCAAAAAATCCACCGAGATACTTCTGAGCGCCCTTATACACCTAAACAAGTGACTGAAATTATCCTAGATCGCATGCAAGACTATGTTGAATTTATCACTCCACAATTTGAGAATACCCATATTAATTTCCATCGTATCCCTTTGATAGACACTTCTAACCCGTTTAGCGGTCAAGCAGTACCTGCACCAGAGGACTCTTTAGTGGTTACCAGCGTGCGTATTGATGGTGTTGAACTTCAATCTGTTGTAGACACACTACCTGTAGAGGCGATGGCATTTTTACAAAACGACACTACGTTAGTATACAAAGGCAGTTTTATGGTGGATGTGATGGATATTATGTTGACACCAATTATTGATAGGCTAATGGACAATAAGTAAACCATATTTTTTTAACCTTGTTAATTTCTGTATGTTGTTTGTAGGGGTTAACAGGTTTTTTTATTAAGGAAAAACATGCAAGAGCAACCCACTTACCCCAGTTTTGTAGAGTTTTTTGTTTACTGGTTAAAGCTGGGTTTTATTAGTTTCGGTGGTCCTGCTGGGCAAATATCAATGATGCACCAAGAATTGGTAGAAAAGCGTCGTTGGATTTCTGAACATCGTTTTTTACATGCATTGAATTACACCATGGTGTTACCAGGCCCTGAAGCGCAACAATTGGCGACTTATATTGGTTGGCTAATGTTTGGTGTTAGGGGTGGCATTGTTGCCGGCGTGTTGTTCGTCTTGCCTTCGTTGTTTATTTTGAGTGCATTGACTTGGGTTTATTTAACCTATGGCGATGTGAGTGCGGTATCGGGCATCTTATATGGTATTAAACCAGCAGTGACTGCCATTGTTTTATTTGCCGCTTATCGTATTGGATCTAAGGCTTTGTCGAATAATATATTGCGAGCAATAGCAGTGGTGGCGTTCATTGCGATTTATGCGCTTAAGGTTCCCTTTCCTTATATTGTTTTAAGCGCTGCCTTAATTGGTTATCTTGGCTCACAATTTTCCCCAAGTACATTTACAACAGGCGCGCATCATGGTGCTGGTGAAGTGGGTTATGGTCCCGCACTAATTGATGATAACACACCTATTCCAGACTATGCCAAATTTAAATGGTCTCGTTTGGTTGGTTTTGCCGTAGTTGGTGTTGCAATTGGTGTGGCGACTATGAGTTTATTGAGTGATCCAGTGTTACATGATATGGGTGAGTTTTTTACCAAAGCAGCCATGGTGACTTTTGGTGGTGCTTACGCGGTGTTACCATATATTTATCAGGGTGGTGTTGATCAATACGCTTGGCTAACCAGCACACAGATGATGGATGGTTTAGCGTTGGGTGAAACCACACCAGGCCCACTGATTATGGTGGTGGCATTTGTGGGCTTTGTAGGCGCTTGGACGAAAGAGATATTTGGCCCAGATGCTTTATTATTAGCTGGTTTTGCCGGTGCATCAGTCGCCACGTTGTTTACTTTCTTGCCGTCATTTTTATTTATCTTTTTAGGTGGGCCAGGGGTGGAGGCAACCAGAGGAGATCTTAAGTTTAGCGCACCGCTCTCAGCAGTCACTGCTGCGGTGGTAGGTGTGATTATTAACCTAGCGATATTCTTTGCTAAGAATGTTTTATGGCCAAATGGAAGTGATTTAGATCTAATAGCAACCTTTATCGGTGTTGCAGCTTTTATTGCGCTTTTTCGATTTAAGATTAGTATCATGAGCGTGATTGCTGCTTGTGCAGTCATTGGTTTGACGTTAACCGTATTGGTTTGACGTTAACCGTATTGGTTTGACGTTAACCGTATTAGTTTGAATGAATTAATCGTTGTATACTATTGTTATGAAAGTAACAACATGCGCAACCATTAGCTGTCCTTATTGTGGGCACCAACATCAAGAAAAAATGGCGAGCGATCATTGTTTGTATTTTTATCGTTGCACAGCTTGTGACAAAACCTTAAAACCTAAACCTGGTGATTGTTGTGTTTTTTGCTCATACGCAGACTACCCTTGCCCGCCAAAGCAAACAGAACAGTCTATTTAATGACGATATTTACCAGTTTGTTTGGTACCACGATCACTTTAACTACGGTTTTTCCTTCAGTAAACTTGGTAACATTTTTATCGGCTAACGCCAGAGATTCCATTTGAGCTTTGTCCATATCGGTACTTAGCATAAGCTTTGCACGCAATTTACCATTTACCTGAACAATAATTTGTACTTCATCTTGTGCTAGCGCCGCTTCATCAACAATCGGCCAAGTCTCGTTAATAATGGCGGCTTCATTACCCAGTGCATGCCATAAGTAATGGCAAATGTGTGGTGTGATTGGGCTGAGTGATTTGAGGATTATGTCAATAGATTCAGCGCGCACAGCCATCGATTGCTCGTCAGTATCTGTGAATTTAGCCAAGGCATTGCTAAGCTCCATTAGTGAGGCAATTGCCGTGTTGAAGGAGTACCTACGTGACATATCATCTGTAATCTTGCCCAAGGTTTGATGGGTTTTTTGGCGTATATCTTTTTGCGCCTTGTTAAGTGCATCTGTGTCTAAGCTAGCAATAGAGTATGATTGAGAATCTGAAATAAAATTTAAGACTAGGCGATATATTTTATTAACAAAACGATAAGAACCCTCTAAGCCTGAATCACTCCATTCTAGATCTTGTGTTGGTGGTGCAGCAAATAAAATAAATAGGCGAACCGTGTCAGCGCCATATTTTTCAATCATTTCGGCCGGATCAACCGTATTGCCTTTTGATTTACTCATTTTAGCACCATCTTTAAGTACCATGCCTTGTGTTAGTAGGCTGTTAAATGGCTCATCGTTTTCAAGTAGACCTTCGTCACGTAATAATTTATTAAAGAAACGAGCGTAAAGCAAGTGTAATATTGCATGTTCGATGCCGCCAATATATTGATCAACGCCACCCTTAAGCCAGTATTTTGTACGATCATCTAACATAGCAGTATCGTTATCTTTACAGGTGTAACGTGCAAAGTACCAAGAGGATTCAAAGAAGGTGTCAAAGGTATCGGTTTCACGTTCTGCCGCCTTCCCACAACTTGGACAAGTAGTTTCGTAAAACTCTGGCATTTTTTTAATTGGTGATCCACCAGCCTCATCAAACTCAACATCTTCAGGTAGCTTAATGGGTAAGTCAGCTTCCGGTACTGCAACCGAGCCACAGCTCGGACAGTTAACAATTGGAATTGGACAACCCCAGTAACGCTGACGTGAAACACCCCAGTCGCGTAAACGGAAGTTAGTCTTTCTCCCACCTAAATTATTGTTAGTTAATGTGTTTGCAATCGCTTCAAATGCTTTATCGAAGTCCATTCCATCAAATTCGCCCGAGTTAAACAGGATGCCTTTGGTGGTAATTGCACTTTCATCGACATTCTCTTCTTCATTAATAACCTGTTTGATTTCAATACCATATTTCTTAGCAAAATCATAGTCACGCTCATCATGTGCAGGTACACTCATGACCGCACCTGTGCCATAGCCCATCAAAACAAAATTGGCAATCCAAATTGGCACGGCTTTACCGGTAATGGGGTGTGTACATTTCAACCCTGAATCAATACCTTTCTTCTCCATGGTTTCCATTGCTGCTTCTGTGGTTTCCATGGTTTTACAGTCATCAATAAATGCTTGTACTGTTGAGTTGTTTTTGGCGGACTCAAGCGCTAACGGATGTTCACTGGCAATCGCCAAGTAAGTCACACCCATTAATGTATCTGCACGCGTGGTATAGACTCTAAGGGTGTCAGACCCTTCCCTGGTGAAATCAATCTCTAAGCCTGTTGACTTGCCAATCCAGTTTCTCTGTTGAGTAACAACAGCATCTGGCCACTTAGTTAAGTCATCTAGTGAGTCTAATAATTCATCGGCATAATCGGTTATACGCATAAACCATTGTGAGATTTCTTTTTTCTCAATAAGCGCACCAGAGCGCCAGCCACGACCATCAATTACTTGCTCATTAGCCAGTACAGTTTGATCCACCGGATCCCAATTAACGATTGCATTTTTCTTATAGACAAGACCCTTTTTAAATAATTTAACAAATAGCCACTGTTCCCAGCGATAGTACTTTGGGTGGCAAGTTGCCAACTCACGAGACCAGTCATAACCAAATCCAAGCTCAGTTAATTGCTTACGCATATAGTCAGTATTTTCATAAGTCCATTTAGCTGGTGCAACCTTGTTTTTTATGGCTGCATTTTCAGCAGGCAGTCCAAACGCATCCCAGCCAATGGGTTGCATAACATTCTTTCCCTGCATTTTTTGAAAGCGAGAAATAACGTCACCAATGCTGTAGTTGCGCACATGGCCCATGTGTAATCGGCCTGATGGGTATGGAAACATACTTAAACAGTAATACTTTTCTTTCGAAGCGTCTTCAATAACTTCAAATGATTTGTGTTCTTTCCAGTACTGTTGAGCTTCGGACTCAATAATTTGAGCGTTGTATTCTGAATTCATAAAGTTTTTTATTTGTCTGTATCGATGTCACACTGTGATATCGCTGAATTAAGCGTTAAGGTGCCAACCAGCTCGTCAATACTGCTTAGCCGGTTGTCAATTAGGTATTGGCTAATGCCGTCATTAATCTTATTACACACAAGCGGGTCGTAAAACAACGAAGTGCCAATGCCAACCGTTGCGCTACCAGCAATGATAAATTCTAAGGCGTCATTAACTGTGGTGATACCACCTTGGCCAATAATGGGCACATTATGGTGTTTGCTTACTTGATAGACCTGGTGTACTTTTAATAATGCAATCGGCTTAATGGCCGGACCCGACAAACCGCCTTGGTTGTTGCCAATAATAGGTGTGCGAGACTGGGTATCAATGGCCATACCCATTAGCGTGTTGATAACCGCCAGACCATCAGTGCCTGCGTCAATACAGCGTTGCGCACTATGAGCAATGTCAGTTTGATTGGGTGAGAGCTTAGTAATTAGGGGTTTGGTAGTATTTTTACGGCAGATTTCAACTACACGGTAAGACATGTCAGGATCATTGCCAAAAGCAACACCACCCTCTTTAACATTCGGGCAAGAGATGTTGATCTCGATAGCGTCAATATCGGTGTCATTAAAACGCTTGGCGATTTCCCCATATTCTTCAACCGAAGAGCCAGAAATATTAATAATAAACCGAGTTTCAGTCTTGTCTAGATTTGGCATGATGTCGTTGATAACGACATCAGCGCCTGGATTTTGCAAACCAATGGCGTTAATCATACCGCTAGGGGTTTCCGTGACCCTGTGTGGAATATTGCCAAGACGAGGCTCTAAGGTGGTTCCCTTGAGACAAACGGCACCAACGTCGGCGTTAGAAAAGCCTTGAATGCGTGTATATTCTTCACCAAATCCAACACAACCAGAAAGTAAAACAATCGGCGAGTCTAGTGACATTCCACAGAATTTGGTTTTCAAGTTGCTATGCATGGGTAGTATTATACATTTTTGCTGTTAAAATTATTAACCATGAAAGGATTGTTTATTAGTGGTAGCGGGACTGATGTTGGCAAAACATTTATTGCTTGTTGTCTTATTAAGGCATTGAATTCTAAATATCATGTTGTAGCGAAGAAACCCGTTGAAAGTGATTGTATAAAAACCCCACAAGGCCTAATACCAAAAGATGCGGTTTTGTTGAACGATGCTTGCGCTAGTCCCGAGCCTATTGACGCTGTTTGTGCTTATAGATTTGAAGCTTGTGTTAGCGGTGAAAAAGCAAGTACAGAACACGGCACTGAAGTTACACTGAACAGCTTGGTTATTGCATCACGCCCGACTAACAAAGCCGATTTTGTTGTGGTTGAAGGTGCGGGTGGGATATACTCCCCAATTGCAGCGCAGCTGCTTAATGTCGACTTAGCGGCAGCACTTGATTTGCCTGTGGTGATTGTGGTTAAAGACGAGCTTGGTGCAATTAACCAGGCACTATTAAGCCTACGCGCAGCCAAGGAACATAATCTTAATGTAATCATGCTGGTTTTAAATCAAATGAGCGCAAACAATCTGGACAATGCTCAAGCGATTCAAACCTACACAGATGTTAAGGTGGTGGTCTTTCATAAAGACAATCAAGACGAGTTTGTTAAAACGGCACTTATGCTAGTCGAGCAAGGTTAGATTGGGTTTTTGTTCGTTGTTTTGATCTGTTTTTTGAGTGTCTGTTTCGAAGAACATGCCTTCACCATTTTCACCAGCATAGATGGTTAATATAGCATCAGTGGGCACACTAATGCTATGAGATTTTCCATCAAAACGCGCTTTAAATGAGACGGTTTCGTTGCTGATTACCAGAGCGCTGGTGGATTCATTGGCAATATTAAGCACAATCCTTCCTTGCTGGATATAAGGACTAGGAACAACAACACCCTTTTTTGAGCAGTCAACCAGAATGTGTGGCGTTAGTCCAGAATCCCCCATCCACTGATGATAGGCACGAATTAAATAAGGCGCTATCGAGACTGTGGCCATAGAGTTTAGTTGTTGAATTCTTTCTCGCAATCAGTCAAGCTTTCTTTAAAGCTATCTTTGCTAAACAGTCGGTTAGCATAGGTGTGGATTGGTTTTGCTTTGGCACCCAAATTAATGTCGAGTTTTTTAAGCCTCCACAATAACGGCGCCAAACAAGCATCAACAATGGTCATGTCTTCACTCTTAAAATAAGGCTGGTAAGCAAATAAAGGGATAAGCTCGATTAAGTTGCTTGATAGAATTTTGCGGGCTTTATTAGCCTCTTTTTTACTGCCAGTTTGAATGGTGTTAGCTAGCTCATACCAGCAACCAGGGGAGCGAGTAAATCTAAAGATTAATAGACGCTTTTCCGCTTTTTCGATAGGGTCAACGGGCAACAAAGGCGGGAACGGAAAGCGCTCATCTAAGTATTCAGTAATTACAGATAAATCATAAAGCACCATGCCACGATCAAACAAAGTTGGTAACGATTGACAAGGGTTGAGTTCTAAAATTTCCTCAGGCATTTCGTCTACTTTTAAGTTTACCACCTCTCTTTCAATACTTTTTTCTGCCATGATGAAACGCACTGCATGTGATTCCATTTCCTCAGCAGAGGCGTAAAGTGTGGTTGAAGATGGATTGGGTTTGGTTAGCATAGTCATTATCCTTAAAAAATAAAAAACAGCACTTCTTGAAAAGAAGTGCTGTTAAATGTATTAACTGATTGTATCAGAAATTAGTGATTAATTAGTCTTTAGCGCGCCATTTGCCATATTTCACATCTTTCCAGTATTCTTTTTTCAACAAATAAGAAAGAATGAATAAAACAAACAAGAAGGCCAGCACTTTATAGCCAAGGTCAATACGCACTAACTTAGATGGCTCACCAACATAATCTAGGAAGTTGGTAATGTCCCTAACATCCTGATCAAAATCTTCTGTTGATTGATTTTGTTTGAGCTCCCACAAAACATCTGGCATAGAAACATTAACTGAGATTTTGTTGTTAACACCAAACGGGCGCGATTCATCTTTGTAAAAACCACGTAAGTAAGTGTAAATCCAGTCTACACCTTTAGAGCGAGATATCAATGATAAGTCTGGCGGTGTTGTGCCAAACCATTGGACCGCACCTTTGCTAGACATTGAAGAGGTGATGGGTTCACCAATTTTGTCACTGTTAAACATTAGGTTTTTTTCAACATCAGCATCAGAGATGTTGAGATCTTTACCGATGCGGTTGTAACGCATGAACGCAATTGAGTGACAGCCTGAACAGTAGTTCATAAACAGCTTAGCACCGTTTTGTAACGACTTTTGATCTCTAATATCTATGTTAGCAAGATCAAGCGTAACTGCAGCAGCAGCTAACACGTTAAATGAAATTACTAAACCGGCTAAAACAGATAAGGTTGTTTTTAATAATTTTTTCATCATATTACTCCGTTACTCGCGCAGGCACTTCTTTGGTTTTTCCTATAGAGGTAAACCACGGCATCAAGATAAAGAAACCAAAGTAGGTTACTGTAAAGATTCTTGCTAAAAGCGCATTAATTGGCGTTACTGGCTGCATACCCAACCAACCTAGTACGATAAAGCTAATAACAAAGACGCCTAGTGCTACTTTGTAAGGCCATGAGCGGTAACGAATAGACTTTACTTTTGAGCGGTCTAGCCACGGTAATGCCAAAAGAATTAATAAAGCACCAAACATGCCAACCACGCCTGGGAACTGCGAACCAAACATTGGTGGAATCGCCCTTAATATTGAATAGAAAGGCGTTAAGTACCAAAGCGGCGCAATGTGATCAGGCGTCTTAAGCGGGTTGGCTTCAATAAAGTTTGCGTGCTCTAAGAAGTAACCATTCATTGCTGGTGCAAAGAATACCACTGCTGAGAAAAGCATTAAGAACACGACCACACCAACAATGTCTTTCACACTGTAGTATGGGTGGAAAGGAATGCCGTCTTTAGGAATACCGTCTTTGTCTTTATTCTTTTTAATTTCCACACCGTCAGGGTTGTTTGAGCCTACAGTGTGCAGAGCTACAATGTGTAAGAATACCAACACAACTAAGATTAATGGTAATGCAATCACGTGTAATGAGAAGAAACGGTTCAGTGCAGGATCGCCTACAGCGTAATCACCTAGGATCCAGGTTAATAAATCAGGACCGATAAAGGGCACAGAGCCGAATAATGAGATAATTACTTGTGCACCCCAGTATGACATTTGACCCCATGGTAGTACATAGCCCATGAAGGCTTCAGCCATTAGTGCAATATAAAGCACCACGCCCAAAATCCAGATGAGTTCACGCGGCGCCTTGTAAGAGCCGTATAACAAGCCACGATACATGTGCAGGTAAATCACAATGAAGAACGCCGACGCACCTGTTGAGTGTAAGTAGCGGATCAACCATCCCCAGTTTACATCACGCATGATGTATTCAACGGATGCAAACGCATTGGCCGCATCTGGCTTAAAGTGCATAGTTAAGAAAATACCCGTAACGATTTGTATGACCAGTACCAGCATTGCTAGTGAGCCAAAAAAGTACCAGAAGTTAAAGTTTCTAGGTGTGTAATACTCGGCTAAGTGTTCGTTCCAAACCTTGGTTAGTGGGAATCTTTGATCGATCCAGCTTTTATTGTTATCCATGGTTTTCTCCTAAGATGCTTTTGGGTCGGCACCAATTCGAATCAACGAATCAGATACAAAGTGATATGGTGGTATGATTAGGTTGGTTGGTGCTGGGACGCCTGCATAAACACGCCCAGCTAAGTCAAACTTAGAGCCGTGACATGGGCAGTAGAAGCCGCCCTTCCAAGAGTCGCCACCTAAATCAGCCGCACCTAATTCTGGGCGGTAAGTCGGTGAACAGCCAAGGTGAGTACAAACACCAACAATCACCGCCACCTCTGCTTTAATCGCACGGTGGTTTTGAGTGATGTAAGTTGGTTGGTTGCCCTTTGAGTTGCCAGTGCTGTTCGGGTCTTCCAATTCGTCGTCCAAACCCTTCAAGTTGCTTAGCGTTTCTGCATCACGTCTGAAAATCCAAACAGGCTTTTTACGCCAAAGCACGCGAACCAATTGTCCCGGCTCTAATTTGCTAATATCGACATCAACAGGTGCGCCAGCTGCTTTTGCTCTTGCTGAAGGCATCCATGATGATAAAAATGGCCACGCTACAAAGCCAACGCCGACAGCACCAACCACGCTTGTAGCGTTAGTTAGAAAACGTCTTTTCTTGAGGTCTATTTCTTGTCCTGACATAAGGTTACTATCCTTTTTTGTGTGAATATGTTTGAATAAAAACCCATCACGCCCGTGCCGGGTGGCGTCGGCCCGATGACCATCGCCTGTCTGTTGCGCAACACGCTCGTTGCGGCACGGCGCCGGAGGGCGCCCGAATAACAAGCGCCCGAGGGCGCCTAAGTAACAAGCGCCCGAGGCGCCAAACAAACAAATTTTACGGCACGGCCGCGGGAAACCTTTTGTTTACGAGGCCTTGCGATAATGGGCGCCGATCAACACGAGTAGAGATCGGAAGAGCACACGTCTGAACTCCAGTCACAAGCCTATCTCGTATGCCGTCTTCTGCTTGAAAAAAAAAAAACACCAAATCACCACATCATCACCTGTGTGCACCACACAC
>CALCCK010000043.1 GCA_937899995.1 uncultured Gammaproteobacteria bacterium
GGTAAATGAGAAAATGTGACATATCCTTGGGCTGAGGGAGAGGTGTGTAATGTGTGTTGTGTTGTATGTTTTTTTTTTTTCAAGCAGAAGACGGCATACGAGATAGGCTTGTGACTGGAGTTCAGACGTGTGCTCTTCCGATCTTAGTTTCTCACCGGCTTTAATATCACCAACCGCTTTGGTTAATGCATTGCCAGAAAGTTTTAAACGGATACGACGGAATATATCATCGTCAATAATACCAAACTCGTCATCAATGTCTTTTCTGATTTTCGCTAAGCGCTGTTCGTCAATACTAAGCGCTCTTGAATCTTTTTCAACACGGTCACGGGTAAAGACTTGTACGTCGATAACCACACCTGATTTTGATGCACCGATGCGTAGCGAAGTATCTTTAACGCTGTTGGCTTTTTCACCAAAAATAGCGCGTAATAACTTCTCTTCTGGAGAAAGTACAGTTTCACTCTTCGGTGTTACTTTACCTACTAGGATATCGCCACCCTTAACACGAGCACCTACATAAACCACACCAACTTCGTCTAGTTTAGCCAAAGCAGATTCACTGACATTTGGAATATCAGCCGTGATTTCTTCAGGACCTAATTTGGTATCACGAGAATACGCAGTTAGTTCCTCAATATGAATTGAGGTGTAACGATCTTCTTGTACGACTCTTTCTGAAATTAAGATTGAATCCTCAAAGTTGTAACCATTCCAAGGCATAAAGGCAATTTTCATGTTTTGACCTAGTGCCAATTCACCCATATCGGTTGATGGACCATCTGCTAATACATCACCTGTAGCAATTTTATCGCCTGTTTTTACCAAAGGTTTTTGGTTAATACAAGTGTTTTGGTTAGAGCGTGCGTATTTGGTTAAGTTGTAAATATCAACACCTAACTCGCCTGCTTTAGTTTGTTTGGAATCAACACGAATAACAATACGTGACGCATCTACTGCCTCAACCACACCACCATGTTTGGCAGTAACACATACGCGAGAGTCGATTGCAACAAGACGCTCAATACCGGTACCGACTAATGGCTTCTCTGCCTTTAGTACAGGTACTGCTTGACGTTGCATGTTTGAACCCATCAGTGCACGGTTGGCATCATCATGCTCTAAGAATGGAATCAGTGACGCTGCCACTGATGCAATTTGCTTAGCGTCGATATCAATTAAAGTTACATCTTCAGAAGCCACCGATACAAATTCGTTTTTACGACGACATGGAATTAAGTCATCCTTTAGTTGACCCTTACTATCTACTGTCGCATTTGCTGGTGCAATCGTATGCTCAAGCTCATCAATCGCAGACACGTAAATCACTTCGTCGGTTACTTTGCCTTTTTTGACTATTTGATAAGGTGTTTCTAAGAAACCATAATCATTGGTTTTAGCATAAACCGCTAGTGTATTAATCAGGCCAATGTTTGGGCCTTCCGGAGTTTCAATTGGACATAAACGACCATAGTGTGATGGATGTACGTCACGCACTTCAAAACCTGCACGCTCACGGGTTAAACCACCTGGACCTAAGGCTGAAATACGACGTTTATGCGTGACACCTGATAAAGGATTCACTTGATCCATAAACTGTGACAACTGAGAAGAACCAAAGAATTCTCTCACCGCTGCCGATACTGGCTTAGAGTTAATGAGATCTTGTGGTGTTAATTCATCTGTCTCTGCTAAGTTTAAACCTTCTTTAACAGCTTTTTCAACACGAACTAAACCAATTCTAAACTGGTTTTCAATCATTTCACCGATTGCTCTTACACGCCTATTAGCTAGTGTGTCAACATCATCAACGGAATCATTACCATTTTTAATATCGATTAATAATTTAAGAACACTGAGAATATCATCATTCGTTAATACATGCTCGCCTGTTTCAGACTTGATGCCTAAACGACGATTAAGCTTCATACGACCTACTCTAGATAAATCGTAACGGTCATTCTTAAAGAATAAATTGTTAAATAATAAGTTAACTGCGTCTTCTGTTGCCGGCTCACCTGGGCGCATCACATGATAAATACTCATGCGTGCTTCAATCTCAGTTTGAGTTTCATCTAAACGCAATGTATCTGAGATATAAGCACCACCTTCAGATTCATTAATGTAGAGAATTTCAATCTTCTTAACTTTGTTAGCGCTTAAAACTTCTAATATTTCTTCGCTAATCACTGTATTAGCAGCAAATAAGATTTCACCCGTTTCTTTGTCAACAAGGTCTTGCGAAATAACTTTATCTAATAAGTATTCAGACGGTGCGTTGATTGATTTAACACCTGCCTTTTCCAGCATTTTTGTATGCTTGGAGGTAATACGACGACCTTTTTCAACGATAACATCTTTGCCTGACTTAATATCAAACTCTGCAATCACACCACGTAGTTTGGCAGGTGATAGGCTAATATCACAAGACTTGACTTTAAGTTTAACGTTAATTTTTTCAAAGAAAGTATCTAGGATTGCATTTGAGCCTAAACCCATTGCACGTAATAACGTTGTTACTGGTATTTTACGACGACGATCAATTCGTGCATATAAATGTTCGTGATGATCAAATTCAAAATCTAACCATGAACCACGGTAAGGAATAATGCGTGATGAAAATAAGATCTTACCTGAAGAGTGAGTTTTACCCTTATCGTGTTCAAAAATAACACCTGGAGATCTATGTAACTGTGACACTACAACACGTTCTGTACCATTTATAACAAAGGTACCTGTATCGGTCATGAGTGGCAATTGGCCTAAGTAAACATCTTCTTCAATGATTTGTTTAATTCGACGTTTTTTCTTGAGAGTTGAACCATTCTTATCAAATAAGACAAGGTTTAATTTAACTCGTAGTGTTGAGGCAAAAGTGACGCCACGTAATTTACACTCTTTAACATTAAATTTTGGTTCTTGTAATTCGTAATCAATATATTCAATTTCTGCATAACCATTAACTGCTGTTATCGGGAATACGGACTTGAATACTGCATGAAGGCCGACATCTTTTTTTGTTTTTTCGCCAGCTTGAATAAAGCCATTGAATGAGTCCATCTGGATAGCCAGTAAATCTGGTTCGCTTAAAATTGATTCTCTAGAACCAAAATTATTTCTAATTCGCTTTTTTTCAGTGAATGAATAAGCCATGAATACCTCGTATTAGTTGATTATTGCTTGTAAAAATTTCTTCTTACGATAAAAACACCAAAATCCCCTTGTGGGGATTTTGGGTAACACACAGAACTAATTACTTAAGTTCTACGCTAGCGCCAGCTTCTTCAAGCTGTTTCTTAACATCTTCAGCTTCCGCTTTATCAACACCTTCTTTAATTGGTGTTGGAGCAGCTTCAACCATGTCTTTAGCCTCTTTAAGACCTAAGCCAGTGATTCCACGTACTGCTTTAATAACCGCAACTTTCTTCTCACCGAATGATGTCAATACAACATCGAATTCAGATTGCTCTTCTGCTACGTCAGCATCTGCTACTGCCGCTACTGGTGCTGCTACTGCTGCAGCAGATACACCGAACTTCTCTTCCATTGCTGAAACTAATTCAACAACATCCATTACAGACATATCTGCAATTGCATTTAAAATATCGTCATTTGATAATGCCATGATATTTACTCCTTTTTTATTTATTATTGTTTTTGGTCACGAACTGCCGCTACCACTCGAGTTACTTTTGTCGGAACTTCGTTCAAAGTTCTTGCTAGTTTCTCTACCGGTGCTAACATAAGCGCCATAACCAGACTGATCGCTTGATCTTTAGTTGGTAAGTCTGCAATACGCTTAAGCTGATCTGCTTCCACAAATTCGCCTGAAACGCCCAAACCCTTAACGACTAAATCTTCATTATCTTTAACGAAATCATTAAATACGCGTGCTACTGCTCCTGGATCTTCCTGAGAAAAACCAAGAATTACCGGTCCGCTAAGAACGGGTAGTACACACTCGCATTCAGTCTTCACCAATGCTATTTTTGCTAAAGTATTCTTTACAACACGTAAAGAAACATTGGCATCCATTGCACTAGAACGTAGATTAGTCATTTGTTCAACTGTCAATCCACGATACTCGGCCACGCCAACAGAAATTGCACTATTAGCTAGTGAATTTACTTGTTCGACAACAACCTTTTTTGCTTCAAGATTTAGAGCCATTTGCCTCTCCTGAACAGTTTAAAAAAGAAAGCCATCATTTGATAACTTTCGCCACAGAGTATTTACATACCCTCTACATAGGCTGAGTGTGTTACCACTCAATTAAACAAATACTCCAGGAGGAGTATCTGAACCTATGGTCTTTGAGGTCACCCAGAATTAACTCTGCAACCCAAAGAATTTTTTACTTGATTTAACTAAAGATCAAGAGATGCCAAATCAACCGATATGCCTGCGCCCATCGTTGAAGAAACACTTAATTTTTTAAAGTACACGCCTTTAGCTGAACTAGGCTTAGCCTTTTTCAATGCTTCCATTAGTGTAGCAATATTTTCACTTAATGCTTTCACATCAAAAGATGCTTTTCCAATGCCGGCATGAACAATCGCAGCTTTATCAGTACGGTAACGTACTTGACCTGCTTTTGCGTTGTTAACCGCTGTTGCAACATCTGGTGTTACTGTGCCAACTTTAGGGTTTGGCATTAAGCCACGCGGGCCTAATACTTGACCTAAACGACCAACCACGCCCATGGCATCAGGTGATGCAATCACAACATCGTAGTTAAGGTCGCCGTCTTGCATAGATTTCATTAAATCTTCCATGCCCACAACATCTGCACCCGCTGCTTCAGCTTTTGCCACATTGTCGCCTTGTGTAAAGACTGCAACACGGACTGTTTTACCTGTACCGTTTGGTAATACAACTGCGCCACGAACATTTTGATCTGATTTTTTAGAATCAACACCTAGGTTAACGCTAACGTCAATAGACTCGTCAAATTTTGATGTTGCGAATTCTTTAATTAAAGTTAATGCATCTTCAATTGTGTAACGCTTACCAATTTCAACTTTAGCTGCAATGTCTTTTTGTTTTTTTGTTAATTTAGCCATCTGATTAACCCTCCACTTCAATACCCATTGAACGGGCTGTACCAGCAATAATAGTCACTGCCGCATCCATGTCATTTGCATTTAGATCTTTCATTTTGATCGTTGCAACTTCTTCTAATTGTACGCGTGTAATTTTTCCAACTTTGTCAGTATTTGGCACGCTAGAACCTTTCTTGATGCCTGTTACTTTTAAGATTAATAATGCTGCTGGTGGTGTTTTAGTAATGAAAGTAAAGCTTCGATCATTATAAACCGTAATCACTACTGGTACCTTCATGCCTTTATCAATGTCTTGTGTTTGTGCATTAAACGCCTTACAGAAATCCATAATGTTCACACCATGTTGACCCAATGCAGGACCTACTGGTGGCGAAGGATTCGCTTCTTGTGCTGGAATCTGCAGCTTAATATATGATTCAATTTTTTTAGCCATTTTTTTCCTTAAGGCAGTCGCCTTGTTTGGGTGCAAACGCTTAATTCAAGATTAAGCTCCCCTGTTAAATCACAACCCGGAGGTTGTTTCTCTTTAAGTTTTCTCTACTTGAGAAAACTCTAGTTCTACTGGTGTAGTACGCCCAAAAATCAACACTTCTACTTTCAATATATTCTTTTCATAATCAACTGCTTCAATGGTGCCGTTGAATTCGTTAAATGGCCCGTCAATCACTAGGACTTCTTCACCTACTTGATATGCTACTTTAGGCTTAGGCTTGTCAGCGCCTTCTTGTACGCGCGCCATAATCTTATCAACTTCGTGCTGCGTAATTGGTGAAGGCTTACCTGATGAGCCGCCAATAAAACCAATGACGTTATTGGTGTTTTTCATTAATAACCAGGTCGGCTCAGTTAATTCCATATTGACCAACATGTAGCCAGGGAAAAACTTACGCTCAGCCATTTTCTTTTGGCCGTCTTTAAGCTCCACAACTTGCTCAGTTGGTATCATGACGTCACTTACTAAGTCTTCTAAACCTTCTCTTACAATTGATTCTTCAATTGCAATTTTAACTTTCGCTTCATAACCACTTCTTGCATGAAGTACGTACCATCTTTTAGCCATCTTATTCCCTTAGTTTGTAAGCAGCTGAACAGCCCAAGTTAAAATTGCATCGACAATCCATAAGAAAATCGCAACAATAACCACTGCCACCATAATCATGCCAGTGGTCTTAACCGTTTCATCACGTGTTGGCCAAACTACCTTGCGTAATTCAATCTTGGTTTCTTTAACAAATGCATTTAATCGAACCCCTTGAGGTGCTTTAAAAAATACAAAAGTAGCCAATACTAGACCTGCCAATAAAACCAATACTTTATATAGTGTTGTATTTAATCCTAATGGATCTTGATAATAAAGCACAAAAGAGCCCAACACAATTAGGATTGATAGCATCATTACTATTGATGACTCTTTCTTTACTTGACTTTCTACACTCTTACTCACATTACACCTTTAATATGGCAGGCAAGGAGGGACTCGAACCCCCAACCAACGGTTTTGGAGACCGCCACTCTACCAATTGAGCCACTTGCCTAAATATTCTAAAGGCTCGGACAATTATCCGAGCCAACTCTAGTCTTTTTAATTAATATTAATTAGACTATTGCTTAATCCGTCACCTTAGCAACAACACCCGCACCTACTGTGCGACCGCCCTCTCTAATAGCGAATCTTAAGCCATCTTCCATAGCGATCGGTGAAAGCAACTCTACTTGCATTTTCACGTTATCACC
>CALCCK010000044.1 GCA_937899995.1 uncultured Gammaproteobacteria bacterium
TTTCTTACTTTTTATTTTCTTGTTTTTTTTTTTTAATGATACGGCGACCACCGAGATCTACACTCTTTCCCTACACGACGCTCTTCCGATCTTGAAGTGGTTGTATTAGATGTTCAAGAATCTAAGCACCGTATTTCTCTAAGCATGATGCAAGCTCAAGAGAACCCATGGGAAGCTTTTGAAGGTAATTTCACTAAAGGCGGTAAGATTAATGTAGTGGTTAAGTCAATCACTGACTTTGGTTTATTTGTTGGTCTTCCGGGTGGTATTGATGGCTTAATACACTTAGCCGACATTTCATGGGAGAAGCAGTCAGCAAATCAAATCGTTTCTAATTACACAAAAGGCCAAGAGCTAGACGTTGTAATTCTAAACATTGATAGCGAAAAAGAGCGTATTTCTCTAGGAATTAAGCAATTAACTGAAGATGATTTCTCTCAGTATGCCAATGCTAATGGCAAAGGTTCAATTGTCAAAGGCACTGCTGTAGAAGTAGATGTAAGAGGCGCAGTTATAGAGCTTGCTGAAGGCATTACTGGTTACTTACGTGTTTCTGAAATCTCACAAGATCGCATTGAAGATGCATCAACAGTGATTAAACATGGTGCAGAACTGGAAGTTGTGATTACGCAAATCGACAGAAGAACGAGAAAAATTGCACTGAGCATTAAAGCGAAAGATTCAGTTGAAGAAAAAGCAGCGATGGATGATTACAATGCGAAGTCGAGCAAAACTGGCAGCTCAACTTTAGGTGATTTGCTGAAACAAGCAAAAGATAAGTAATAAATAAATAGATAAGCCGCTGTACGTCGTGCAACGGCTTATTCTTTGAGGAATTTGTGAAAAAGACAGACCTTATTGAGTCAATCTCAAATACTTGTAATATATCTCGTACGGAGGCTAAAAATTCTGTGGAAGTTATTTTTGACGAGTTGAGTAAGGCAATTATTTCAGGTGAAGGTGTTGAAATAAGAGGCTTTGGCGGTTTCTCAAGAAAGCACCGAAAAAGTAGGGTGGGTATCAATCCGAAAACCAGTGAAAAAACAGAAGTTGCGGAGAAATATGTGCCGTTTTTTAAGCCTGGAAAACTGCTTAGAGAGGCAGTAAATAAAGAATAATTTGCGATTGATTATTACTCACTTGTTGAGTATAATTTCTCGTTTTTGTAAAAGCACATAAGTTCAGGTATTTGTGAACTTGAGATGGGCTTTATTTGGGGCGTTAGCTCAGTTGGTAGAGCACCGGACTTTTAATCCGATGGTCGAGCGTTCAAGTCGCTCACGCCCCACCATATCCACCAAGGCCTTACAGAGATGTAAGGCCTTTTTTACGCCTAATGATATTTCTTGGGTACACGTTGGGTACACATATTGTAAATAGATGCTCTAATTGAAAGATATTCAATTTAATACGAACTACAAGATGCGTTTTGGTATTCTCTATGTTGATTATAAAACTCAGCAAAGAAATACCTAAGCGTAGCGCATTGTGGTTTAAAGAATTATTAAATTCTCGCCAGCAATAATTTTATTATTAAGTAAGATTTCGCACACTCTTTCTTTCAATAAACTCAAC
>CALCCK010000045.1 GCA_937899995.1 uncultured Gammaproteobacteria bacterium
TGAGCTATAGTTAGTGGTGTGTGTGATGGTTACGGTGCGCATAATGCAAATTTCCAACTCTTTTCCCAGTTTGCGATGATCTCTTTTTTTTTTTCAAGCAGAAGACGGCATACGAGATAGGCTTGTGACTGGAGTTCAGACGTGTGCTCTTCCGATCTTGGATAGTACGCCGACTCCACGATCGGCAATAAGGCGATCTCAATCGGTAGGCCGGCCTTTTCAACTTCCTGAGTGACCAAATGTAAATACGGCTTGGCACGCTTGGTAACACGTGTTAAGTAATCAGGATTTTTCTTAAACCAATCAATATGCCAAAACAGATCTTTTTGACTAGAGGCGCTTAACGTGTAACGATTAGCGATATATCGCCATAAGTCTTTTTCAAAAATAGGTTGAACGACTTTTTGAGCTTGAATTGGCTCTATTGTTTTTTCTATAGAAATTTCAGCAGCTGTCGTACCTTCGCAAGCACTTAAAAATAAGAGTGATAAATATAGAAATCGTTTAATCAATGTTAATGTTTTGTCTTGCTTGAACACTGTGGTGAAGTGGGCGCGCCATTTTTCATTAACCACTCATCTGGTGTATAAGTATGCATTGCTAACGCGTGAATATGGCCAAGCTCTTCTTTAAACAGTTGATTAATAAAACGATGACGATCAATCAATTTAAGATCGACAAAATAATTACTCACCACCACCAATTTAAAATGTGACTCTGTTGCAGGGCCAGAGTGATTAGCTGATTCGTTAATCACTTCTAAATAGGTTGGGCTTAATGCTGTCGTTAGCTGCTCAGTTAAATGTTGTCGCATGTCACTCATTATTTTTTTCCAGTAAAAGCAAATACAAAGGCATCTGAAAAGAAGTTATCTTTAATCATACCTTGTTCAACAAAAGTTTTTGCAGTAGCTTTAACCATCACTGGAGGACCACAAGCATAAATTTCATAACCAGTAAGGTCATCAAAATCACTCAAAACGCTCTCGTGTACAAAACCTGTTCTACCTTGCCATGCATCATTTGGCTCAGATAAAACAGGTACAAAATGTATATAGTCATACTCATTAGCCCATTGAACAGGTAGATCCATATATAAATCAACTTCGTCTCTCACGCCCCAATATAGATAAATTGATCGGTTAAGTTTGGTGGCGATTGCATGTTCAATAATCGACTTAATAGGAGCTAGACCCGTGCCACCTGCCACTAAAATAACCGGTTTTTTACTGTCTTCTCTAAAGAAGAAATCCCCTTTAGGGCCTTCGATACGAAGCAATGATTTTTCTTCTAATTCATTAAAAACAAAATTGGTAAACTTGCCATTTTCTATTTGACGCACGTGTAATTCAATCAAGCTAGAATTTGTTGGCGCATTGGCAATTGAAAAAGCACGAGGTTCAAAATTAGGGTGAATTAAGTCAACATACTGTCCAGCTAAATATTGTAGTGATTCAGAACCAGGAATCTTCAATATGATTTGAGTAACATCGTGGTTTAAACGCTTAATACTCTCTACCTTACAGGGTAGGTTCCTAACTTCAATATCAGCAACACTATCCAACTCATTGATTACAAGTGAGATGTCAGACTTGGCTCTACATTGGCATAATAACGCCATACCTTCAGCTACCTCTTCTGGCGTAATGCCATTAGGAATATCGCCCTCATAGCCCACTTCACCTTCAATAATCGTGGCCTTACATTTACCACAAAAGCCTTTTTGACAACCATAAGGGAAATTCAAACCATGAATGAGCGCATCGTCCAAAATAGCACTATCTCCATCGGTTCTAAAAACTTTACCGCTGACTTGATTTTCAATTGTAAACATGTGTTTATATCTAATAAATTAAGTGCGGACATTATAATGTAGGTTATAACTATTAATGCTTAGTAATTTAAAGCCTTTATGACACAATCAACCAACAAGACTGTTGTATTTTTAATGGGGCCTACTGCCTCAGGAAAAACCGATCTAGCCATTCAATTAGCACAACAATTCAAAGCGAGAATTATCAGCGTTGATTCTGCGCTTATTTACAAAGGTATGAATATTGGTGCTGCCAAGCCTGATGCAGACACATTAATAGCCTACCCACACCACTTGATTGATATTTGCGAACCAGACCAAGCTTATTCTGCTTATGATTTTGTCAGGGATGCTAAACAACAAATACAAACTGCTTTTAAAAACAACGAAACACCTGTTTTGGTAGGTGGCACCTCGTTTTACTTCAACGCGCTTGAACATGGTTTATCAAATTTGCCAGAATCTACCACTGAATCGAGAGAGAAATATAATCAATTGTTAAAAGAAAAAGGTTCATCTGTACTGCACAAAGAGCTTGGAAAAATTGATAAAAAATCCGCTGATCGCATTCACCCAAATGACTCTCAACGCGTTACACGCGCACTAGAAGTGTTTGATTTAAGTGGAAAAACACTGAGCGATCTACAAGGTAACAAAAAATCAGGTATTAATCACCCAATCAAAAAAATTATTCTCATGCCACCGCGTAGCGAACTACATCAACGAATTGAAAAACGTTTTTTATCAATGATGGATGAGGGATTTTTATCTGAAGTTGAGCAACTTAAACAAAACCCAAACCTCCACGAAGATTTACCCTCAATTCGCTGTGTAGGCTATCGACAAGCTTGGCAATATTTAAATAAAAAGATTGATCAAGACACCATGATCGAAAAAGCCATTATTGCTACACGCCAATTATGCAAACGTCAAAGTACTTGGTTAAAAAGTGAAACGGATGCGTTAATTTTAGAAACGATTGATGTTGAATCAGTCGTAAATTTTATCCAGCAATAGCTTGTTTAAAAGCCTCACCTCGGGCCTCAAAATTATCGAACATATCAAAACTCGCACAAGCGGGAGATAACAAAACCACACCATCATTAATCATGCTGCTTGCCAAACTAACAGCCTCATCCATTGAATCAGCATAACTAACAATGGATTTTTTGATACCTACCCCAAGTGTTTGTGCGCTTTGCCCAATCAGCACTACACTAACAACATCCTTATCAATCAAATCAAATAATGGGGTGTAATCTTCTTGTTTAGCAATGCCGCCCGCAATAAGTACAATATTCTCGTGTTGATCAATCAATGCATTTAAAGCCTTGATGGTAGAAATAACATTAGTTGCTTTGGAATCATTATAGTAATCTACCCCTTGTTTTTTGACCACCCATTCAAGTCGATGATCTAAACCCTTAAAGGCCTTAATACTTTCAACCATAGAATTTGTACTAAGACCAATCTGATCACCCAAAGCGAGCGCTGCCAAAACATTGGTGATATTGTGTTCCCCAATGAGTTGCATATCACCCACATACATTAATACATCATCGCCCTTTAGAAAGTAACAACTACCATGACAAGTCACCGTACCAAAATCAGTGGGTTGTTTTGGCATATCTGCACCAAAATGTTTGGCTGATTCTTTCTTAGGGACCAGGGATTCATCAATATTCACCACCAAGTGTTGGCAATATTGATACAAACTTAGTTTTGAATCAATATATTGATTAAAGCCGTTGTATCGATCTAAATGATCTGGTGTAATGTTGAGCACCACACCGGTTAGTAGATTTAAATTCTGTGTGTAATCCAGCTGATAACTTGATAATTCTAACACATAATATTCAATTGTGTCGTCTAGGCAATCAAGTGCAGGTTTGCCAATATTGCCACCAATGGCTACTTTTTTATCTTCATTGGCGATCATCTCGCCCAATAACTGAGTCACCGTTGACTTGCCGTTTGAACCAGTAATACCAATAACTGGTGCGTTGACATAGCGTGAAAACAGCTCAATATCACTGGTCACTGGAATGCCTTTTTCTCTGGCCCAAATAACAATATTTTGTGTTTGTGCAATACCAGGGCTGATAAATACTTCATCGACTTCAACCAATAAATCCTGCGTCCAATCCCCTAGTACGGGCTCTGAATCTGTAAACTCTGCTAAATAATCAGACAAAAATGGGGGTTGAGTACGACTATCAGCCAACCTATAAGCAACCTGTTGCTTTGATAAGAAGCGAGCAATAGACAAACCCGTATCACCAAGACCTAAAACCAATTTCATGCTTTTATTTAATTTTCGGTATAAAATATGGCTATTTTACACTTTTAATTTATAGGAATAAATCATGAGCACATTTTCAACAGTAACTGCTATTGGTAACATCAAAGTTAAAAATAAAGTTTTATCAGACACCATGAGATTGTTATCTTACACACTTGTGTTTGGCGGCTTGGCATCATGGTTTTCAGTTGTTTCAGGTGCAGGCTTCGGATCAGCAATGATCAGCTCAATTGCTGCTATTGCGGTTATTTGGTTTGTTCTTCCTAAGACTCAAAACAGCAATAAAGGTATCCTGACAGCTTTTGCTATTGCTGGCTTACTTGGCTATTCAATTGGGCCTATGCTAACTTATTATTTAGCAATGCCAAATGGTGCAGATTTAGTATTTCAAGCTTTAACAGGCACAGGGGTTTCATTTTTTGCCATTAGTTTTTACGCACAAAATACTAAAAAAGACTTTAGTTTTTTAAATGGCATGATCTTTTTCGCCATGATTGGCATTATTGTTTTGTCAATGATTAACTTCTTCTTTATCGAATCATCAGGCTTTGGTTTGTTCATGTCATTCGCAATTGTATTGATTATGGGTGCTTTCATGCTAAGCCAAATGTCATCTATTATTAACGGCGGTGAAACCAACTATATCTCAGCAACAGTTGGTTTGTATTTAGCACTGCACAATATGTTTACTAGCTTACTACACATTTTGGGTGTCTTCTCTGGTGACGACTAGTCATTCAGTATTAATACAAACGTATGCTAGATGCTGAAGGCTATAGAGCCAATGTTGGTATTGTCATTATCAATGACAAACAACAAATTTTCTTAGCTAAACGATACCAACAAGATTCTTGGCAGCTGCCTCAAGGTGGTATTGACGAGAACGAAACAGAACTTGAAGCTTTATTTCGTGAGCTTAATGAGGAGGTAGGTTTATCTACCGAACATGTAGAAGTGATTGCCAGAACACCGAAATGGCTACGCTATGACTTACCTGATTATCACATTAGACGCAAACAAAAACCCATTTGCATTGGTCAAAAACAGGTGTGGTTTTTACTAAAACTCACCTGCGATGAAAGTAACATCAAACTTGATACCCATTCTGATATTGAGTTTGATGACTGGGCGTGGGTCGATTATTGGCATCCTATCGAAGAAGTCATCGATTTTAAAAAAACCATTTATGAAGACATGCTAAAGGCACTTGCGCCTGTCGTGTTTGACAACCAACACAAGATCCCATCACAGTATTCTCGTCCACTAAAATGTGTGGCAATTATACTAGGCTAATAAACACTCATAAGCTACCTTATATCAAACCCCTATTGGTATAATTTGAAGCTTTATTCATTCATAGACAGGATTTAATACTCGTGAATATCGGAATTTTAGGCTTAGGCACCGTTGGCGGTGGCGTTGTAAACGTTCTTAACAAAAATCAAAGTGAAATTACTCGTCGTAGTGGTGCAAGTATTCATGTCACACACGCCGCAGTTAGAGATGTCAATCAAGATAGAATTTGCCCAACTGATCATCTTGAGCTTACTCAAGACCCTTTTGAGATTGTTAATAATACAAATATTGATGTTGTATTAGAGCTGATGGGTGGCACAGGTTTAGCCAAAGAGTTGGTTAAAGTTGCGATTAAAAATGGTAAGCATGTGATTACCGCCAATAAAGCGTTGATTGCAACTCACGGCAATGAATTACTTGCGCTTGCAAAAGATAACAACGTGCATTTATTATTTGAAGCTGCTGTGGCTGGCGGTATCCCAATCTTAAAATCATTAGAGCAAGGTTTAAGTGCTAATAAAATTGAAATGCTGGCTGGTATTATTAACGGCACCAGTAACTTTATCCTTACAGAGATGCGTGACAAAGGCAGAGACTTTGCTGACGTATTAAATGAAGCGCAAGAACTCGGTTACGCTGAAGCTGATCCAACTTTTGATGTAGAGGGTATTGATGCAGCACACAAATTAGCAATCCTAGCTTCTATTGCCTTTGGTTGCGAATTACAGTTTGATAAAGTATCAACCGAAGGTATTAGTAAAATCAAAGGTGAAGATGTAACTTTTGCTACTGAATTAGGTTATTCAATCAAACACCTTGGCATTGCCAAGCAAACTGATGGCAAAATCCAGATGCGCGTACATCCAACCTTAATTCCAAAAACATGCTTACTGGCTAATGTAGATGGTGTGATGAATGCAGTCTTGGTTAAAGGCAATGCTGTTGGTCCAACCCTTTACTATGGCGCAGGTGCGGGTGATGAAGCCACAGCCAGCGCGGTGATTGCTGATTTGATTGATATTATTAAAGGCACAGTGAGTAATGACATTCTCGGTTGGCAGTCTTTTAAAACAATGACACACCAGGAAGTGGATGAGATTGAAAGTATTTTTTACTTACGCTTATTAGCCACTGATAAACCTGGCGTATTGGCTGATATCACTACAATTTTTGCCAAGCACAACATCAGTGTTGAAGCAGTGATTCAAAAACAAATTGATGCGCAAAATAACGCTCACATTGCGATTATCACCAACCAAGTAAAAACTGGTGAAATCAATGCGGCTGTTGATGAGATTCAAAAAAATGATTTTATTCAAGAAACTGTTAAAATCATTCATGTAGAAACACTAAATTAATATCAAGGATTAATAAAATACTATGAGATATACCGGTCTAATAGAAAATTACAGGGACAGACTTCCTGTTGATGACTCAACCCGAATAATCAGTTTGGGTGAAGGCAATACGCCACTCATTCGTTTGGAGAATATTCCTGCGACCTTAGGTAAGGATGTTGATATCTATATTAAATATGAAGGTCTAAATCCAACGGGTTCATTTAAAGATCGTGGCATGACCCTGGCGGTGACTAAAGCGGTAGAGTCTGGTTCTAAAGCTATTATTTGCGCCTCAACGGGCAACACTTCTGCTTCAGCAGCGGCTTATGCTGCGCGTGCTGGTATTAAAGCCTTTGTTTTGATTCCAGAAGGAAAAATTGCCCTAGGTAAATTAGCACAAGCTATGATTCATGGTGCTGTTATTATCCAGATCAAAGGCAACTTTGATGATGGTATGCGTTTAGTCAAAGAAGTGGCTGATCACGCACCTGTATCGATTGTAAACTCGATTAACCCGTATCGTTTACAAGGTCAAAAAACAGCTGCTTTTGAAATTATTGAAGAGCTTGGTGATGCGCCAGATTATCATTGCTTACCGGTTGGTAATGCAGGCAATATCTCAGCACATTGGATGGGCTACAAAGAATACCATGAAGATGGAAAAGCTGCCAAAACACCAAAAATGGTAGGTTACCAAGCAGCAGGTTCAGCCCCCTTTGTTAAAGGGGAAATGATAGATGAGCCAGAAACAATTGCAACAGCGATTCGTATTGGTCATCCACAAAATTGGGATTTAGCACACACAGTTGAAAAAGAATCAAACGGCTGGTTTGACGCATTAACTGATGAAGAAATTCTAGCAGTACAAAAATTACTCACTGAAAAAGAAGGTATTTTCTGTGAGCCAGCATCAGCTATATCGCTTGCTGGTGCAATGCGTGATATCAAAAGTGGCAAGATTGCTGAAGGCTCTACGATTGTTTGCACACTAACTGGTCACGGATTGAAAGACCCTGATACTGCTATTGCACAATGCAAAGATGCAATGATTACTATCAATCCAGTAATGGATGAGGTGCGAGAAGCTATTCTAAATAATATGTAATCTGGATAATATTTTTATTCAGTTTTGAATATAAATAAAAACTATGAATAAAAATAATTATCCAACTATCGATCAAACTATTGGCAACACGCCACTGGTTCGCCTACAACGGCTAAACCCTAATCCTACTAACACCATCTTACTTAAGCTTGAGGGTAACAACCCTACTGGTTCAGTCAAAGATCGTGCAGCGTTTAACATGATTACCCAAGCCGAATTACGAGGTGAAATCAGTCCTGGGGATACATTGATTGAAGCCACCAGTGGCAATACTGGTATTGCACTAGCAATGGTAGCAGCGATTAAAGGTTATCAAATGATTCTCATCATGCCAGATAACCTTTCACAAGAGCGGCGTGATGCTATGGCGGCTTATGGCGCTGAACTGATTTTAGTCACTGAAGATGAAGGTATGGAGGGTGCGCGTGACTTAGCCGAACAAATGGAAGCTGATAGAAAAGGCAAACAGCTTGATCAGTTCGCCAATGAAGATAATCCAAATGCCCATATAAACACCACAGCTGAAGAGATTTGGCAAGATACTAATGGTGAAATTACGCATTTTGTCTCAGCTATGGGTACCACAGGTACGATTATGGGTGTTTCTAGCCATTTAAAACAAAAAAATACTGCCATTCAAATCATCGGTGTGCAGCCCGAAGATGGCGCACAGATTGCTGGCATTCGTCGCTGGCCAAAAGAATATCTACCTAAGATTTTTGATGCCTCTAAAGTCGACAATATAATGGATGTGTCGCAAACCTCTGCTGAGAAAACCACGCGTGATTTGGCCACACAAGAGGGTGTCTTTGCTGGAGTGTCTTCTGGTGGTGCAGTATCCGCAGCAATTAAACTTTCACAACAAGTGAATAACGCCACTATTGTCACTATTATATGCGATCGAGGAGATCGTTACCTTTCAACAGGATTGTTTACCACCGAGTCATAAATGCGTCGATACCTCTCTCATCAATTTCCTAATGAGATTAAAACTTACGCATCCCTACTACTTGCTAGTTTAGCTTCAGTTGTTGTTATCACTTTCTTTTTACAAATTAGTGATGAAGCACAACATATTTTTAAAAACCTAGTCGCTACCAAGCCTTACTTAAGCTTTATTATTACACCGCTTATTTTTGTTGGGATTATTTATATTGCCAAATATTATTGCCATTATGTGCAAGGCAGTGGTATTCCACAACTAATTGCTGCAACCGATTCACGTAATAAAAGTATTCGAGAACAATTGCTTTCATTCCGAATCGCCTTAGGGAAAATTGTTTTTATTTTTCTTGCGATGCTTAGTGGTGCACCAATCGGCATTGAGGGACCTAGCATCCATATTGGCGGCTCTATATTTTATGGTTTTAATCGATTCATCAAACTCAAGCGAAAACTACTGATCCATAGTTTAATTGCCATTGGTGGTAGTGCGGGGTTGATTATTGCTTTTAATGCACCGATTGCTGGCGTACTGTTTGCTTACGAAGAGATTGGCCGAAAGCTAAAAAAACAAGCTTTAGTACTAATTGCTATTGTGAGTGCTGTAGTTTATTTGTTTGCTATTATCTATCGTGGCAATACCGCGTACTTAACCGACCTGTCCCTACATTCATTTGATCTAACTTTGATTTGGCAGCTTGTACCTTTAGCAATTATTACTGGTGTGTTAGGTGGATTGTTTGCTAAAACAACCTTGTATCTTATCAATAAATTTATCTCACACAGCAAGGCCAGAGTCATTGTAATCGCTATATTACTCGGCTTAGTTATCGCTATCTTTAACTATATATCTGGTGGACAAATCGCAGGCTCTGGACGTGAGGAAGTTTTACAAATACTCAATAACGAAACCTTGGGTTTAGATTTTATCGCAATGAAATACTTTGCTACCCTCACCTCTTTCGCTTCTACGATTCCAGGCGGTGTGTTTATGCCAAGTATTGCAATTGGTGCAGGTATTGGCTCAGAAGCTGCTAGCTTCTACACGCAGGTCGATACTGAAGTGATTGTAATGATGGCGATGATTGCCTACTTAAGTGCAGTGATTAGAGCGCCTTTAACTTCTACTTTTGTCATTCTTGAAATGACGCTTAGCTTACACTTGTTGATTCCAGGTTTGGTTGTTGCCTTTATTGCTAACTTTATTTCTAAGCAAATATTCACACAGCCTATTTACGAAGCATTGGCGGATAATTACCTAAAACTCACCACCAAGTAATTAAAAAGGTCTAACCACTACCAAAATAATAATGGCTACCAGTATCAATACTGGAAACTCATTAAACCAACGATAAAATACATGCGAACGTGTGTTTTGATCTGCCTTAAAAATGCTAAGCAAATGTCCACAATAAAAATGATAAGCAATCAAAACACCTACCAATGCTAACTTGGTATGTAACCAATATTGTCCAGCATAGATTTGCCACGCATAATCTTGCAACATCCAGACACCTAAGGCAGTTGCAATCACAAAACTCGGCATCATAATGCCGTGGTAAAGCTTTCGCTCCATCACCTTAAAGCGTTCAATACTCACTTTATCGTCACTCATAGCATGGTAAACAAACAGGCGTGGCAGATAAAACAACGCCGCAAACCAAGTGATAATACTAATAATATGAAAAGCTTTTATCCACAACATATAATTCCTAACAATATATACAGTTGCCAACCATTATAGTAAAATAAAACGAAACCGATCGCCCTCTTTAAGGACTTGAAAAAATACCGCGAAATCCCTTACAACTATACTTCGTTCTCAGATAAGGAAGTGGTATGTCGTTTTTTAGGTAAAGAATCGTGGGAATTACTTAACCAACTTAGACAAAATCGTAACACCGGTCGAAGCGCTAGAATGCTGTTTGAAGTGCTGGGTGATATGTGGGTAGTGAACAGAAACCCTTATTTACAAGAAGACCTAATTAAAAATAAACGTCGTTGGAAGGCCCTTACTGAGGCGCTTTATTCACGCTTAAACCAAATTAAATCACGCGCTGATGGTAATGAAAAAGTACTTGAGTTAGTACGCAATGCTGACCAAGCAGTTGACGAATTCAAACACTGCTTAAGTGAATTTAAAAACAACAAACAGCGTATTAAAAAAGCCCTACTTAAGGTCACCCATAACAACAACATTCGCTTTGATGCACTATCACGTTCATCACATGCAACTGATGCAACTGATTGGCGTGTTGAGTATCCAGCGGTGGTCATTACCCCAGATACTGAGATTGAAATTGCCGATATTGTTAAAACCTGTATCAAATTAGGTTTAACCATTATTCCTCGTGGTGGTGGTACTGGCTATACTGGTGGTGCGATTCCATTAGATACACAAACAGCAGTGATTAATACCGAAAAACTCAGCTTTATTGGGCCAATTCAAAAGCAAAATGGTTTACATTCGATCAATGTTGGTGCCGGTGTAGTTACTAAGCGTGTTAGTGAAGCAGCAGCAGCTAGCAACTTGGTATTTGCAGTAGATCCTACCTCGCAAGATGCTTGTACGATTGGTGGTAATATCGCTATGAATGCCGGTGGTAAAAAAGCCCTTCGCTGGGGCACAACCATTGATAACCTACTGTCTTGGAAAATGGTGATGCCCGATGGTAATTGGCTACAAGTCAAACGCTTAGATCATAATCAAGACAAAATCCAATTATTGGATGAAGTTAGTTTTAAGATTCATCACTTAAAAACCGATGGAAAAACCCTGGTCAAAACTGAAACACTCACCATTAATACCACACATATACGCAAAAGTGGCCTGGGAAAAGACGTTACCAATAAGTTTTTAGATGGCCTTCCAGGGATTCAAAAAGAGGGTTGCGATGGTTTTATTACCTCGGCTGAATTTATCCTTCATCAACCACTCGGGCATATTAATACCCTGTGTTTAGAATTCTTTGGTCATGATTTAGACAATGCAGTTTCTGCCATTGTGGCGATTAAAGACAGTGTCGATAGCAACCAAGATGTTGATTTAGTAGGTATGGAACACTTAGATGCCCGTTATGTAAAAGCTGTCAATTACACCACCAAGGCCTCTCGATCAGAATTACCTAAGATGATACTGTTGATTGACATTAGTTCGAATAATCAATCTTCTTTAGACGATCAGATTGATAAAATCATCACCCTAACACACGATCGTGAAGGTGAATGCTTTGTGGCTAAATCGCCTGAAAAACGACAAACTTTTTGGAAAGACCGCGCCAATACTGCCGCAATTGCCGCACACACCAACGCCTTTAAAATCAACGAAGATGTGGTGATTCCACTGGATAAACTGGGTGATTATAGTAATGGCATAGAGCACATTAATATTCGACTTTCGATTGAAAATAAATTAGCTACATTAGATGCAATTAAAGCTTATTTTCAAAATATTAACCCAGACTCTAGCCTAATTAAAGACAAAATTGACCATGCTTTAACTTTACTTAATGAAGTTGATACTGAGTGGAAAGGCGCATTAGCAAGTCTAGCACAAGTAGCTGAATTTAAAGCCATTCAAATGGGGGAACGGGTTATCTCCTATATTAATGAATTTGCACAGCCATTGAACGATTTACTCATGGGTGATCTCTTTGCCGAAATACGTAAAGAGGTCCAGGCAATCCATACTGAGCACCGTGAAAGTCGTCTTTTTGTCGCCACCCATATGCATGCTGGTGATGGCAATGTACATACCAATATTCCGGTGCATTCACACAATCCACAGATGTTGCACCAAGCTGAAATGGTGGTGGATGAAATCATGACATTGGCATCAGACCTTGGCGGTGTAATTTCTGGTGAACATGGGATTGGCTTAACCAAATATCAATACTTATCTGATAAATTCAAACAAGAATTTATCGAATACAAAAATAAAATCGATCCAAATGGGCATTTTAATAAAGGCAAGCTCATGCCTGGTAGCGGGTTAGATAATGCCTTTACGCCATCACTGCGACTGGTTGAGCAAGAAGCTTTAATTTTAGAAAGCAGTGAAATTGGTGAGATTATCGATATGGTAAAATCTTGCGTGCGATGTGGTAAATGTAAAGATGTGTGTACCACTCATGTACCAGAAGCTAATTTATTGTATTCGCCACGTGAGAAAATTATTGGCACCAACTTAATCGCTGAAGCCTTCCTCTACGAAGAACAAACTCGCCGAGGTGTTTCGATCAATCATTTTGACGAATTTAACGACATTGCTGATCATTGTACTATTTGCCATCGTTGTGAAAAACCGTGCCCAGTCAATATTGATTTTGGCGATGTATCAATCAAAATGAAAAATATTTTGGTTAAGAAAAATAAACGCCGCATCAATATTGCTGCCAGAGTTTCCATTGCTTATTTAAATATGACCAAACCATGGCAAATCAACTTAACCAAAAAACTGTTAATTGACTTTAGCTATAAAGCTCAGCATATTGCCTCAAGACTCAGTAAACCTTTCCTAAAGAAACAACCAAATAAAACGGTTGGTAATCCGAGTGCACTTACTGAATTGGTCACCATTTTAGACAAACCATTACCAACCGATACTGGTATGGCACCATTGCGTAGCTTACTCAATATCAATGATGCAGGCACCATTCCAATTTTGGCACACCCTGACAAATCCAACGCTGATTCACCGAGTGTATTTTATTTCCCAGGCTGTGGTTCTGAGCGCCTATATTCACAAATTGGCTTGGCCACTATTGCTCTACTCTATCATCAAGGGGTTAAAGTCGTACTACCACCAAGTTATTTATGCTGTGGTTACCCACAAAAAAGTGCCGGTAATGAAGCTAAAAGCAAAGAGATTTCTACCGATAATCGCGTGTTGTTCCATCGTATGGCTAATACGCTCAACTACTTAGACATCAAACATGTATTAACTTCCTGTGGCACCTGTATTGATCAGCTTATGACATACGGACTCGGTGATATTTTTAAAGACTCTCAACTCACCGATATTCATGAATACTTACTAGCTAACGATGTCAAACTTGATAGTACCGATGAAAAATACCTCTATCATGCACCATGTCATGACCCAATTAAGAGTGGGAATTCTGCCGATGTTATTTCACAAATCATGGGTTCTAAGGTGACTAATAATGATCGTTGTTGTGGTGAAGCGGGCACCTTTGCAGTGGCGCGTGCTGACATCGCCAAACAGGTCAAGTTTAAAAAAGAAAACGAAATCCAAAAAGATCTTACTGCATTAATCGGCACACCAAAAGCCAAAAAAGGCATCAAGATGCTAACAACCTGCCCTGCTTGTAGACAAGGCTTATCACGCTATCAAGCAACCACGGGTATTGAGGCAATTTACCCAGTTGAAGTCATGGCCGAACAAATCTTGGGTGAGAATTGGCAGAAAGACTTTATCAAATCTGTAAAAATTGAAAAAATACTACTTTAAATACATAATTACAACAATTTTTTGCATTTATACATCAGATATATGCTAAAATTCGACTTTATTAAATCCTAGAAAGAGTAGCACTTTTTCAGGTGTTAATAATTTAAAAAAATAATAAAACAAGGAGAAAATATGAAAAAAATCATTAGTATATTTATCGCATTATTTGCATTAAATGCTTCTGCTGACTTAAAAGGTCTTGTGGATGGTATTAACAACTCTACAACGCCTGCAGAGCTTGTAGCATCAGGCTGGGCCGCAAACGATGGTGGTAAAGGTTACAAAATTTTACAAATCATTGTAAAAGGCACTGATATGTCTGCCGAACTACAATTAGATAAAACCGGTAAGATTGTTGCCTCAAAAATGGGTGCAACTAGTAAATTAGACACTAGTGTTGATTATAAAATGACTGCCACTGCAGCAGATTGGAAGGCAATGGGCACTGGAGAAAGAGGTCCAATGTACCATATGTCACCTCTAGGCGGACTATCATTTGATGGCCCTATGGTCGAGGCAATGAAGAATATGGGTCCATTTGCAAATTTCTTAATTCAAATCGGAACTAACCTTAACTAACCTTTAGCAACCTGAAGGTTTAAGTGCGGGTGTGTCATCATCTGCACTTACATACACCCAGGCATTCTTACCTGACTTTAATTTCCCCATCACACGTTGATACTCATCAACTTCATATTTATCTGATTGGGCTAATTCTTTAGTAGTAATCTCAAATACCATTCCTGGTATTTCATCCTCACAATCACAAGTAACAATGGCAATTGGATGATAACTTTCACCACTCAAAACCACCACATTTTGATCATTGATCTTAACTTTATTAAGCTTATAGCCTAACAATACATCGTTAAATCCTATTAACTCTCGTTCAAAGGTTTCAAGTTGTACTTCAATATTTTGCAAGGTACCATAGGAAAAAAGTAATTCAGTTGTGTTCATAAGTAAGCCAACCTAATTGATAATAAATACGACTGTTGATTATATAATAGGTGAATCATACAGAAAAAATCTAAATGCTAAATCGCTTTTTCAGCGCCTAGTTGACACATTTTAGAAAGAAAACCAAACGCATATTTATCAACTACTCAGTCAATAATGTCAGTGTATAGTTTTTATAAAGAGTGATTGCATTGCAAAATAAATCATGATGAGACAATCTTAAAATCAATGCAATCAAAATGTATTGAAAGTATTTATCTTGGGGAGAGAAATACTTATATAACAAATATAATGTAAATTATCTATTAAAGAAAGTTACAATTAAATTATGGGAAACCATATATTTTAAAATATATGGTTAATTATCTAAAAAGATGAATCGACATTTTGACCAAATCAGGCAGAGATGTCGCCTTCATTTTTTTCATCACTTTTGATCTATGAGCTTCTATAGTAGCCATAGAAACATGCAATACTTCTGCAATATTTTTATTCATCAAGCCTAGCACAACTTGATCAAAAACTAATATCTCTTTCTTAGTCAAAGTTTGATAATTTTTTAAAATAATCATTCTATCTTTAAAAACTTTGTTTGCTAAAACAACCTTCTCGAGTAGAACTTCAGGATCAAATGGCTTTTGAATAAAATCAAACGCACCTAACTTCATAGCCTTAATAGCCAAACTAACGTTGCCATGGCCAGTAATAAATATAGTGGGCTGAATACAGCCTAATTCATTCAATTTTCTTTGCAACTCCAAACCATCCATTTTATCCATGCTAATATCAGAAATTAAGCAACCTTTCATATCAAGGTTACTTACTTGATTTAAATAATCTATCGCACTCTCAAAAATAATTAATTTGTAATCGTGAATACTAAAAAAAATTGATAAAGAATCTCTAATCTCTTTATCGTCATCAATTAAATATAAGATGGGTAAAATTTTATTTTTCATCTATTTTAGGTATTGTAATTACGAAAGTTGCGCCTTGTGATGAAGAAGATTTTAAAATTAAATTACCATCATAAGACCTAATAATACTCTGACTCAAGCTAAGGCCTAGTCCTAAGCCCTCGGTGCTGTTTAATAATTTATTGGTTTTAAATAGTTTAAATAAATTTTCTTCATCGTCAATGCCAGGTCCAGTATCTTTAACAGTAATCATCACATTATTATCAACTTCGGTAGTAGAAAGGGTTAATTTTTTTAGTTTGTGTTGTTGACCACTCATAGCGCTAATTGCATTTTTACAAAGGTTAAGCAGCACCTGATCAAATTCTACGTTACTCATATAAACTAACGGCAATTCACTCTCAAAAGATTGACTTACTACAACTTTATTCATGCTAATTTCATGATTAATTAATTTAAGGACATTGGAAATTCGATTATTAATATTGACTGGTTCATGCTTGATTTTTTTAGTAGATAAAAATGAGCGAATATTGTTAATTACATCCACACAATGATCTATTTTTTTACCAAGACTACTAACTACTTTAGCAATAGAATCATCTGACACTGTATCATTATTTTTGAGCAATTTCTCAATAACCTTAACATCAATTTTTATAGAGGTAACTGGTTGTGCAATCTCATGAGCAATTTCAGAAAGTAGCTGGTCAACTGATCTAACTCTAGAAAGTCGCTCTAACTCAATTTTGTATATATTAATTTTTTTCAGTCGCCTGTCTCTAATATACCAAATACTGGTAATCAGCAATATTAATACAAACAGCAAAAAATAGTAATACTTTTTTAATAAAATAAGTAGTATTGGATCTTTATAAATACTAATTTTATGTTTTTGTAATAATTGATGAATAACTTGATAATCTGCTACGTTTGTCCATTTAACAACATTGGATCGACCCGGGTATGTGTTAGATGACCACAATAATTTTTCAATTAAAGCAGTTAACTCTGGATCTGCCTTAGATGTTGCAGAAAACGACCACTCTGGTACCAGATGGGTAGACAAAATATAAGGAAAACCAAGCTTAGCATCCAGCACTTTAATATCAGACAGTTGAATCCTTCCACTCTTACTTAACCTTTCTAACACACCTGTTCGAATCACACCTGCGTCTACCATTCTCTTATTAACAGCATCAACAATGTTGTCTTGTCTGCCTAAGAAATTAATCCGAGAAGAATCAGTATAGAGGTCGATGCCTTGTGATAATAAATAATCATAGCCTAGAATCCAGCCTCCTAGACCAACAGGATTAGCACCTGCAAATGACTTGCCTTTAAGGTCTTGTATTGAGTTAATCTTTGTATTTTTTGCTGAGACAATAATTACCGAGCCAAACTTAGAAACCCCGAGACTATCCACCTTTGTTAGCAGAGGAATCACATCGCTTAAAAATTGCAGTTCAGCCGTTGTAACCGGCTGGGTAATCACATAATCAAGTTTATCTAATGAAACTAATTCCCGTAATAAAGCTACATTTTGTGCCTCAATTATCAATAGATCAAAATGATAATTGGGCAATCTATCATTTAAAAAATCAATCGTTGGCTGCCATTTCTGATTAGCTACAGAGGTGCCTAAAAATGATTGTACTGCTATAGAAACTATTTTTTTAGGATGTGGAATGTGAATCTTAGCTATTGATGTATGTGAAACAATACCTAGCCACAAAGCTAAAAACAAGTTTATTACAAAATAGCGATTCAACATTTAATTACTATATTGCTTTCCCAACACTCAAAACAATGAGTTTATCCATATCAATCAATCTTTTATAGGACTTTTGAATGTCTTCAGCGCTAATACCCTTGATTTTATCGGTAAATCCAGATAGATAATCAAGCGGTAAATTGTAAAAACCAATAATTGATAAATAAGTTAATATGTTTGCATTACTGGCAGTTTCTAAAGCAAAGCCACCAATAATGTTATCTTTACCATCTTGCAATTGTTGCTGCGTCATTGGGTGAGTAATAAAATATTTCAATGTTCTAATGGCGATCTTTTTGGCCTCCTTGGTTTGTGAATTTTTGGTTTGCATGCGCATCATGAAAAAACCATTCGATTGCATTTTAGTGAAATAACTATAAGCCGAATAAGCCAAGCCTTTTTTCTCACGAATTTCATCACTGAGGATTGAGGTAAGTCCGCTACCACCAAAAATATGATTACCTAAGTACAAAGGATAATAATCAGGATGCGAGCGATTAATACCGGCTTGACCGATAAGTAAGTGCGTTTGTTTTGATGGGAATTCAATATGAATGGTTTGCAGTTGCTCGAGTGGTAACACGATTGAATTGACTTTGGCTTTTTTCCCAACATTTAGTCCATGAGAGATCTGCCTAGCAATTTGTTTGGCTTGCACTTTACTGATGTCACCCACCAAAGCAATGGTGAGATTTTTAGCCACATAATACTGTTGGTAATGGCGCTTTATGTCTTTAAGTGATATTTGACTAATGGTTTCTTGAGTGCCAATTTTGGGGTGAGCATAAGGGTGATCAGAAAATACTGCTTGATTAAAAGCCAGTGATGCCACACTGGCTGGCGACTGCTTAGCCGCTTCAATAGCACGTAAAGTTTGACGCTTTTCTCGTGTTAAATAAGTTTGCTCAAAACTAGGCTGGGCAATCACCTCAGTAAAAATATTAAGGGATTTTTTTAAGATCGGTTGTCGCGTTAGTGTGCGTAAAGACACGATCGACATATCTTTAAGTGAACTGGTCGAGAACTGTGCACCGACTGCTTCAAACGCATTGATAATTTGCTCTTCATTATGATACTGAGTGGCTGTACCGAATAGCGCACTGGTGAGTGATGCCAAGCCAAATTGATCACCGTCTCTAGAGGCGGCGGCATCAAAATTGAGCTGAATATCCAATATTGGCAAGCCCTTAGTTTGTGCGAAAAATACTTTGGCGCCTTCAGGGGTTGTCCAATGTTTAATATCAAGCTCGGCTTGAGCGGAACTTACGAATAACAGTAATAAGACTAAAACTCTCATTTCACCCCCTGTGGGATTAACTCAACTGAATTAGCATCATCAAAATTAAGATATTGTTTGGCCATTGCTGAAACTTCAGTTGTACTAATGCTGTTCATGTTGCCCACATAAGTAAACATTTTATCAATACCTAAACCCACCGTTGAAAGCATACCCAGATAATAAGATTGAGTGGATATTTGATCTTGCTCAAAGATAAAATCAGCCTCGAGCTGTGCTTTGGTGCGAGACAACTCTCCTTGAATGAAGTTGGGGTTATTGATTAACTCAGCCACTTGGGCTTTAATGGCTGTGAGTACCGTGTCATTACTCACGCCATTAGCCGGAATAAAGCTAAGCGTGAACAAGGTGTCATATTTATCATATAGGCGATAACCTACGCCGATGCTAGATGCGATTTGCTGGTTTCTCATCAATGACTTGGATAATCCATTATCAAGCACATAGGCTAGCATTTCTAAAGTGTAGGCGGTTTTTTCCTTATCAACTGTATTTAAACTTGGCACAGGGAATGACAACACATAAAAAGGCAGCTTAGCCTTAAGTTTTAACACTCTAGCATTACCCTTCAGTGTAATTGCGGTTCGATCTGATGGTTTAATATTTGGATTAAAAGCATAATCACCAAAATATTGTTTGGCCAAAGCAACAACTTCGACAGGATTCACATCACCCACCACAACCAGTGTGGCGTTATTAGGGGCGTAATATTTCTCATACCAAACCCTAAGGTCATTTAGGCTATAGGTTTCTATGTCTTGTTGAAAACCAATCACTGGTGAGTGATATGCGCCTTTTTCGTCAAATGAGATCAAACGTAAATTTTCATAAACTTTTGAATTAGGCTTGTCCTCCACACGCATGCGTCGCTCTTCAATCACCACTTGTCGTTCTTTAGCGAGTTCTTGATTAGAAAAAGTAAGATTGCGCATACGATCTGCTTCCATCTTGATAGCCAACTCTAGCTTAGATTTGTGCATTTTTTGATAATAAGCGGTAAAGTCTTTTGAGGTAAAGGCATTTTCATCACCACCATTCCTGGCAATAATTTGTGAAAACTCACCTGATTTATAAGTGCGAGTACCTTTAAACATCATGTGTTCTAACATATGGGAAACGCCAGTTGTAGGACGTGATTCGTCACTGGCACCAACTTTATACCAAAGCTGGGAGATAAACACCGGTGCACGTCGATCAATCTTAACAACAATTTTCAGTCCATTATCTAATGTTGCTTGGGTAACGCCTTGTTGAATCATTACATCGACATAGGCCTTGCCTATGTCGGAATTAGAAAATGCACTTATGGACAAACCAAAGAATAGTAAAATTAATGCTTTCATATTTCAATCATTATAGCCACAAGCCTTGTTTAATTTTTTTAAAAAAGATAAATCTCTAGTAGAAAAAAATCCTGCTTCACTGAAAGAGCGCTTAGTCAAATCAAGACAAAAACTTGGATCTGGTTTGTCTACATTATTGTTAGGCAAAAAAGAAATTAATGATGACCTGCTTGATGAGTTAGAAACTTTACTCATTACTGCTGATATTGGTATTAATACCACTGACAAGGTGCTAGAAAGTGTACGCAAAAATACCTCTAGAAAATCACTTAAAGATTCAGATAGTTTGTATCAATTTTTAAAAGATGAATTAGAAAGTCTGCTGATTGAAGACAACCAACTCAATACTGATATTAATGAAACTTTTGTGATTTTAGTCGTGGGTATCAATGGCGCTGGAAAAACCACCACCATTGGTAAGTTGGCCAAATTATTTCAAAATCAAGGCAAGTCGGTGATGTTAGCTGCGGGCGATACCTTTCGTGCAGCAGCAGTCGAACAACTCAAGATTTGGGGTGAGCGCAATGAAGTACCGGTTGTCGCTCAAGCCACTGGCGCTGATGCAGCCTCGGTAATTTATGATGCATACGAGTCAGCCAAAGCCAAAAATATTGATATTTTGATCGCTGATACTGCCGGAAGATTGCATACGCAAGGCAATCTGATGCAAGAGTTAGAGAAGATCAAGCGTGTTTTGAAAAAGCACAATGAAAATGCACCGCATGAAACCATGCTGGTAATTGATGGTGGTTCTGGGCAAAATGCAGTTAATCAAGCAATCGAATTTAACAAAGCCATCAAGCTCAGTGGTATCAGTATCACCAAGCTTGATGGCACTGCTAAAGGCGGTGTATTGTTTGCCATCTCTGATGAGTTAAATTTACCGATTCGTTATATTGGTGTCGGTGAAGGTATTAATGATCTTAAGCCGTTTAACGCTAATGAGTTTGTTGATGCTTTATTTAGTGAGTAATTTGAGTAATTACTAACTTACCAATCATCTCACGCTTTTCAATAATCGCGTGTGCTCTAACAATGTTTTCTAAATTAATTGGGCTCAGCTGATGTGTTGCTGTGGTTACTACTTTTCCACTATCGACCAAGCTTGCCACTTCGTTTAACAATTCATGCTGTTTTATAAGATCGTTTGTTGCGAACATAGAACGAGTAAACATCATTTCCCAGACCAGGGTAATACTTTTAGCCTTAAGTAAATTAATGTTGTAGTCTTTGCCCGCATTAGCCAACAAGCAAATACTTCCTTGTGGTGCAATCAACTCAGCCATGGTTTCAAAATATTCGTCTGGGTCACCCATACAAAGAATAAAGTTAGGCGCTTCAAGGTTATTGTCTTTAAATTGCCCTACAAGATCATGATGATCAATCACTACATCAGCACCCATTTGTTTGCACCAGTCTTTAGATTCTGTACGGGAAGCTGTGGCAATAATATTGATACCAACCACTTGTTTAGCGAATTGGATCGCCATAGAGCCCACGCCACCAGCAGCACCGATTAATAATAAAGTTTTATCTTGGTCTGATTTGGTAATTTTTAAACGATCGAATAATGATTCCCAAGCGGTAATACTGGTGAGTGGTAAAGCTGCCACTTGATCATAACTAAGAGAGGCTGGTTTACGACCAACAATACGCTCATCCACCAGTTGATGAGTGGCGTTAGAGCCATCTCGAGTCATGTCACCAGCATAAAAAACCTCATCGCCCACATTAAACAATGATGTTTTGTCGCCCACTGCGCGCACAATACCACAAGCATCAAAGCCTAGAATAACGGGTGAGGCTTGTTTATTGGTAACGGTTTGTTTAACCTTGGTGTCTATGGGGTTGATTGAAATCGCACGAATCTCAACCAAAAGATCGTGCGCTAATGGCGAATCTATTTCTTTTTCAAACTCAATAAAATCAACACCATTAAACCCGATTGCCTGCATGAAGGCATTATAAGGTATTACTGGCGAGTATTTTGTTCAATACGCAACATTGCCAACATCATTACAAACATAATGAAAATACCTAAAGCCACCGCCGCCATATTTAAAGTGATAAATCCTGTTACCTTTTGCGCCTTTACAGAATTCATTTTCAATAAATTTCTTTGTGTTTGAAGATTGACCTGTGTAGAGAATTCTTGATCATGCCACTTAAGAAAATCATCAATATCAATTTGATGGTTGTTTGTATTGATTAATTGTGGGGTTAGCTCTGCTAATGAAGTGGCATAAGCCAATTGAAGCTCTTTAGAATAAGCACTTGTTTTAATTTTAACTAAAATTTCTACACGATCTCGAAGATTAACCTTACTAACAACACTATCTGGCAACTGTTTTAAACTATTAACAATGGTATCTATATGTGTATTAAATATCGGGATATTGACGTCCCCTGCATTGAAAGTTGCGGTTACTGTTTCATCAATACTTAAAGGTTGAGTATCGACTGGATTTTTATATTGAGAAAAATTAATAATAGGTGTATTAATTTTATCACTGACTTTGGCATTGAGTTTCTCATAACTAACGAGCCCCAATATTACAACCGCTGTCAATGAAATAATTGCAAACAATAAACCAATTCGTTGCACAATCATAAAAAAGTTCTTTTCTAAAAATCTCAACATACTAAATTACCTATTATTCATTTGATTAAAAATTTCATCCATCTTCGCTGCTAATTCAGAATCTAATTGGGTTATGCAGCCTTCGCTATGAGTGGTTAAATCAACAGTAACGGTTTTGTAAACATTAGACCATTCAGGATGGTGATTCATTTTTTCGGCCACAATTGCAGCTTGTGCCATAAAACCAAAAGCTTGAACAAAATTATCTAAGACAAAAACTCGATGAAGTTTTTTATCAAGGATTGTCCAATCTGGTAATTGTTTTAAGGCTTGTTGATCAATCGGTGTTGGCATTACTATCCTTTTAAAATATCCTTAGCACCTAATGAAATCAGCTTATCGGCCAATGTTACACCAAGCTGTTCTGATTCATCAATAGGTCCACTAACTTGCTCTTTTAAAATAACGCCAGTATCTACATTACCCACCAAACCCGTTAAAGTGATTTGGTCATTTTCAATGGTAGAAAAACCTGCAATCGGTACTGAGCATCCACCTTCAAGGCGTGCATTCATAGCACGCTCACAGGTAATTCTATAAGAGGTTTCAGTGTCAATTAAAGGGGCGATTAAATCTAGAATTTCTTGATCATTTTCACGAATTTCAATACCAACTGCACCTTGACCAATGGCTGGTAATGATTGTTCGGCTGGAATTTGTTGCTTAATACGATCTTCAAACTTTAGACGGATCAAGCCCGCACAAGCTAAAATAATCGCATCATATTCACCATCATCAAGTTTTTGCAATCGAGTATTCACGTTACCACGTAAATCAAGTATTTCTAAATCAGGCCGAATGGCTTTGAGCTGCACAATCCGACGCATAGAACAAGTACCAACCTTTGCGCCTTGTGGTAGGTCGTTAATACTGTCAAAATTATTTGATACAAATGCATCAAATGGATTTTCACGTTTAAGTATGGCGCCGAGTTCAAACCCTGGCGGGATTTCATAAGGCACATCTTTCATTGAATGCACAGCAATATCTGCAACACCTTCCATCATTCCGACTTCAAGCTCTTTAATAAACAAACCTTTGCCGCCAATTTTAGACAGAGGGGAATTGAGTATTTGATCACCTTTTGTAGTCATCTTAACCAGCTCAACATTTAGGCCGGGGTGGTGGTGTTCTAATCTGGCTTTAACATGCTCAGCTTGCCATAAGGCTAGTGGGCTTTTACGTGTTGCAATTTTTAAGGTTTTATTCATGCTTTGTATTAAAATAGGGTAAATGATTCGATACGGTTTACTTTTTTTACTATTGTTTACACATGTCAGTATAGCTGAAGAGCTCACCCTACCAGTTGCAAAAGACTTTTTAATGGATTCTCAAAAAGTCTGGGAACAAAAGATACCTATTTTAATAATGTTTTCTATCCCTGATTGCTCATATTGTGAAAAAATTAAAGAAGATGTTTTAAGCCCAATGGCAACAATGGATGAATATAACGAAAAAATTATCATTCGCCACATTGATGCGCAAAGTTTTGATGAGCTTAATAATTTTTACAATGAAGAAATCACACATAACGAATTTGCTTTTAAGTATGCGGTTAACTTTTTTCCAACAGTTATTCTAGTTGACAATTATGGTTCAACCCTGGGTAAAATCATCGGTGTGCCTAGTGAAGAGTTGTATTGGACTGACCTAGACGAGATGATTGAAAAATCAACTAAAAAATTACATCAACGAATGAGTGCAACATTATGACAACACAAACCAACCAATCTTGGGGTGGACGCTTTAGCGAACCGACTGACGAATTCGTGAAGATTTTTGGCGCCTCGGTGTTTTTCGATAAAATCCTTGCGCCGTACGATATTCAAGGCTCAATCGCACATGCGACGATGCTTAATGAAGTCGGCATTCTAACTACGGAAGAAAAAGACCAAATTATTAAAGGCCTTAACCAAATTTCAGATGAAATTGAATCAGGTGAGTTTGAGTGGTCAGTCGCACTAGAAGATGTGCACATGAATATTGAATCTCGTCTTATTGCTATTTGTGGTGATGCTGGCAAAAAACTACACACAGGTCGTTCACGCAATGATCAAGTAGCAACTGATATTCGTTTGTATCTACGTGATCAGGTTGATACGATTAATACAGAAATTAAACGCTTACAATTAGCACTACTCGACTTAGCTGAAAAAGAAGCTAGCACTATTTTGCCTGGATTTACTCATTTGCAAGCTGCACAACCCGTAAGCTTCGGACATCACATGATGGCCTATTTCGAAATGCTATCACGTGATGCTGAACGCCTAGTTGATTGTCGCAAACGCATGAACTCGATGCCATTGGGTAGTGCCGCATTAGCGGGCACAACTTACCCGATTGATCGTGAGCGTACAGCGGACCTATTAGGTTTTGAGCGTATTTGCACCAACTCGCTTGATGGTGTCAGTGATCGAGATTTTGCGATTGAGTTTTTATCCGTGGCAAGTATTATTATGATGCATTTATCTCGTTTTTCAGAAGAGCTTATTCTTTGGTCAAGTGCGCAATTTGATTTTATCGAACTGCCAGATAGCTTCTGTACGGGTTCATCAATTATGCCGCAGAAGAAAAACCCTGATGTCCCAGAATTAGTCCGTGGAAAAACCGGCCGTGTGTATGGCAACCTTACTTCATTATTAACCATTATGAAGTCACAGCCACTCGCCTACAACAAAGATAATCAAGAAGACAAAGAACCACTATTTGACACAGTTGATACACTTAAAGCTTGCTTGCGTGTGTTTGCCGACATGGTGCCAACCATTGAGGCCAAACGTGACAATATGTATAACTCAGCTAAAAAGGGTTATACCACAGCGACTGATCTAGCTGACTATTTGGTCAAGAAAGGTTTGCCATTCCGTGATGCTCACGAAGTAGTTGGGCAATCTGTGTCTTACGGTATTGAGCACCAAAAAGATCTTAGTGAGTTAAGCTTAGAAGAGTTGCAGGTTTTTGATGACCGTATTGAAAACGATGTGTTTGACATACTGTCTTTAGAAGGTTCGCTTTGTGCACGTGATCACTTAGGCGCAACCGCACCTAATCAAGTTAAAAAAGCCATTAAGGTAGCACGAAAAACACTTTAACTATGAAAGTACTATTCGCAGGCACACCTGATTTTTCAGTTGGTGTGTTAGAAGCTTTAATCACTGCTGGTCATGAGATTAAAGGTGTTTATTGTCAACCAGATCGCCCTAAAGGCCGTGGTCGTGTACTCAGCGCTTGCCCAGTAAAAGAAAAAGCGCTAGAATACAATCTGACCATCTTTCAACCTGAAAGCTTAAAGGGTGAAACCGCACAGCAAACCATAGCCAGTCTTAATGCGGATGTCATGGTGGTGGTAGCCTATGGGCAACTCTTACCTAAAATTATATTAGAAACACCTAAATATGGATGCCTTAACATACATGCATCACTCCTACCACGTTGGCGTGGTGCAGCTCCAATTCAACGCGCAATTCTAGCCGGCGATCAACAAACCGGCGTGGGTATCATGCAAATGAATGAAGGGTTAGATACGGGCAATATTCTGCTAGAAAAAACCTGCGCTATTACCAAATTTGACACAGCGCAGTCTCTACATAACAAATTAGCCACACTAGGTACACAAGCCATTGTCGAGGCTTTGGCTCATCTTGATGACTTGTCACCAACCGTGCAAAATGAAGATGGCGTAACTTATGCTAAAAAACTCAGTAAGGAAGAAGCTTGGATTGATTGGTCACAAAGCGCTGTTCAAATCAACCAGAAAATTAGGGCGTTTAACCCCTACCCCATTGCCCAAGCGCATGCACAAAGTGACAAGTTTGAGGATAAAGTCTTGCGCATTTTGTCTGCCTACGCCATAGGTAAGGTTTATGATGCAGAACCCGGTGAAGTCATTGAATACGGCAAAGGGGTTTGTATCGTTGCTACTGGTGACGGTGCATTAAGCCTAGAACAAGTGCAATTGGCCGGCAAGAAAGTAGCCAATATTAAAGACTTTACTAACGCTTATAATTTAACAAAACTAAGTTGACGCCAAGCCTCATACGCCACAATTGAAACACAATTAGATAAGTTTAAACTACGTGATCCTGCTTGCATTGGCAAGGTAATGCCTGAGTATTGATCAAGTATTTCTTGGGGAAGGCCACGTGTCTCTGGACCAAATAAAAACGAATCACCGCTTTGATAATCAATATCAGTATAACTAGTAGACACTTTGGAACTCACTGCAAACAGTCGATTTGGCTTAGCCTTTAGTAAATAATCTTCAAAACTATCATATTCATAGACTTGCGCTAACTCTTTATAGTCAAGCCCTGCTCGTCTCAGGCGTTTGTCTGTAATTTCAAAACCAAAGGGTTTAATTAAATGTAGACTCGCACCCATGTTGGCACTTAGGCGAATCAAGCTGCCAGTATTATTAGGAATCTCTGGTTCAAACAATACTAAATTTAACATAATATTTTATTTACGTACTTGAATATCGTCATATCATCCCATAGATAGTAGGCAACTTAGTAAAAAAAACATTAATATAAACACATGGATGTTAATAAATTAACCTCTCAATTTCAACAAGATTTAGCCAATGCACAATCACTTGCCAATGGTAATAATCATAGTGTGATTGAGGCTTTGCACGTGCTCAGCGCAATGCTTAGTGATCCGTCTAGCACTGTTAGTAGTCTATTGTCCCAATGCTCAACAGACTTTACTAAATTAAGAAGTGATATTGAAGCGCAAATGAATCAATTGCCTTCTTTAGATAGTCCAACAGGCGATATTAATATCTCACAAAATTTATTACGCTTATTAAATCAAACTGATAAATTAGCCATGGATCGTGGGGATAGTTACCTTGCTACCGAGTTATTTTTATTAGCCATCATCAAGGGTAATGATGCAACAACCCAACTATTAAAAAATCATGGTGTGAATGATACACAACTCACAGCCATAATTGAAAACCTAAGAGGAGGTGAGGCAGTGAACGACCAAAATGCAGAAACTCAAAGAGAGGCTCTGAATAAATACACACAAGATTTAACCCAGCTCGCCATTGATGGTAAGCTCGATCCTGTCATTGGCCGTGATAGTGAAATACGCCGTGCGATTCAAGTATTACAGCGTCGCACTAAAAATAACCCAGTACTCATTGGTGAACCCGGTGTAGGTAAAACTGCCATTGTCGAAGGCTTAGCGCAACGCATTATCAACGGAGAAGTACCGGAAGGCGTCAAAGGCAAGCGTGTCCTCTCACTGGATATGGCATCCTTAGTTGCGGGTGCAAAATACCGCGGTGAATTTGAAGAACGCTTAAAAGCTGTACTTAAAGAACTCGAGGCTGAACAAGGCCAAGTAATACTGTTTATTGATGAATTACACACTATGGTCGGTGCGGGTAAATCTGATGGTGCGATGGATGCTGGCAACATGTTAAAGCCAGCACTTGCTAGAGGTGATCTTCACTGTATAGGTGCCACCACACTAGATGAGTATCGTGAATATATTGAAAAAGATTCTGCGCTCGAGCGTCGATTTCAAAAAGTACTGGTAGATGAGCCAACCGAAGAAGACACAGTTGCTATCTTGCGCGGGCTAAAAGAAAAATACGAAGTACACCACGGCGTGGAGATTACTGACCCTGCGATTATCGCCGCAGTAACCTACTCAACCCGATATATTACTGACAGACAACTGCCTGATAAGGCGATTGACCTAATTGATGAAGCAGCCTCACAAATTCGCATGGAAATTGATTCTAAACCTGAATCAATGGACAAACTTGATCGTAAATTAGTACAGCTGAAAATTGAGCGTATGGCGCTTAAAAAAGAAAAAGACAAAGCCTCTAAAGAGCGACTTAAAGAGCTTGAAAGTGTAATTAAAAATCTTGAGAAGGAGTATGCTGATCTTGATGAGATTTGGGTCAAAGAAAAATCTGTTGTCCAAGGTGCACAAGACCTAAAGGAAGAATTAGAGCAAGCAAAAACTGAGCTTGATACAGCTCATCGTAATAATGATTTAGCGAAAATGAGTGAACTGCAATATGGTGTTATTCCAGAATTGGAACAGAAAATTACCCAAGCGGAAAATGCTAATACTGAATCTATGACTTTACTTCGAAACAAAGTGACTGAAGACGAAATAGCCCATATTGTGGCTAGATGGACTGGCATTCCTGTTGATAAAATGATGGAAGGCGAGAAAGATAAACTATTGCAAATGGAGACTATTATCCATAAACGCTTAGTAGGTCAAGATAAGGCAGTTAAAGTAATATCTGATGCAGTTCGTCGTTCTCGTGCAGGCTTATCGGATCCTAACCGCCCAGATGGTTCTTTCTTGTTTATGGGTCCTACTGGTGTGGGTAAAACCGAACTCACCAAAGCTTTGGCAGATTTTCTATTTGATACTGAGCAAGCAATTGTGCGTGTTGATATGAGTGAGTTTATGGAGAAGCACTCGGTTGCTCGCTTGATTGGTGCACCTCCGGGTTATGTGGGCTATGAGCAAGGCGGTGTGCTCACTGAAGCTATACGTCGTAAGCCGTATTCAATTATCTTGCTAGATGAAATTGAAAAAGCACATCCGGACGTATTTAATATACTACTACAGGTACTGGATGATGGTCGTTTAACAGATGGTCAAGGTCGAACCGTTGATTTTAAAAACACCGTGATTGTTATGACCTCTAACCTTGGATCGCACTTGATACAAGAAAATCCAGACAAGGACATGCAGGCAGAATTAATTAAGCTAGTAAGTGACCACTTTAGACCGGAGTTTGTCAATCGTATTGATGAAATTGTGGTGTTTGATAATCTTAAAAAAGATCAAATTAAAGATATTGCGCAACTACAAATTGAGATCTTATTCTCTCGCTTGGCGAAGCTTGATCTTAAAATGACATTAAGTGATAAAGCTATGACTATGATTGTAGACAGAGGCTATGATCCAGTGTTTGGTGCAAGGCCGCTTAAACGTACAATTCAAAAATTATTGGAGAATCCGCTTTCACAAAAAATTCTTGCGAGTGAATTCTTACCTGGGTCCACCATTAAGGCCGACGTGGTTAATAATGAAATTGTTTTTTCTTAAGTAGACAAAGCTCCTATCATCCATAGAGATTGATATAATTAAGCCCTATGGATGATTATATTAAAATTGCAAAAAATGGCTTGTGGAATAACAACCAAGCCTTGGTTGCACTATTAGGTCTTTGCCCACTACTGGCAGTAACCAACAATGTGGTTAATTCTATCGCCCTTGGCTTAGCCACAACCTTTGTCTTGGTCGCTTCAAACACAACGATCTCTATCTTTCGTCATTACATTTCAAAAGAAGTACGCATCCCTATCTTTGTATTGCTGATCGCCTCGTTTGTCACTATTGTTGAGCTGGTAATGCAATCGTATTTTTATGATTTGTATTTAATATTGGGTATTTTTGTCCCTCTAATTGTAACTAATTGCGCCATTCTAGGTAGGGCCGAAGCTTTTGCCAGTAAAAATACTTGGGACAAGTCAGCACTAGACGGTCTAATGATGGGTATTGGTTTTTCAATTATATTGGTTATCCTTGGCGGGATGCGAGAGCTGATAGGTTCTGGCACCTTATTTGATCAATCAGCCTTATTACTCGGCAGTTTAGGCGATACACTCAGTGTTACCGTTTTTGAAGATTATCAAGGTACCTTATTGGCAATTCTACCACCAGGTGCATTTATCGGTCTAGGTTTAATTGTTGCTGTTAAAAACTTTATTGATTTAAAAGCAGTCGAAAGATCAAAATCAGTGATAGTTAACGAAAGTATAGGAATAACAAGTCTAAGTAACTCATAAATAGGAGAACCATGAAAAAAATAATGATATTACTGACAAGTTTATTAGCATTAAACACTATTGCAGAAGGTGAAAAAACCAAAAAAGTATTTATCTCGCCAGGCGTTGTTTCTATCGATATTATTCACCAAGGTAAAATGGTTAAATTACAAAGAAATCAAGATAGGGACCATAAATTATCAAATTTCTATCTTAAAACTACCCGTGGAAAAATTCAAAAAATGCATCCATTTGCGCCTCACTTAGTTGAAACAATTGGTGAGCTTGATGTAATCGAATATGTCAAACAAAGATCGGCAGGTGATGACAATATTGTAATAATTGACACTCGCACACCTAACTGGCCAGTCATTACAGGTGGCATTCCAACAGCTGTTAACATTCCGTATACACACTTTAAGAAAAAAACAACTGCATTAGAAATCATGGAAGATCAGCTCGGTGTACAAGTAGATGACACCTGGGACTTTACTTACGCCAAAACGCTGGTGATGTACTGTAATGGTATTTGGTGTGGTCAAACACCAGCTGCTATTAAAGCATTATTAGGTTACGGTTATCCTGCTGCAAAAATTAAATACTATCGTGGTGGTATGAATGCTTGGAAATCTCTAGGCTTGAAAACCGTCAACTTATAAGTCTTGAACACTGTTAGTGATTACCTTAAAAATGGTGTGATTGATATCGCGCCACTTTTGTCTTTAGTATTGGGAAAATCCAACACTGAACTTTATGCGCAAAATGATTACGCTTTAGATAACAATCAACAACAACAACTTTCAAACTTTATTCAACAACGCGAACAAGGTGTGCCCTTTGCCTATCTTAGTGGTAAAAAAGGCTTCTACCATCTTGATTTTAAAGTCACAAAAGATACCCTAATTCCACGTCCAGAAACTGAGCTATTAATCGATATTATTCTTGATTTACTCAATAAAAATCAAAAATACCAAGTGTTAGATTTAGGTACCGGTAGTGGCGTCATCGCCGTCACTTTAGCTGATATAAATCCGCGTTGGAAAGTTAGTGCAACAGACTTTTCTCAAGCAGCGCTTAATGTAGCCAAAATCAATGCCACAACCAACATTAACTTTACTCAAGGCAGTTGGTTTGATGCTGTGACTGATCAAACCTTTGATCTTATCGTTTCTAATCCACCCTACATCGAAGAGGATGATGTTTACTTAAAAGACCTTACTTACGAACCAAGAACTGCACTGGTATCTGGTGAAGATGGGCTAGATGACATTCGTATCATTATTAATAACGCACCTAAATACCTTAACAAGGGTGGTTATTTGCTACTTGAACACGGTTATAACCAACAACAACAAATTACAAAATTATTGAATAAAGCATTTCATAATATTAAAACTTTTAAAGATTACAACGGCAATGACCGTGCAGTTCTTGCGCAAATAAAATAGACTTATTTTTGTACTTTAGTCTTAATCTTTAAGCCTTTCTTAAGCTTGTCAACGTACTTAGAATCCCTTTCATAATATTTTTATCAGAATACAAGATTTATTTATCGGTAATAATGCTACTAGGTACGCCTAGAATGATAAGTAGGATAATTTGTTTATAGCTCTTTTCATAAAACTATTCTTTAATAAATATAAATAAAAATGAAGTCGGTCTATAAGCCGGGTTCTGTAGTTGACGGTCATTCATCTACGCGCATTGTTACCAAAACGCTTTAGCACTCTACCCGCTACCTTGCGCGAGCCGCACCAATGGTAGCCTATTTGAGCTTGCTCCAAGTGGGGTTTACCTTGCCACGGTTGTCACCAAACGCGCGGTGCGCTCTTACCGCACCTTCTCACCCTTACCTATCGAAATAGGCGGTTTAAATCTCTGCAGCACTTTCCGTTATGTCACCATACCTAGCTGTTAGCTAGCACTTTGCTCTGTGGAGCCCGGACTTTCCTCTGAACGTAAACGCCCAGCGACCATCCGACCAACTTCAAGAGTGATTATACTTTAGTCGGGACGACTTGAATGTTTTGAAAAATACTGTGAATATTATGACCTTCACTATCTACAGCAACGGTTACTGGCATATCTTTAACTTCTAACTCGTAAATAGCTTCCATACCCATGTCTTCAAACGCTATTTTTTTGGCTTTTTTAATCGATTTTGAAATAAGGTATGCCGCACCACCCACTGCAATTAAATAACTTGCCTTATGTTTCTTAATACTTTGTGTAGTGGCTTGACCACGCTCAGCCTTACCAATCATACCCAAAATACCGGTATTTTCTAACATCATATCAGTAAAACAGTCCATAAGATCGGAAGAGCGTCGTGTAGGGAAAGAGTGTAGATCTCGGTGGTCGCCGTATCATTAAAAAAAAAAAAAAAACAAACAAAGAAAAAAACAAAAAAAAAATAGAAGAAAAGTGTGAGACATTCACAAAACTACCACAAACACCTTGAAATCACACAGACAC
>CALCCK010000046.1 GCA_937899995.1 uncultured Gammaproteobacteria bacterium
GAATAACGAGCGAAAGGAGGGATAGGCGAGGTTGATGATGAAAAAAGGTAGTAGACGGAGTGAGGAGAAGGTGTTTTTTTTTAATGATACGGCGACCACCGAGATCTACACTCTTTCCCTACACGACGCTCTTCCGATCTAAAAGCGGGTGAAGTTGGTTTTCTAATTGCTAGTATTAAAAATATTGATGGCGCACCTGTGGGTGATACTATCACCAGCGCTAAAGACCCGGTAACGGAACCTTTAAAAGGGTTCAAGCCAGTACAGCCTCGAGTCTTTGCAGGTCTATTTCCAATCTCAGGTGAAGATTATGAAAAATTCCGTGATGCCTTAGCAAAGCTTCGTCTGAATGATGCAGCACTGCAATATGAGCCTGAAAATTCCGATGCCTTAGGTTTTGGTTTTCGTATTGGTTTTTTAGGTTTGTTACATATGGAGATAGTTCAAGAGCGTTTAGAGCGTGAGTATGATCTTGATCTCATTACCACTGCACCAACAGTAATTTATGAAATTCTTGACACTAAAGGCAATCTTCATTATGTAGACAGCCCTTCAAAGATGCCAACTAATCAATCGATTGCTGAATTTAGAGAGCCAATTATCACTGCCAATATCTTGGTAACCGATGAATTTGTAGGTGCTGTCATTAACCTTTGTATTGAAAAACGTGGTGTACAAAAAAGCCTTACTTATATGGGTAGGCAGGTACAACTGGTGTACGAATTACCACTGAATGAAGTGGTACTTGATTTCTTTGATCGACTCAAATCAGTTTCCCGTGGTTTTGCGTCAATGGATTATAAATTTGAGCGCTATCAAGAGTCTGATTTGATTCGACTAGATATTATGATTAACCAAGAGCCAGTCGATGCTTTAGCACTTATTATTCACCGAGATGATTCAGTGCGTAAGGGGAGAGAGATTGCTGAGAAAATGAAAGAGCTAATTCCACGTCAAATGTTTGATGTGGCGATTCAGGCTTGTATTGGTGTGAAAATCATCTCACGCGTCAATGTTAAGGCGCTTAGGAAGAATGTAACGGCCAAGTGTTATGGTGGTGATGTCTCACGTAAGCGTAAATTGCTCGATAAGCAGAAAAAAGGTAAAAAACGCATGCGTAGTGTTGGTAGGGTAGATATACCACAGGAAGCGTTCCTGGCTGTCCTGCACATCGACTAATAAGAGTATTCGTTTGCTGATATTTGCGATATAAAGAATTTTTTAAAAAGTTGTTTATATTTTATAAATACCAATTTTTTATTTTCTTAAAGCCTTGATCTAAACAATAATCATCACCTGTTGAGATGTGATTTATTTCTTTTTAAGAAAGTAGTCTTTCTAGGACAAACTTAGAGCCAAAATACGCAACCACCAAAAATCCAAAACCAACCTGTGTTGCAGTAATAGCCTGATTTCCACGCCAGCCAAAGAGTTTTCTGCCAAAGATTAGCGCTGCAAAAACAAGCCACGCAACTAAAGATAAAATAGTTTTATGCATCAAATGCTGTGCAAAGAAATCATCAATAAAGATAAAGCCGGTAATGAGTGACAAGGTTAGCAAGTAAAAACCAATTCTTAGGCTTTGGAATAATAATCGCTCCATAGTCTGTAAAGGCGGTAATTTGTTGATGAAACCATTTATGTTATGTGCATGTAAATGCTGTTCTTGAATTTTTAATAGAATTGATTGACATACTGCCAAGGCGAGTAGAGCATAGGCGGTAATAGATAGGAACACATGAGAAGCCAAGCTTATCGGAATAATTTTTCCAGCAGTATCAGGAAAAGCAATACTAAAAATTAAAGTAATGGCTACTAGCGGGTAAACAATAATACCTAGTGCATGCACTGGTTTAGAGATTGAAGATAGAAATAGCAAAATAGCAATCAGCCATGCAACGAAAGAAGCGCTATTAGCCAAACCAAACACAATACCTTCCGCCACCCAAAAGTCTGTAAAGTTGAGTGCTTGCATAATAATGGCAAAACTGATTAAAAGCGAGGTGGTTTGCTGATGACGATGTTGAATTTCATCTTTGGTGAAATAACGCGCTAATATTAGTGCTGCAGCTAAATAAGCGATAATGGCAAGATAAGATAAAAGCATCAGTAACTATGATTAATACAAAAACACTATAATACGATACTTTAGTCATATTTATTTAAAAAATGTTTGATAATTTAACCGATCGTCTCTCCAATAGCTTTAAAGTTTTACAAGGCAAACACAAACTTTCTGAGTCGAATATTAAGGATGCTATTCGTGAAGTGCGTCGTGCACTATTAGAAGCTGATGTTGCACTTGATGTAATTAAAGTATTCTTAGATCAAGTTCAAACTAAGGCATTAGGTTTAAAAGTAAATGAAGGGTTGAACCCATCCCAAGCTTTTATCAAGTTGGTTGAAACTGAATTAACGCAAATTATTGGTGGTGAGAATGAATCACTCGATTTAAAAACACAACCACCAGCTGTGGTGATGGTGGCCGGCCTGCAAGGTGCGGGTAAAACTACTTCAATTGCCAAATTAGCGCTTTATTTAAAAGAGCGTGAGAACAAGAAAGTATTGGTGGTGAGTGCTGATGTTTATCGTCCAGCAGCGATTGATCAATTAGAAGTACTAGCCAAACAAGTTGGGGTAGATTTTTACCCATCAACAACTTCGGATAAGCCAGAAAAAATCGTTGTCGCCGCCAAGAAGCATGCACAAAAACAATTCTTTGATGTTTTATTAATAGATACCGCGGGTCGTTTACACGTAGACGAAGAAATGATGGGCGAGATTAAAGCCCTGCAAAACAAAGTTAACCCGATTGAAACCCTATTTGTGGTTGATTCAATGACCGGTCAAGATGCCGCTCATACAGCTAAAGCCTTTGCTGATGCATTACCATTGACAGGTATCATCCTAACCAAAACTGATGGTGATGCCAGAGGTGGTGCTGCACTGTCTGTTCGCCATATTACCGGTAAGCCAATTAAGTTTTTAGGTGTTGGTGAAAAAATTGACGCGCTAGAACCATTCCATCCCGATCGTGTAGTTTCACGCTTACTTGGTATGGGTGATGTATTGTCACTAGTGGAAGAAATCTCTCGTAAGGTTGATCATAAAAAAGCGGAAAAATCTGCCAAGAAAATGGCCAAAGGTCAGTTTGATTTAGAAGATATGCGTGATCAACTCTTACAAATGGAACAAATGGGCGGTATGGAAGCTTTAATGGATAAGCTACCTGGCATGGGTCAGATTCCTCAAAGTGTTAAAAATCAAATGATGGGTGGCGCACAAACCACACAAATGGTGGCAATTATTAATTCAATGACGCCTAAAGAGCGCTCACACATCAAACTCATTAAAGGTTCACGTAAAAATCGTATTGCCAGAGGCTCTGGCAGCAGTCCTCAAGCAGTGAACAAGTTGCTCAAACAATTTGAAAAAATGCAAAAACAAATGAAAAAAATGGGCGGTGGTAAGATGCAGAAAATGATGGCTAAAATGAGCAAAATGCAAGACGCTGGTCAAGCTCCAAGTGGCATGCCAGATTTGTCTAAAATGAAATTACCCGGAATGGGTGGTGGCAACAAGTTTCCTTTTTAAAGCATTAGATACAGCTTCTAAATAACAAGTATTTTAATAATATAACACCGTAGAAGGTGAAAAGACGAAGTTATTTAATGCGGTAACGGGCAGATTGTGCATGAGCTTGTAAACCTTCGCCATCCGCTAAGGTTGCGGCGATATCGCCTAAGATATTTGCACCCTCATCAGACACCATAATTAGTGAAGACTTCTTTTGAAAATCATACACACCGAGTGGTGATGAAAAACGCGCCGTACCTGAGGTTGGTAGTACGTGGTTTGGACCCGCACAATAGTCACCCAAGGCTTCACAAGTATTTCTACCCATAAAGATAGCGCCAGCGTGTTTAATATTGTCAAGCATGCTTTGTGGATCTTCGACAGATAGCTCTAAGTGTTCTGGGGCAATTTGATTGGAAATGGCGACAGCCTCATCCATATTTTTGGTTTGAATTAAAGCACCACGATTTTTGAGTGCAGTTTTGATGATATCTCGCCTGTCCATGGTAGGTAGTAGCTTGGTAATGCTGGCTTCAACTTCAGTAATAAAATCAGCATCTGGACAAAGTAGAATAGATTGTGCATCTTCATCGTGCTCAGCTTGTGAAAATAGATCCATCGCAATCCAATCAGGATTAGTTTTTCCATCACAAATAATCAGTATTTCACTTGGGCCTGCAATCATATCGATGCCTACTTGGCCGAAGACTACGCGCTTGGCTGTGGCTACATAAATATTACCTGGGCCAACGATTTTATCAACCTTAGGAATGGTTTCAGTGCCATAAGCCAGGGCGGCGATAGCTTGTGCGCCACCCACAGTAAACACCTTATTTACGCCAGAAATGTAAGCAGCAGCTAACACTAATGGGTTAGTGATACCGTTTGGTGTTGGCACTACCATGATTAAATCTTCTACACCTGCTACTTTAGCTGGAATAGCGTTCATAAGTACCGAAGAGGGGTAGGAAGCCTTGCCACCAGGAACGTACAAGCCCACGCGATCTATCGGTGTGATCTTTTGACCAAGCATGGTGCCGCTATCATCCACGTAAGTCCAAGTGTCTTGCTTTTGCTTTTGGTGATAATCACGCACACGATCAGCCGCACTTTGCAGTGCTGATTTTTCCTTTTCAGCTAAAGAGTCAAAGGCTTTTTTAAGGGCTGATTGGTCAACGGTGAGCGCCGATATATCGGATACATCCATACCATCAAATTTATTGGTGTAGTCAATAAGCGCTTGATCACCATTCTGACGAATGTTGGCAATAATGTCGTCGACAGTTTTAGCAACATCAGTGTTAGAAATACTTTCCCAAGTTAATAATTTGGATAACTTTTCTCGGAAATCAGCCTGAGTTGAAGATAGCTGAGTGATCATAAGTTTTGTTCGATGCCTTTAACCCAAGTTTTAATTTGAGCATTCTTAGTTTTGAACAACGCAGCATTAACTATCAATCGAGAAGAAATATCTTCAATGTGTTCAAGTGGTACTAGGCCATTGGCTTTAAGTGTATTTCCGGTATCAACTAAATCAACAATGCAGTGCGCTAAACCAACCACAGGTGCAAGTTCCATCGCACCATAGAGCTTAATGATTTCAATTTGTTGGCCTTTGGTTTCAAAATAACGTTTGGCTGAATTGACATATTTAGTGGCAATTTTTAAAGTATTTTGCTCTAGTTTATTTTTATCGATAGCTGCAACCATGAGCTTACATTTAGCAATGCCTAAATCTAATAATTCAAACAAACCATTCGCGCCGTGCTCAAGTAAAACATCTTTACCAGTAATACCCATATCAGCAGCACCATGCTGTACAAAAACGGGTACATCAGTAGCACGGATAACAATCACTTTAACATCGTCAAGATTGGTATCGAGAATGAGTTTTCTAGAGTTGAGTTCCTCATCGGCAATTTCTAATCCGGCTTTTTTTAATAGGGGTAGGGTTTGTTCAAGAATTCTGCCTTTAGAGAGTGCGATGGTTAACATAATATTTGTTTTTAATCCTGTACTCTTTCAATCTGAGCGCCTAGTAATTTTAATTTTTCTTCAATGGTTTCATAACCACGATCTAAGTGATAAACACGATCGATGGTGGTTTCTCCTTCGGCGACCAATCCTGCTAAAACCAACGATGCTGAAGCTCGAAGGTCGCTAGCTATTAGGTGCGCGCCAGTCAACGATTTTACACCTTTGCAAACTATCGTGTTACCTTCTAAGGTCAAGTCAGCACCCATGCGTACAAGTTCAGGCACATGCATAAAACGATTTTCAAAGATATTTTCAGTAATACTACAAGATCCATCAGCGATACTATTGAGTGCAGTAAATTGAGCCTGCATATCGGTTGGAAAGTTTGGATAGGTACCGGTATCAATATTGACAGCCTTAGGTTTTTTACCCTTCATGTCCAATTTGATGGAATTATTAGTGATGGTGATTTCAGCACCTGCTTCGGTAAGCTTTTCCAAAATCGACTTCATTGATTCAGCTTTGGCACCATTGACGGTGATTGACCCTTTAGTTATGGCAGCAGCGACTAAATAAGTGCCAACTTCAATACGATCAGGACAGACTGAATACTGAACACCATTTAGATGTTTAACACCTTCTATCGTCAATGTTGAAGTGCCGATACCTGATATTTTTGCGCCCATCTTATTTAAACAAGTGCTTAAGTCGTAAATTTCCGGCTCTTTGGCAGAGTTGTAAAGAATAGTAGTTCCTTCAGCAAGTGTAGCAGCCATAATAATATTTTCGGTAGCTGTCACTGAAACTTGGTCAAAGTAGATATTTTTGCCGACCAATTTTTTTGCTTTAGCAAAAATATAGCCATTTTTTACTTCGATAGTAGCGCCCAACTCTTTTAATGCTTGTAAGTGTAGGTTAATCGGGCGTGAGCCGATTGCACAACCACCAGGTAATGACACTTTGGCTTCACCATATTTTGCCAGCATTGGACCTAATGTTAGAATTGAAGCACGCATAGTTTTAACCAGATCGTAATCGGCAACTAAATTGGTGAGCTTAGACGAATCAACGAATAAAGCACCGTCAGATTCTAAAATAAATTCAGCGCCCATGTCCATTAACAATCTAAGTGTGGTGGATATATCGCTTAAATGTGGCGTATTATTTAAGATTAATGGGCCATCAGCCAGAATGGATGAAAATAGAATAGGTAGGGATGAGTTTTTAGAGCCAGAAGCTTTAATAGTCCCCTTTAAGATCTTCCCGCCTTGAATAATTAGCTTATTCACTGTTTAATCTTATTAGAGATCTTGCTCAACAAACTATCCATACCTTTACGTCTGATATGTGAATTAAATTGGGCTCGGTAATTTTTTATTAAACTAACACCGGAAAAAACCAAATCATAAGCATGCCATTGGCTAGATCGAATCATCTTTAAAGAGACGTTGATAGGCTTAGGGTTGTCACTGAAATGAATAATTAGTTTGACAATAGCTTTGTTACCTTTTCGTCTTATATTTGGATCGACAGAAATATTGATACTATCTAGCTTGTCATAAGCTCCCAATATACTTGCATAGTCTTTAATTAAAGATTGGACAACGTAAGTCTGGAAGATTAATTTTTGTTGTAGGTTGAGTTTATGCCAGTGTTCTTTTAGTGCCAATTCTGTTGATATAGCAACTGCAATATTAGGCAATAATTTTACTTTGATTAAGTGCTCGATATTTTCAACTGATGCTAAATTATTTTTCTTAAGCTCTTTGAGAGAAGACAGATTGCTGACAATGATATTTAGTGCGGCTGTGCCGGGTGGATCAATAATTTCTGCTATTGAATCGTTGAGTATTTTTGCTGGATTTGGTATAGAAGGCATGCCCTCAGCTGCCAATGCAAAATTGACATAAAAAACAGTTAAAGCAAGAATATTTTTTAACATAGTGTTGTATTAATTGTTATTTACAATAGCAATTAGGCCGTCCATGCCTCTGCGCTTAATAATAGAGTCAAAGCTTGCCTGGTAATGTATGAGTATGCTAATACCTGGGAATACAGCATCATAGATATACCAACGATTATGCTTGACCATTTTTAAAGTAATAAAAGATTGATAATTATTTTTATTGAAAGCAATATGTAATTTAACTGATGCTTTATTACCATTAATTGTGCTACCATCTTCAATTTGAATACTAAGGTCATCTAGATTTTCATAAGAACTTAAAAGCCCGACGTAGTCTTGCACAATAGAGCGTGTAATATAGTCTATAAATATTATTTGTTGTTTAGGGCTTAAATCATCCCAACGATCTCTAAGAATGATTTTGGTGGCAAAATCTATGTCAATATTTGGCATTAACTTGCTTAAAACCAAATTCTCAATATTTTTCAAAGAGTTTTTATTTTGTTCTTGTAGGATTTTTAGTGATAATAAAACACTCTCCATAACATTAACTGCTACCGAATGAGGTGTGGTTTCATTAGAACGCTCTGCAAATGCAAGATTCATGTAAACAATAGTCAATATAATGACAAGTCGTTTCAACATATTTTTTTTGTAAGGATTAAAAATTAACTTGATTTTACCGTTTTTTTTAAGATATAAATACATAGTGCCCATTAAAGAAAAACTGAATAATTTAAGCCAACAACCTGGTGTCTATCAAATGCTTGATAATAATGAGCAGGTGATTTATGTAGGTAAGGCAAAGAACCTTAAAAAAAGGGTGTCTAGCTACTTTAGTAAGCAACACTTAGATGGAAAAACTAGGGCTTTAGTCGCTAATGTTAAGAATTTTGAGGTGATTGTAACAGAGACTGAAACCCAGGCTTTATTATTAGAAAACGAGCTTATTAAGCAATACAAACCGCGTTATAACATCTTACTAAAGGATGCAAAAAGCTATCCTTACATCTATATCACTAGTGACAAACACCCGAGAGTGAGTTTTTATCGTGGTCAAAAAAATAAAGATTATCAATTTTTTGGACCATATCCGTCTGCACACGTGGTGCGAGACTCATTAGCCATATTAAAAAAAATATTCAAAGTTCGTCAATGTACCAATAGTGTTTATCGATCTCGATCTCGCCCTTGTTTAGAATACCAAATAGGTCTTTGCACAGCGCCTTGTGTAGGAAAAATTAGCGATGAGAATTACGAGCAAGATGTGGCGATGATGTCACTATTTTTAAGTGGCAAAGGCAAAGAAACACTAGGCAAAGTGTCAGATAAAATGCAGCAAGCATCAATTGATTTAGATTTTGAACTGGCTGCACATTATCGCGATCAGTTGATCGGGTTGCGCACCATTCAAGAGCAACACAGTTCGCAAAGTATGGGTGATATGGATGTGGTCAGTATTGTTGAAAAAGAGGGGATCCATGCTGTTGAAGTGTTGTTTATTCGCTCCGGAAAGCAAATAGGGCAAGACTGTATTTTTCCTAAACACGCAAAAGGAAAGCCATCTAAAGAAGTTTTATCCTCTTTTTTACCACTATATTATTTAGGCAAAGATAGGCCAAAACAATTATTACTGAGTGAAAAATTAATCGATAAAACCCTAATCGCCTCTGCCTTAAATACACAAATTATTGACGCCCCGAAAAAAGACAAGCGTCATTTTTTAAAGATTGCCACTTTAACGGCTGAGGAAAATTTGAAACAACACTTAATTTCAAGATTTACCAAGCGTTCACAATTAATACAATTACAAAAAACGCTTAATTTGAGTTCATTGCCAAACACTATGGAGTGTTTTGATATCAGTCACACCATGGGTGAAGCCACTACGGCTTCTTGTGTGGTGTTTGAAAAAGGCCTACCAAAAGTCAGTAAATATCGTCAATTTAATATTACAGACATTACGCCAGGGGATGATTACGCAGCCATGAATCAAGCGGTATTTAGGCGTTATTCTCGATTGTTGAAAGATGATAAGCTTTTGCCTGACGTGGTGTTTATTGACGGTGGATTGGGCCAACTTAATCAAGCCATTATGGTGATGGATTCGATTGGCATTGAATCGATTCAACTTGTTGGCGTGGCCAAAGGTGAAGGTAGAAAAGCAGGGTTGGAAACATTAATTATGGTCAAGGAAGGCAAAACTCAAAAGATTAACCTTCCACCGCACGATCAAGCGTTGATGCTGGTGAATCATATTCGTGATGAATCTCACCGTTTTGCTTTAAAAAATCATCGAAAAAAACGTGCTAAAAAACGCCAAACTTCTTCTCTTGAAAATATTAAAGGTGTGGGTAAATTACGTAGAATGGCGTTACTGAATTATTTTGGTGGCTTGCAAGAGGTTCAAAAATCTAGTTGTGACGAGCTACAAAAAGTCAGTGGTATTAACTTAGCATTAGCGACTAAAATAGCTAATAGTTTTAAAAAATAGATGACCCTATGTTTCTTATTAGAATTTTAATTATTGCTTTTATTATTGGCTATATTGTGTGGTTTGTAAATAATCGCATCTTAGGCAGAAATCTTGCCTTAGCTAGAGTAATTTCTGCCACCTTAGTGATTACCAGTGTGGTGTATTTGTTATTAGGTAGCCTGTCTTACTTGGTGGAAGGCTTTTAGTTTTTTCGAGATAAAATCAGCGTATTTAAGTGCTGTGTTCTTTTAACCACTTTGTCTGACACATTAACCAAAATTGATAAATTAGATGCCTCCCAAACAGGCAAATCACGCATATGGTCTCCCATATAATCAAACTGTTTCTTACCAAAGCGCTCAATGAGTTTTTGCGCTTTGTTGTGTGAAGATAAGTTAAAGTCGGCATTGCTGGCCATCACATCGTCAAATAAAGAATTGTTGGCTAATTTGCTTTTTAAGATCTCGGTTTTTTCAGCAAAGAGGTCTAAATTTTGCTTATTGTTAACGATAGTTTCGTTATTTTTACGCGTTTGAAAATGTTTTACCACTTCAAATGCATAATCTTTGTGTGAAGCAGTTGCCAGTATGATGGGCGAGCCTTGTTTTTTGCGCTCAATAATATAATTAATGGTGTCTTGAATGTAGGGTAATGTTTGTGCGTCAATACTATAGCGTTTAACCAGTTGCTCTTTTAAATAACCTTTGCCTTTAGTAAACCAAAAAAGATACAGTGGTATTAACCACGGGCTTTTTTTAAGTACTGCCATGGAGGATTCATACAATAAATCGGTATCAATCAATGTATGGTCTAAATCAACAATGAGGGGAATGTTGTTACTCACTCTAATTCACTCCATTTTTCATAATAACGTTTCAAGTCTGATTCTAGTCTAGCCAGTCTAATCAATGCATCTTGAGATTCAGGCTGCTGAAAAAATTCAGGATCTGATAATTGTAATTGAATTTCACCAATTTCAATTTCTGTTTTATCAATTTTATCGGGTATTTTTTTGAGCTCTTGCTGCTGCTTATAGCTGAGTTTTTTACTATCAGGCTTACTTTTAAGTTTAACCTTAGGTGCTATTTTGGATTTTTGCTCACTAAGATTGTCTTGCTTTTGAATGAGATAATCATCATAACCACCTGCATATTGGTTGATTACACCATCACCATCCATAACTACGGTAGAACTAACTACGTTGTTTAAGAAAGTCCTATCATGCGAGATTAAAATCAAGGTGCCAGTATAGTCAACCAGCATTTCTTCTAGTAATTCTAGGGTTTCCACATCCAAATCATTCGTGGGTTCGTCGAGTATAAGTAAATTGGCAGGTTGTGAAAGGATTTTGGCCAACATGAGACGGTTCTTCTCACCACCAGAAAACATTCTAATGGGTGCCATGGCTTGTTTTCCAGTGAATAGAAATTGGCGTAAATAACCAATAATGTGCTTACTTTTTCCACCAATATCAATATACTCACGTCCACCAGAAACAAAATCCATGGCCTTCATATTTAGATCAAGATTTTCACGCATTTGATCAAAATAAGCCAGCTTGATAGTTTTTGAGCGACGAATAGTGCCGCTATCAGGCTGTAATTCATCTAATAGCAGTTTGATAAAAGTAGATTTTCCTGTACCGTTACCACCGATAATACCAATTTTTTCACCTTTCAATATCATCATCGAAAAGTCTTTGATTAAGGTCAGTCCGGCAATTTGATAGTTAATTTTTTTGACTTCGAATACCAATTTAGAGACGCGTTTTTCATCACCTTCTACCGAGTGAATCTTAACGCCCCCTTGCTTTTTCCGACGATTGATAAAAGAGGATCGCATAGATTCTAAAGCACGCACTCGCCCTTCATTACGAGTACGCCTGGCCTTAATACCTTGGCGAATCCAAACTTCTTCTTGAGCGAGTTTTTTGTCAAAGCGTGCATTGGCCATCTCTTCGGCATGTAATCGCTCGTCTTTACGTTTAACGTAGTCTTTATATCCACAATCAAACACTGATAAGTGCCCACGGTCTAAGTCAAAGACCTTGTTAACAATACCTGCAACAAATGAGCGGTCATGGCTGATTAATATTAAAGTGCCATGGAATTCTTTTAGCATTCTTTCAAGATCAAGAATGGCAGTGATGTCCATATGGTTAGTAGGTTCATCAAGTAATAATACATCAGGCTCTTGAATTAGAGCTCTTGCTAGCATGACGCGTCTACGCCAACCACCAGAAAGTGTGGATAAAATTGCCTCAGGGTTGAGTGTGAAGCGATTTAAAATTGTCTCGATTTTATGCAGGTATTGCCAAGCATCCAACTCGTCAATTTTTGTTTGTAAATCGCTTGCTGCCTCCAGCTCCCCACTATTGGTAAGTTGTTGGTAATCACTTAAGATTAGCCCAATATCGCCTAAGCCTTCGGCAACAATATCAAATAATTTTTTTTCATTATCTTCAGGTGGCGTTTGTTCAAGATAACTGATTTTTGTACCATTTTTAATTTTTAATTTGCCATCATCAGCATTGATTGTACCTGCCAAGATGCTCATAAAGGTTGACTTTCCTTCACCATTGCGTCCAATCAGTGCAATTTTGTCACCTTTATGAATAGTTGAACTAACACCATCAAGGATTGGCTTATCTGAAAATCTAAGAGAAATATTATCTAGCGTGATTAGTGGCATGCTTAGGTCTCATGGGTTAAAATCGTATTTTATTTAATTAAATTATATTTTGTATGCGATATTTTATACCTCTCAAAACACTAATGAGTATCGTTAGTATGATCTTATTACTTAGCTGGACGCAATTGACCTATGCAGAGAGCATTGAAGCCAATAAGTTTTCAAGTAATATACAAGAAGCACGTTACCGTGTTTTAATTGACGAGATCCGTTGCCCAGTTTGTCAAGGCCAAAGTATTGGCGGGTCAAATGCGGGGCTGGCTAAAGATTTACGCGAACAAGTTCGGAAAATGATCATTAAAGATAACAGTAATGATGAAATTCGACAATTCATGGTAGATCGTTACGGTGATTTTGTGGTGTATAAGCCACCTATGAATATAAACACCTATTTGTTGTGGTATGCACCATTTACATTTTTAGTGTTGGGCTTGTTCTTCTTTATTAGATCTTTATCAAGTAAAAAGAAAACTACGAAAAATCAAACAATAGACACCTCGAAAGCTAAGGATTTATTAAAGTGAGTCATCAGCAAGCGCTACTGATTAAAACTCACAATCGAGGCGCAACAGAAATCACCCAACTGGTGAATGCTATTGTTACTGAATTTTCACAGAGTCATACTTTGTGTCATGTTTTTGTTACACATACGTCAGCTTCACTCATGATTACGGGTAATGAAGACTCAGACGTTTTATTAGATATTGAAGATTATTTTCAAGCTCAAGTAACAGATGCCAATCCAAATTATCGACATAATAATGAAGGTGATTTTGACATGTCAGGGCATATTCGTTCGATCCTAACAGGAGAGAGTAAAACCATTCCAATTCAAGTTGGTCGATTGGCTTTAGGTAAATTTCAAGGCTTGTTTTTATACGAACACCGTGCTGGTGAAAACAGTCGAAAACTTATTGTAACTCTATCGTGAGCTCTGAATTAGAGCTTAGCAAGCTAATGGTGGATGCTTACACGTATCAGAAAAATGGCGAATTGTCTTTGGCGATCCAAGCATGGAATGCACTGCTTAATCATCAAGCTGTTGATAAAGATTTAAAAGCTAATGCGCACTTAAGCTTGGGTAATTTACATCAATTACAAGGCAATGACGAGTTGGCGATTGAAAGCATGTCTAGCGCCATTAAAGCTAATCCAAATAGCGCAGAAGCTTATTTTTGCCTGGCTTATATGGAGCAAGAGAAAGACAACTTCCCTTTGGCAATCGAATATTTTGAAAAAGCCCTGGCACTTAATATGAATGATTCGGGTGCTTTTAATAATTTGGGTAATTGCTATGATCGGTTAGAGAAAAGCACTGAGGCGATCAACGCTTATTCTCAAGCAATTACTTTGGATGAAAATTACATTGCAGCGATTTACAACCGTGGTAACGCTTATATGAAGATTGCAAAAGACGATCTCGCCCTAGAAGACCTGAATAAAGTCATTGAATTGGATGCAATTTTTTACCAAGCCTATTATAATCGTGGCACTTTATTCAAGCGCATGGGAAAATCCAACGAAGCTGAAGAAGACTTAACCAAAGCAAAAGCATTGGCACAACAAGAATTAGAAGAAAAAGGAAAGCAGTGAGCGACCAAGACGATAACAAATTAATTACTGAACGAAGAGCAAAATTAGCCATCTTAAGAGAAGCGGGCAACCCTTTTATTAATGATTTCAAACCATCCAATTTAGCTCAAGATATTATTAATGATTACAACGGTTTTTCTAAAGAAGATTTAGAAGAAAAAAACATCGAGGTGTCCATAGCAGGGCGCATGATGCTTAAGCGAGTAATGGGCAAGGCAAGCTTTGCTCACATACAAGATTCTAGTGCACAAATCCAATTATTTGTGACGCGCGACAAACTACCTGAAGGTTTTTATAACGAACAGTTTAAAAAATGGGATATTGGTGATATTATTGGTGCAACCGGCACTTTGTTTAAAACCAAAGTAGGTGAGCTTTCTATTCGTATTAGTGACATAAAATTATTGACTAAATCCTTACGACCATTGCCAGAAAAATTCCACGGATTATCTAATCAAGAAATTCGCTATCGTCAACGCTATGTTGATCTCATCACTAATGAACAAGCGCGTAATACCTTTAAACGCCGTTCTCAGATTGTGACCTATATTCGTAATTTCTTTAATGACATTGACTTTATCGAAGTAGAAACACCGATGTTGCAAACCATTCCAGGTGGTGCGACAGCCAAACCATTTGAGACTCATCATAATGCACTTGATATTGATATGTATTTGCGTATTGCGCCAGAGCTTTACCTTAAGCGTTTAGTTGTTGGTGGGATGGATAGGGTGTTTGAAATCAATCGTAATTTTAGAAATGAAGGCTTATCAACGCGCCATAATCCAGAGTTCACCATGATTGAGTTTTATCAAGCTTATGCGACTTACCATGATCTTATGGATCTGACTGAGCAACTTTTCCGCGGTATTGCTCTTGATGTCTGTGGCAGCTCAATTATTCATTACCAGGGTGATGATTTCGATTTTTCAAAATCGTTTGATCGTATCAGCGTATTTGATTCAATCTTGCAATACAACCCAACACTAACAGCGGATGATCTTAACGAAGATAACGCTAAGAAAACAGCTGAAAATCTTAACATTCAAGTCAAAGACAATTGGGGTTTAGGTAAGATCCAAATTGAGATTTTTGAAGCAACGGTCGAGGAAAAACTCATACAGCCAACCTTCATTACCGAATACCCAACCGAAGTATCACCACTGGCACGTCGTAACGACGACAATCCATTTATTACCGATCGTTTCGAGTTGTTTATTAGTGGTCGTGAGATTGCTAATGGCTTCTCTGAGCTTAATGATGCTGAAGATCAAGCAGCACGATTTAAAGCCCAAGTGGCTGAGAAAGATGCGGGTGATGATGAAGCCATGCATTATGATGCAGACTACATTCGCGCTCTAGAATATGGCATGCCACCAACGGCAGGTGAAGGTATTGGTATTGATCGATTAGTAATGCTATTTACTAACTCCGCGTCGATTCGTGATGTATTGTTGTTCCCGCACATGCGCCCAGAGGTTAAGTGAGTTTAATTCCTGTTTTAGCCATTGACGGCCCCAGTGGTGTTGGCAAAGGTACGGTTGCCCGTATCATGGCACAAAAATTAGGTTGGCATTTGTTAGATTCTGGTGCGATTTATCGTGCTTTTGCATTGGCAGTTGACGCCAGAAATATTGATGTTACAGATGAATCTGCCTTAGTAGAAGTTGCCAATAATCTTAATTTAGAGTTTAAAACTGAAACCGATAGTGAACTGGTGAGTGTGTATCTAGATGGTAAAGATGTATCTAAGGTTTTACGCACCGAACAAACCGGCGAAATGGCCTCTAAAATCGCCTCAATTGGTGTAGTACGCGCGGCACTTTTAAAACGTCAACAAGCGTTTGCAAAGTCGCCTGGATTGGTGGCCGATGGTCGTGATATGGGCACGGTTGTTTTTGCCGATTCTCCCTTTAAAGTTTTCTTAACAGCGAGTGCACAAGAGCGCGCCAATAGACGCCTAAAACAATTGCAAAACCAAGGGTCTGAGGGTATAATTTCGGACATCTTAGCAAATGTTGTGGCTAGAGACGAACGTGATTCTTCACGCAAACACTCACCACTTAAACCTGCCAAAGACGCCTTAATCATTGATACCACTGAGTTATCGATTGATGGGGTAATCACTCAAGTGAGTGAATTAATTAAAGCTTAAGCGGTTAAGCTTTATAAATAAACTAACCCGATAATCACCCAACTTACACCGTTGTTGGAATATTTACCGGTCAATATCAAAGAAGAAAACATGTCAGAATCATTTGCAGAGCTGTTTGAAAACAGCGTTGAACAACAAAACGTAAAAGTTGGTGCTTTATTAATGGGTACTGTCATTAGCATTAATCGTGAAAAAGCGATTGTTAATGTTGGACTAAAATCAGAGGGTTTTATCTCTCTAGACGAATTTAAAAATCCACAAGGTGAAATAGAAGTTGCAGAAGGCGACATTGTAGAAGTCGCTCTAAAATCAATCGACGATGGCCTAGGTAATACATTATTGTCATATGCTGATGCTAAGCGCATCAAGTTGTGGCAGTCTCTTGAAACTGCAATGAACTCTAAAGAAGTAGTAACAGGTATTGTTACTGGCGCTGTTAAAGGCGGTCTTACAGTTGATATTGGCGTGGTTAAAGCATTCTTACCAGGCTCATTGGTTGATGTACGTCCTGTTAAAGATTTCTCATACCTTACGGGTCAAGAAATTGAAGCGATCGTTATTAAAATGGACGAAGTTAGAAACAACATCGTTATTTCTAGAAAAGCAGTTATGCAAGAAGCTAATTCAGCTGATCGTGAAGCCTTACTTGAAACACTTGAAGAAGGTAAAGAAATCGATGGTATCGTTAAGAACTTGGCTGATTACGGCGCATTCGTTGATCTTGGAGGTGTTGATGGTTTACTACACATTACAGATATCTCTTGGACACGTGTTAACCACCCATCTGAGAAATTGACTATCGGTGATAAGATTAGAGTTAAGATTCTTAACTACGACAAAGAAAAGATGCGTGTATCATTAGGCCTTAAACAGCTTACTGCTAGTCCTTGGGATAACATCTCTGATCACTTACCTATCGGTAAGAAAGTTACAGGTACGGTATCTAACTTAACTGACTACGGAGCTTTTGTACGTATCGAAGACGGTGTTGAAGGTTTGGTTCACGTATCAGAAATGGACTGGACAAACGCAAATGCACGTCCTTCTAAAATTGTTAAACTAGGTCAAGAAGTTGACGTAGTGGTATTAGACGTTCAAGAGTCTAAACACCGTATTTCATTATCAATGAAACAAGCACAAGAAAACCCTTGGGAAGCATTTGAAGCAACGCGCAACAAAGGTGATAAGATTGATGTAATAGTTAAATCAATTACTGATTTCGGTTTATTTGTTGGCCTTCCAGGCGGCATTGACGGTCTTATCCATTTAGCAGATATCTCATGGGAAAAGCAATCATCAGAAGTATTAGTGTCTAATTACTCTAAAGGCCAAGAGCTGGAAGTGGTTATTCTAAATATTGATGCTGAAAAAGAGCGTATTTCTTTAGGTATTAAGCAATTAGAAAAAGATGACTTTATGTCTTATGCATCATCTAACAGTAAAGGTTCTATTGTTAAAGGTGTGATCGCTGAAGTTGACCCAAGAGGTGCAGTTATTACATTGGCTGACGGCATTACTGGTTACTTAAAAGCAGGTGAAATCTCACAAGAGCGTGTTGAAGATGCAACAATAGTATTAAAAACTGGTGCTGAAGTTGAAGTAGTTATTGTTAATATTGACAGAAGATCTCGTAATATTTCAGTCAGTATGAAAGCTAAAGATTCTGTTGAAGAGCAAGCGGCAATGGCTGATTACAATAAGCAATCTTCTGATGAGGTAACTGGCTCTACATTAGGTGATTTGTTGAAAAAAGCAAAAGATAAATAAAGATTTTTTTAATCAATCGTATAGCAATATATGATTGATTTAATCATGAAAAAAACCGATCTTATTTCAAACTTATCTAATCATTCTGGACTTTCTAAATCAGATGTTAAAGTTTCTGTTGAAGTGATTCTAGAAGCATTAACACAAGGTATTGTCACCGGTGAAGGTGTTGAAGTTAGAGGTTTTGGTGGTTTTCATAAGAAGCACCGAAAAGCACGTTTAGGTATTAATCCTAAGACCAGCGAAAGAACACAAGTTGGTGAGAAATATGTGCCATTCTTTAAGCCAGGTAAATCACTTAGAGAAGTTGTAAATAAAGACTAGTTTTTGATTGATTATTGAAGTGACGTTGATGTATAATTTCACTTTTTTATGGGGCGTTAGCTCAGTTGGTAGAGCACCGGACTTTTAATCCGATGGTCGAGCGTTCAAATCGCTCACGCCCCACCATATTATTTAAAGCCTGCAGTGATGCGGGTTTTTTTATGTCTGTTCAATTATTAGAGATGATTTTTAGGCGTGTAATAAAGTTTTTAACCCCATTTTTAACCCCATTATTTACCCAAACAATCACAAGTCGGGGTAGGGGGGCACATAAACTGAGAAGGAACCTGCATAGGCTTTTGCATCATGTTCCACATATTAAACATTGCATAGGTTGATGCAGTGATCAACATTCCTGATATAAATATCACAATACATTTATGCTTCATGCTTCTTTAGTACGTGGTGAACGTATGTCCAAACTGGATTATCTTTTGTGCCAAAGTTAATCATCATGCCTTGGCTGCTTGGGAGCCAACGTAAAACTCAACGATTAATGTACACCACTGGAAAATCTCTTCAAACTTAATCAGGCCATGTACCGTTACAAACTCCGTGGTGTCTTCTGTTAGCTGAATTCCCAAGAAAGACGCGCCTTTGTGTAAAACGGGGACTACGGTCTCCACATCGAGGAATACAGCGCTAAGAGGATATAAGGCAACAAGACCCAAAATAGTAAATATAAGCACACGCCTATTGAGTGCCGACCTCTCTTCTAAACCAAGGGAAGGCGTTGTGGAGGCAATTCCGCCTAAGTAGTTCAGTAAAGAGGTTTACAATGATGCTTATGAACTTAAAAGCACCACTATTAATTTCGCTCTTAACATTGTCTTCATTGAGCTTAGTCAATGCAACTGAGAATCAAATTACTCAACAAGAAATTAAATATTTTGAAAATACAGAAGATATAAATAGTATGTATCGAACTTCTAAATTTAAAAAAAATAGCTCTCAACAAAGCGCCATCCAAACATCAAAATCGAAGTTAAATAAAGACACAGTCTCATTTGATATTAGTTATACGTGCGAAGGCATAATAATCGATGGGGTTGAGCTGTGATTTATTCAAGGCTAACTAAGCAGGAACAAACAATGGATTTAGAGATTTCAAAAGTAGAAATAACCGATATTAATATGCCATTCTTCTCAATGGTATTGTTTATGGTTAAGTGGGCAATAGTATCAATCTCAGCAATAATCATATTGTGGATGCTGTTTGTAATGTTTGGTGGTTTGATTGGTGGATTAACTCGTATTTAATGAAACAGCTAATGGTATAGTTAATTTCATCAGTATTTTCCTATAATCAATGCAAGCGTTTAAAGTCTTACTAATTTCTTTTATCTTAATCTCTGTCGCTGGTGTTAATGCGACTAGTAATATTTTTCTTAAAAATATAAAAGATTCACAAACTCTATTTTTATCTAAAGGGGTGAACTATCAAGGTCAAATAAAAGCAAAATTACCCCACGGCAAAGGCGTTTTAACTGACGAGAGTGGTATCTATTATGAGGGCGACTGGATAGAGGGAAAATTTGATGGTATTGGGCTTTATATTTGGGCTGATGGTACGCGCTATCAAGGCCAACTCAAAAATAGCAATGCGCATGGAAAAGGTACAAAAACCAATACTAATGGCGATCGCTATCAGGGGCTTTTTGTTCAAGGGAAAGAGCAAGGCAAGGGTATTTATACATGGAAAAATGGTGATCGATATGAGGGTGATTGGCATTCGGGAAAATCTCATGGAGAAGGGGTAATGACATATGCTCTTGGTGGCAGTTATGAGGGTGATTATCAGCACGGAAAATTTCACGGAAAAGGTGTTCGATTATTTGCAGATGGTACGCTTTATCAAGGCGACTTTAAACAAGGAAAATTTGAAGGAAGAGGCGCTACCATATTTGCAAATGGCGCACGCTATCAAGGCGATTACCAGCAGGGTAGAGAGCATGGAAAAGGTGTCTATACCTGGGAAAATGGAGATCTTTACGAGGGCGACTGGCGTAATGGCAAGTTCCATGGTAAAGGTGTGATCAGTTATATCAATGGTATGCGCTATAAGGGTGAGCTACAACATGGCAACGCCCATGGAAAAGGCATTATGAATTATGCCAGTGGATCTCGTTATGAAGGACAATACCAGCATGGTAAGTATCATGGTCAAGGGGTGATGAATTATAGCAACGGTACACTTTATCGAGGTGCATATCAAAATGGTAAAGCACACGGTAAAGGCATGGCAACTTTTATTAATGGCGATCGTTATGAGGGTGATTATCAGTATGGCAAATTTCACGGCAAAGGCATTATGAATTTTGCCAATGGTACGCGTTATGTTGGCGAATATCAAAATGGTAAACCACACGGCAAGGGTATGGCTACTTTTACAGATGGATCTCGTTATGAGGGTGAATATAAAAATGGACAATTTCACGGAAAGGGTGTTAAAAACTTTGCAGATGGATCTCGTTATGAGGGCGACCACAAAGCCGGCAAGTTCCATGGTCAAGGGTTTTATATTTGGGCAGGTGGTACTCGATTTTACGAAGGCGAATATCAGCAAGGTGTTGCAGATGGTAAAGGTGTAAAAACTTTGTCAGATGGTTCTCGATATAAAGGGGTCTGGGTTAATGGCAAGCCATTAAAACCACTTAAATAAAAAAAGTAAAGTGTTATACGGTAAAATGACTCACAGCCTTTTTTAGGTAGATTATTAAAATTAGTAAACAGGAGTATAACAATGACAGTAAAAAAAGACGCAGTTGTAGAGATGCATTACACTTTAAAGAATGATTCTGGTGATGTAATTGACTCATCACAAGGTAATGATCCAATGCCATTTATTCAAGGCCATGGCAATATTATTCCTGGTTTAGAAAGCGCATTAGAAGGCATGAAAGTTGGCGAATCTTGTGACGTATCAATTAAGCCAGAAGAGGGTTACGGTATACATCACCCTGAAGCCATTCAAGAGATTCCTAAAGAAGCATTACAAGGCATTGACAATCTAGAAATTGGTATGGAGTTGCAATCTCAAGATGAGCAAGGCAATCCGTTTGTTGTGCATGTTAAATCAATCAATGAAGACACAGTAACCATTGACGCTAACCATCCATTGGCAGGTGAAACATTACATTTTAATGTGAGCATCGAGAAAGTGAGAGAAGCAACAAAAGATGAGTTAGAGCATGGTCATGTACATTCTGGCTCTTGTTCACACTAGAATTACCATTTAAGCGACATAATGGCTGATCAGTGTCCATTATGTTGTTCTAAGCAAATACAACCTTATTTCAAAAATAAGGGTGCTAGTTATTTTTCATGTTCGTCTTGTGATTTGGTTTTTACACCCAAAGAATTTCATTTGAGCGAAGCAGCAGAAAAAATTCGTTACGACTCTCATCAAAACAATCCTGAAGATAAGCACTATCGTGCATTTTTATCTCAAGTATTTAATCCAGTTATGGATTGTATTCAACCAGGTGACAAAGGTCTAGATTTTGGCTGTGGTCCAGGGCCGACTTTATCTGTTATGTTTGAAGAGCAGGGTTATGAGGTAGATTTGTTTGATAAATTTTATGCTAATGATCGCTCGATTTTTAGCAATAAATACGACTTTATTACTGCCACTGAAGTCGCTGAGCACTTAGATAGTCCTGGCGATGAACTGACTAAGCTATTTAATATGTTAAGTGTGGGGGGTGTCTTAGCTGTAATGACTAAAATCCTAGATGAACAGGTTGATTTCAAATCTTGGTACTATAAGGATGATCCAACACATGTTTGTTTTTTTAGTCGAAACACAATTAAACACCTTGCTAAAGCATGGGGCGCACGTTCTCAATTTTATGGCAACGATGTTGTTTTGTTTTTCAAATAAAACAAAACAACCAATTACTTAAGCGACGCTTTTGTCCAAATTTTCAACATAGAAACGACCATAATAACGAATCCCTTTAGCATGATGTGATCTTAGAATTTTTGCCACTTTATTACGTGAAGATTCTGTCAAAGCTGGAATACTTAGAATCGCATGACCTTCTTTTAAGCCCTTTTTAATACGCTTCAAGTATTTCAATTCTTCACCTTGTGCAAGGAATTGCCATTTGCGAATCAATTTAGTCATTAGTCCATGGTTGAGACCATCTGGATCAAGGAATTGCAATCCTTCTTTGCCAACTGCTTCATCAATCTCAGCGCTATCAAACCCAGCATCCATTAATTCACAGCATACTTCATCAGCTTCCATTTTGCTATCTACGACCGCAACAATACGATTGGTTGGATAGGTTTCAAAGTTTTTCTTTGTATGAGCTAACATTTCATATCTCCTATATTGTTCAACATTCTTCAATGTACTTAACAAACATTGACTTATCCTTAATATACGCCTTATTGGATAGCCTCAAAAACACACTAAACGTCACTATTATTTATAAATCAGGCGTATAGTTATAAAATTTAACCTTTTTTATTAAACCTTCAATGAAAAAAATCTGGATTTTTATTGCTCTTAGTGGCGCACTGGCAGTCATCATGGGTGCGATGTCGGCGCACATGCTAAAAGATGTATTAGAGGTTAAAGATATTGCTAGAATTCAAACGGCGGCAACATATCAGATGTATCACACATTAATCATAGCCATGCTTGCTGTGTATTATCAATATAAGCCACTCAAAGTCATACAGCAAAGTGCATGGATATTTGTATTGGGAATTATTTTATTTTCTGGTAGTTTGTATCTGTATACCTTTAGTAAGATTCATGCACTTGTATTTATAACACCTATTGGCGGCATACTTTTGATATTCGGGTGGTTAAGCCTTGTAAGACTGAGCAATAAATAAACAAGATTTGATAGACGAAAAAAAAGCCTGCAAATGCAGGCTTTTTTTGTAATTCTAAGTTTGGATCTAGATATCGCCTACTTTAGCGCCAGCTAGAATTCGTTCTATTTTTGCAGCAACTTCTTCAGCCATCTCTTTGGCACCTGGTGGTAAGTTTAATACAGCCATCACATCGGGGTTCATGCTAAACATTCTAATTATGCCATCTTTGCCTTCAACTACAGCGATTTTACAAGGTAGGATAACTGTGAAACGATCGTCAACATCAGCAATAACGCCTGCTGTCTTTGCATCACAAATATTATGAATGCTCAAGTGTCTGTAGTCTGTACCAGTTACATTTCCAATTTGCTCACTAAGTGGGAACATTGCAACATGGAGGATGTTCTCGGTAGTTGCCAAAGATTTGATTGATTCGTCTACTTCTTTACCAGTAATGCCTTTGTCAACTACAGTAATTTGAATCATAGCCATAAATTGTTCAGGCATAATTTCTACTTTTTCTGCATTTACTGCACTAGACATCGCCAAGATATTAAAAAATGCTAAGATAGCAATTAGTTTATTTTTCATGTGTTATTCTCCTTAAAGTGTGTTTGGAACAGTTGTGTATTTTATCATAAACTTAAAAACTGTATGGGTTGATACTAACCTAAAATAGGCTATTTAAAGGGAATTATCATGAATCGTTATTTATTATTGATTAGTTTGTTATTTTCTGTGATTAACCTTGTACAGGCAGATGCTGGAGTCCATGTAGAAGTAACTAATGGTAATAAAATGCTTGAAACTATTAACAAAGACATTGTTAATATCAATACCCAGCAACTCAAAGAGATACTTGATAAAGACCCATATACTGTTTTGATTGATGTTCGTACTCGAGATGAAATTGTGCAACTTGGTGCTATTCGTAGAGGTCAAAATCATAATATCGTTAGAGGCTGGTTAGAATTTCAAATTGGAGAGCATGCTGTTAATTATGACACGCCAATTATTGTCTATTGTGGGCTAAATCTACGTTCGCCTTTGGCCACAAAGACCTTAATGAATATGGGTTATATCAATGTTAAGAATTATTCTGATGGTTATTTCAAATGGAAAGAAGCCGGACTATCTATCACAGTCAGTGATAAAGCGTTAAAGAGCGCATTGTACTCATTACCAATTAAAGTTGACGAAGGTGTTTATTCTGCTATTGGTGCCACTCAGCCAGCCACTTATGAAAACGGCAATCATAACAACAATCTCTCGTTTATTGTGACCACAGATGGCGTACTGGTGTTTAATGCTGGTGGTAGTTACCTACTCGCAAAAGCCCTGCACGATGAGATTAAAAAAGTAACTAATCAGTCTGTTAAACATGTGGTGTTTGAAAATGCGCAAGGGCATGCCATACTCGGTGCTCCATATTGGAAAGAGCAAGGCGCTAATATTATTGCCCATAAATTAACACTTGAGACTATCGTCAAAAAAGGTGATGAAATTTATCAGCGTGCAGAGCGACGTTTACGAGACAAGATTGTTGGTTCGGCTGCAATAAAACCAGATCAAATATTTGATGATGGGTTGAGTATTACTATGGGGAATACTGTTATTGAACTGATGCACCTAGGCGCTTCACATTCTCCAGATGATGTACAACTATGGCTGCCAGCGCAAAAGCTACTTATTAGTGGTGATAGCGCCTTTAATGAACGCTTATTACCAATCTTGGGGCATACTGACACTCAGGGCTGGATTGAAACTTGGGACAAGATCGAAGCCTTAGAGCCAAATATTATAATTCCTGGACATGGCGCTCCAACTGATTTGGCGACAGTCACTAAATTCACTAAGGATTATTTAGTTTATATGCGCTCTGAAATTGAGAAGGTCTTGGATAAAGATGGTGGGCTGAATGAGGCTTATGCAATTGATCAGACTAGGTATCATGATTGGGGTACTTATAATGAATTATATAGACAAAATGCATCACGTATGCTTAAGCAGATGGAGTTTGAATAGTGTCTAAATTTTTTTTAGAAAATTTAACTATATTTATTAGACTCTAACCTGATTTTTTAAAATTTATCTTAAAATTATCAATATATTTACCAATAGATAAATCCGGACATTACAGTTAAAATTAAATTATTTTTCTTATGAAACATTTTCTATTATTTTTCTTTTTATTTGTTAACACCTTCGTGCACAGTGTATTGGTTGATGTTGATAAGATGCTTGAGACTGTTAACAAAGAGATTGTTAACATTAATACCCAGCAACTCAAAGAGATACTTGATAAAGATCCGTATACTGTTTTGATTGATGTTCGTACTCGAGATGAAATTGTACAATTTGGTGCGATTCATCGTGGACAAAATAAACACGTTCCTAGAGGATTTTTAGAGTTTCAAATAGGGGAACATGCCGTTAGTGAAGACACGCCTATTATTGTTTATTGCGACCGCAGTAGACGATCTCCTTTGGCGGCAAAAACATTGATGAATATGGGTTATACCAATGTTAAGAATTATGCTGATGGATTTTCTAAGTGGAAAGAGGCCGGCCTACCTTATACAATAAGTGATCAAGCACCGGAGAATGCCCTATATTCAAATCCAGTTGAAGTTATTAAGGGTGTTTATTCTGCGATTGGTGCAACACAGCCTGCTAGCTATGAAAACTCTGGACATAACAATAACTTATCTTTTATTGTTGCCGACGATGCAGTGGTTGTTTTCAATGCTGGAGGTAGTTACCTATTAGCAAAAACCCTGCATGATAAGATTAAGGAAATAACCAGTTTACCGGTTAAATATGTGGTGTTAGAGAATGCACAAGGTCATGCCATGCTAGGTTCTAATTATTGGAAAGAGCAGGGCGCTATTATTATTGCGCATGCGTATGCTGCTAAGATTATTAAAAACAGAAATGAAGATATCTTTGATCGCTCCTATCGCCGTTTAAAAGACAAGATGTACAAAACAAAGGTTGTTATGCCTGACCAAACCTTTGAGGATCACCTGGTGTTAGATGTAGCAGGAAGAAAGATAGAATTGTTACACTTGGGTCCTTCACATGGACCGGCAGATATACAACTGTGGATGCCAGAAGAGCGACTATTAATATCGGGTGATTTGGCTTTTAATGTTCGATTATTGCCAATCCTTGATCATACCGATATTAGAGGCTGGATCCAGACGTGGGATAAATTAGAAGCACTAAATGCGAGTGTGATTATTCCTGGTCATGGTGGCCCCACGGACATTAAAACTGTGACTAAATTCACCAAAGATTATTTGCTTTATATGTTGACAGAGGTGGAAAAAGTGATAGATAATGATGGTGAGTTGATTGACGCTTATAAAATTGACGTCAGTCGCTTTATCCAATGGGATACGTTTAATGAATTGTCAAAACGTAATGCTGAGAGAATTTTTAGAAAGCTAGAGTTTGAATAAACTTTATAAGGGGAGTGTATGAAATATTTTAAATTGATATTGGCTATTTTTATGTTGAGTGGTTTGTTTACTCATGTAAATGCAATTGAGCCTGGGAAAATTATTGGTGGAAAGGTATCTGAACTACCTGAGTGGTTTAAGGATAGTTTTTTAGACATTGCTGAAGATGTAGAAGAAGCGAAGGATGAAAATAAGCACCTAATGCTTTACATGCACTTAACGGGCTGCCCATATTGTTACAAGATGGTGGAAGAGGGTTTTAAAAACAATACCAATACTCAAATCATTAAAGATAACTTTGATGTGGTGGCGATCAACATTCGTGGCAATAAAGAAGTTGCATTAAATGAAGATTTGATCATGACCGAAGAAGAGGTCAGAAACCACTTTAAAGTTAACTTCACCCCAACCATTGTTTTCTTAGATCAAAACAATAAATTAGTCTATAAAGTTAATGGTTATCGTTCGGTTGAGAATTTTAAGCACATCCTTAATTTTGTAAAGAGTCGTGCCTATCAAAATATTACGTTAGCTGAGTTTATTTTGCAGCAAAAACGCACCAAACATTATCAATTTAAAGGTCACAGTAGTTTTCAATCAATTACAGATTTAAGCGTAAAAAGAGACAAGCCATTATTGGTGTTGTTTGAAGACCAATATTGTGTAATGTGTAATCGATTGCATGATGGGCACTTAAAAAATCCTGAAATTTTAAAAGAATTAGATTTGTTTGATGTGGTGCGCTTCGATGCAGAGTCTGATCAAGTCATTATTGATGTTGATGGTAATAAAACCACACCAAGACAGTACGTTAAGAAATTAAGTTTGAATTATCGACCAGGCATTGTCATGTTTGATCAAGGCGTTGAAGTAATGCGTATTGATGCATTATTGTACACTTATCATTTTGCAGGCCATCTGCGCTATATTGGTGAGAGACACTATAAACAATACCCAGATAGTGTATTTGATTATTTACGTGTTTACCGACAAAAGATACTCGATGCTGGGCAAGATATCGATTTATCTAAATAGCCTATTGTTTTATCCAGTGTAATATTCGATTATTAGCTGGCATTACATAATCGGTCACTAGGCTCAATCCTGATTTTTGAGCTAGCTGATTAAGCGCTTCAAAGTCACGAATAGCACTACTTGAGTCTTTGTCTTTTAACCACAGGTCAAAATTAGCATTACTTTGAGAGGTGTACTGGCCATTGTAGTTAAATGGCCCGTATAAGATAAATATACCGTCAGTATCGAGACTGCGACCAACGCCATTAAAAAAATCAACTACTATCTCCCAACTCATAATATGAGTAGTATTGGCGGAGAATATTGCTTCTACTTTAGTGTCAGCCCATGGTTGAGTAACATCAAGTTCAATAGCGCCAGGAAGATTATCCAGATCGGCTTCATTTATCCAGGCATTAATGCTGGGCAGGTATTGAGATTGGTCACTGGCTTGCCAAGTGAGGTGTGGCATTTGTTTGGCAAAAAATACCGCGTGTTGCCCTGTACCACTACCAATTTCTAATACTGTCGAAGCATTAAGTAATAGCGGTCTGATAATGTTCAAAATAGGGCTTTGATTTTGAACGCAAGATTCTGAAAATTGTTTCATAGTGTTTTTTCTTTGTATGGGTTGTGTGCATTAACTTGCTCTATGTATTGCTGAATATGCTTGGCTTCTTGTTCGCAAAAATGCTGAATAGGCGCTTTGAATCCGTCATCTCTAATCCAATGGGCTGATGTTGTTTGTATAGGGATAAAGCCTCTAGCTACTTTATGCTCACCCTGTGCGCCAGGTTCAAATACTTGAAGATTATGCTTAATACAATACTCAATACCTTGATAATAGCAGGCTTCAAAATGCAGATAATCCACTTGTTGATTACAGCCCCAATGTCGTCCATATAGGTGGGTATCACTGGCAAACATTAAAGAGCCTGCAATGCATTCCCCACTGAGATCGGCCAAAAAAAGCAGCACTTGATTAGGCATGGTTTTGGCGATTTGTTTAAAAAAATCTAAGTTAAGCGTGGGTGTACCGCTTTTTTCTAAAAAAGTCTGTCTGTAAAAATTTGAGAAATTTTGCCAATCAGCATCTGTAGCCGTATTACCATCTAACTGCCTAATGGTTACTCCTGCATTAGTCACCTTGTTTCTCTCTTGTCGAATGTTTTTACGTTTTTTTTGCTTTAGATTATCCAAGAAATCATCAAAACAACCGTAATTTTGATTATGCCAATGAAATTGGCAATCACGGCGTATGCTAAGCGCTTGTTTGGCTAGCCAAGGCGTTTCATTAGGAGCAAATAAACAATGAAAACTACTGGCATCAATTTTTTCGCAAATTTTTTGAATGGCGTCTAGTAGTATTGGATAAACTGTGTTTATTTGATCTTTTTTAGCTAAAAATCGAACCCCGTTCGCAGGTGTGTAGGGGATCGCTGATACTAATTTTGGATAATAATTAAGGCCATATTTTTCGTAGGCACTGTGCCACACATGGTCAAACACAAACTCACCATAATTATTGTATTTTTCATACAAGATTGCCGCACCAATAAGCACTTTTTCATCATACACAGCCACATGTCTAGGAATCCAGCCAAATTGCTCTCCTACACAGTGATTATGCTCAAGCGCTGACAAAAATTCATGCCGACAGAATGGGTTGTTATCCGGGGTTAAATCGTTCCAGCTTTGCGCATCAATTTCATCAATCGCATTAACAACTTTGATGTCCATTAAATTAAGTAATTAAGTTAAGATAGTTTTGATAACGTTGCGTGTGAATATCACCACTTTCTACCGCTTGTTTGATGGCACATTTAGGCTCGTTAATATGGGTGCAATTTCTAAATTTACACTGGCCAATAAAAGGTTTAAACTCTCTAAACCCGCTAAGAATTTCTTTGTCAGTTAGATCATCTAGTTGAAACTCACGAATACCTGGGGAGTCAATCAAATCACCCCCTGAAGGGATATGGTATAGCGTGGTATTAGTCGTGGTGTGTTTACCTAATTTACTTTTAACCGATATTTCATTAATACGCAGATTTAGATTGGGAATCAGCTCATTAATTAAAGAGGATTTACCCACGCCAGACTGCCCTAAAAAGATATGAGTTTTGTCATCAAGTAAAGCTTTAAATGAATCGATATTAGTTTGTTCTTTAACACTCAAATACGCCACTGAATAACCGGCTGATTCGTACATAGAAAAATCAGTTTTAATCTGTTCAAAATCCTGACTTAATTCAATTTTATTGACCACAATATTAATCGGCAATCCTGCATTTTCTGCCACTACTAAATAGCGATCAATCAGTTCAAATTGATAATGCGGCTCAACCGCAACCACCAGCCAAAGCTGATCAATATTCGCAGCGATTAATTTGTAAGAGCGACTAAGCTGATTATCACGCTTGAGTAGGGCGGTAACCACACCCTCGCTTTCTCCAGTTGGCTGAAAAATAACTTGATCACCGGCAACAGAGAGTTCAATATTTTGTCGCCCCGTACATTGGCGCAGTTCACCTGATTCATCCTCTACCAATAAACGCTGGCCATAGCGTGTAATCACTAAGCCAGTTTGCGCCTCACCTGCTTCATCAAGTAAAGATTCAGAATCACTTGATGCGCGTTGCGCGCGGGCAATACGGTCAGCTTGGATTTTTTCGATGCGCCATTGTTGGCGTCGTGTTAGGCTCAATGCTAGCTAGCTATTATTTTTTAAACTTATAATACTGGCCATTTAGATAATCAACCACTGATTTTTCTTCATCAGGAAACCAGCCAGTGCCTAAATTACTAGCACAAAAACTGACTTGAGATCTTAAATCAAAATTATTTTGAATTTTACTGTTATCTCGTGTATACATTTCACTGCCATGGCAGCGCATGCAAGATTCTTCGTGTAGTTCTTTACCTTCTTCGTTGGCAAAGATTACATTAGAAGATAATAGTAGGGTCATAAGTAATAGTTTTTTCATGTTTTTCTCCTGAGAATATTATAAGTATACCTTTTACTTGTCAAGCTGAAAGAACTTGGTGTTTAAATAATGCGTGGTGTCTGTTATGTCTTGCTGGTTCCAATTCAGTCGAAAATGTCTTGCACAAGCTCTAACCATATAAAACAACTCTGTTGTATTGGTCATTTCATCTAGGCCACTACTCGAGTATGGATCGCCATGGCAGTTTATGCAACTCTCTTCATACAAGAGCTTACCATCTTCTATGTTAGGCTGTGCCAATACTAGGCCAGGCAATAAAGAAAACAACAAAATTTTATTGAGATTCATGCTGTTTAAGCTGTGCTATACGAATAGAAGCACTTGGGTGTGAATCATGAAAAGCAGAATAAAGCTTATCAGGTGTGAGTGTGGCTGCGTTGTCACGGTAAAGTTTAACCAAGCTTGATACTAAATCATCCGCATTGGTATTCTTGGCGGCAAAGGCGTCAGCTTCAAACTCATGCTTGCGTGATAGGTAATTACTAATAGGGGCGATGAAGAAGCTAAACATAGGCAAGGTTAAAGCAAACAAAACTAATGCAGTATGGCTAGACATTGTTTGCACGCCCAACCCATGGAAAAACCAAGGTTGATTAATTAAATAACCGAGCAGTGCCAGCCCTAAAAGCGAAATGGTGAACGAAGTAATCATATGCTTACGAATATGCTTGTGATGAAAGTGCCCCAGTTCATGTGCAAGGATCGCTTCTACTTCTTGATCTTTCATGCCATCAAGTAGCGTGTCAAAAAAAACAATGCGTTTATTTTTACCAATGCCAGTAAAGTAAGCATTACCATGTGAAGAGCGCTTTGAGCCGTCCATTACAAACACACCATCACTTTTAAAGCCAGTACGCTCTAATAGACTATCAATTTTAGTTTTAAGCTCAAGATTATCCAAAGGCTTAAACTTGTTAAAGATCGGTGCGATATAAGTAGGGTAAAGCCAAAACATCAGCAGAGAAAACCCAGTAAGCACCAGCCAAACGTAAACCCACCAATATTCACCCATCGCTCCCATTAGATAGAGGATGGCATAGATAAGCGGTAGGCCAACAATAAGCGTAAGTAAGATTTCTTTAAGTAAATCACCAGCAAAGATTTTACCAGTCATTTTGTTAAAGCCAAATTTTTGCTCTAATATAAAAGTACGATACAGACTAAAAGGTAAATCAATCAAACTGCCTAGAATCATCAAGCTGATAATAAAGCCTACACCGATATAGAGCAGATTGTCAGTTTGCATTCGCCAGAGTTCATCCAGCCAATTCATGCCACCACCAATGGTCCATACTAATAACACGACAGTAGAAAATATAACTTCAAAGTGATTAACCAGTAATTTAGCTTGCGTGTATTCGGCAGCTTTTTGATGATCTTTTAAAGTAATTTTTTCACTAAACTCACTAGGCACTACATTAAAAGACTGAGTAACCGCCTTATCTTGTCGAAGGTTTAGCCATAGTAGGGTGACCACATAGCTAAGTGTGGCGATCAGGAAGATTAGGGTAAAGAGATTGAATTCCATAATGAGATTGAATAATAATACATAAGCACATGTTACCATTTATATGTCCAATGTAATAATTGTGGTAAGTACCCATACATGTTGATGGAAATATCAATTTGTAAAATAAAAACAACATATTGTTGATTTATTACAAGATAAGTCTTGATTGTGAATAGATTTACTGTATATTACAAGTTTAATTGAACTTAAAGAGGGGAGTAAGAATGAAAAAAGTATTATCAATTGCATTGGCAGCGGGCCTTGCATCCACTGTTACGATGGCAACAGTATCTAAAGATTTGGCATATCCATCAGGCGCTTTAACCAGTGCAGACGACATTATTAACCAAAACTATTTTGTTAATCATTTTTATTCATTTGATAATATGGGAATTGGTAAAGTAGGTAATGATATTACTGCTTTAATTCTAAGACCTAAAGGCGCTAACCCGCTAACATTAACCCTAGAGCGCATGTTAAATAACAAGCCAACTGCTGACGGCGTTAACGCACAAGATTTAGCCATCTTTCGTTCAGGCAAGTTAAAAGGTACAGGCATGTTAATTACTGACTTCGTTGATGCCAGTAAATCACAAACTTATGAGATCTTCATTCCATCTATTCGTAAAGTTCGTCGTTTCGCCGAGCCTGCACGTGACGATGCATGGGGCGGTTCAGACTTTACATTTGGTGACGTAACATTACGTAAACCAGGTCATGAGACACACACATTAACAGCAACAGATAAATTATCAGGTTGTTTAGGAATAATGGAAAACATTAAACGTAATAAGTACACACAAAATGCTGATATTAAAGCAGCATGTTACCCAGATGGTAAAGATGTATACATTGTTGCATCAACACCGAAAGACAGTAGCTGGTGGTACGATAAGCGTATAAGTTACATCGACACCACAACTTTTGTTGACTACCGTACTGAGTACTTTAAAGGCGGCGATAAAGTTAAAGTAATTGATAGAGACTGGGTTTCTGCTGGTTTAGCAGACAAGCGTGCTAACTACTGGGGTTACTGGTACGGCAAGACAATGGCAACAGGTCATGAAACAGTGGCTTTCATCCCTGCAAACGTAACAAAAGTTAACCATACCTATGCTAAGAAAGATTTATGGTCAACCGCTACATTAAGAAAGATGCCTAAGAATATCAAATAATTTAACGAATTAAAAAAACAAGGAAATATAATGAAAAAGAATAAAATATTAACAATAGCTCTTAGATCGGAAGAGCACACGTCTGAACTCCAGTCACAAGCCTATCTCGTATGCCGTCTTCTGCTTGAAAAAAAAAAAAACAACAACAACAAA
>CALCCK010000047.1 GCA_937899995.1 uncultured Gammaproteobacteria bacterium
CATACGAGATAGGCTTGTGACTGGAGTTCAGACGTGTGCTCTTCCGATCTAATGCATTTTCTATTTGATACGTGCCTTGATATTTATCAATCATTCTAAGTAATCCACCTATTTCTTTAGGGTCAGTAATATGGGCGAGATGTGTTACTTTTTTTCGTTTAAATAATTCATTAGAAATACTGCTAGTTGGATCATGTTCTATCATCCCAAGCGCTACACAATATCTAAATACTCGACTAGCACAACCCTTCACCTTGTGGAGCGTATCAATTGTTCCGGCATTATTAATAATCATGAAAATTTCAATCATATCTTGCGCAGTAATAATGCCCACTTGTTTGTTGCCTATGTAGGGGAACAAGTGTTTTTTACTTCGCTTTATTAAATCCTTTTGGTAGTTAGGCTTCCATGATTCTTTATTAAGTTCAAACCATTGATTAAACATATCATTAAAAGTACTACCTATAGCGATGCTAGATCTAACTTTCTGCTGTTTATGATGTGCATTAGGGTCAATACCTTGATTAAGTAGCTCTCTAGCCTCAGCTCGTTTTAGTCTAGCCTCCTGGAGGGGAACGGCGGGGTAATGGCCAAGTGTTGCAGTATTTTCTTTACCGTTAAATCTGTACCGATATACCCAAGTCTTCTTGCCTTTAGGGGTGATAAGTATATTTAGGCCGTTTCCATCACTTAGGCGATATTGTCTCCCCTTGGGTTTAGCATGTTTGATTTGAGTGTTATTTAACATTGTGGGTAAAAATTGTTATTTTTAATATTTATTTATAATTTACCCACAATTCTACCCGCTTTTGTATAAGAATTCATAGAAAGTAGTGATAAGAACTAGTAACATAAATACTTGTTAAGTCCCTATGTTATAGGGATATTTAAGTATTTATGGTAAGTACTGATAAGTGTAAGTGGTGGAGATGGCGGGGATCGAACCCGCGTCCGAAAACCTTCAAACAAAGAGTCTACATGCTTAGCTTGGTCAATTTGAGTTAGCCGCCTACCACCCGACCATCAGGGATGTAAGTAGCGATTCCAGAAAGTTTTAACCGAATTATCCTGAAAAAATAATCCTAGCGAGTCTGTGAGCGACCGTCATCTTAAAAGTACAGACAACCTCTAAGGGACGGCTAGCTATGCAGCTAGAGCGTAGTTGTTTTCGTTTGCAACTATCTTTTTAAAGAGCGTTTTTACGAGCTATCTTTATCCTCGGCATGCGTCCTTGAAATCCAACTCCTCGTCGAAGCCATGTCATCCCCTGGAGTGGACATTATAACATTTTTATGCGATTGTTACCCTTGCAAATTTGCGCTTACCTACCTGATATATAGCTGTGCCAGATTCTGGTACAAGATTTCTATCAGCGATTTTCTCACCTTCGATTTTGGCAGCCCCTTCTTTGATCATTCTAAAAGCATCTGAAGTAGAATTAACCAAGCCAGTATCTTTTAATAGGTTGGCAATTTTGATGCCTGAATCAAAGTTAAATTCTGGCATTTTATCTGGCACTTTATTTTTGGCAAAACGATTGATAAAGTTTTGTTGTGCTTGTTTAGCAGCGGCACTACTATGAAATCTTGTAATGATTTCTTCAGCTAGGCGGAACTTGATGTTTCTTGGGTTCTCACCATTCTCCACTTCTATTTTCCAGCTGGCAATAGTATCTAAAGATTCAAAACTGAGTAGCTCAAGATAACGCCACATAAGCTCATCAGAGATGGACATAATCTTGCCAAACATGTCATCTGGTGCATCGTCGATACCGATATAGTTATCGAGTGACTTTGACATTTTTTGCACACCATCCAAACCTTCAAGGATTGGCATAGTGAGAATCACCTGTTGCTCCATACCAGCTTGTTTCTGTAGTTCACGACCCATTAATAGATTGAACTTTTGGTCGGTACCACCAAGCTCAACATCTGATTCTAAAACAACAGAATCATAACCTTGGATTAGTGGGTAAAGGAATTCATGAATAGAGATACTTTTGCCAGATTTGTAACGTTTAGAAAAATCATCACGCTCTAACATTCTAGCAACAGTTTGTTGAGAGGCTAGTTGGATCATCTCAGCAGATGACATTTTATTCATCCACTCAGAGTTGTAAACAACGGTAGTTTTTTCTTTATCTAAGATTTTAAAAACTTGATCTTGATAAGATTGAGAATTTTCAATGACTTGTTCTTGGGTGAGTGGCGGGCGCGTAGCACTCTTGCCAGTAGGGTCGCCAATCATGCCAGTGAAATCACCAATCAGGAATAAAATTTCATGACCTAAGTCTTGTAATTGTTTGAGTTTATTGATTAACACTGTATGACCTAAATGTAGGTCAGGTGCGGTTGGATCAAAACCTGCTTTAATACGCAGAGGCTTATTTTTAGCGAGTTTTTTCTTTAGCTCATCCAGTGGCAAAATCTCATCGGTGCCACGCTGAAAGACAGCTAGTGTTTCATTTACGTTCATTGTTTCTATGCTCTAGTGTGACCGTCACCAAGGACGATAAATTTTTGTGAGGTTAGACCTTCTAAGCCAACTGGGCCACGCACGTGGAATTTATCAGTACTAATGCCAATTTCTGCACCTAAGCCATATTCAAAACCATCAGCAAAGCCAGTAGAAGCGTTAATCATCACAGATGATGAATCTACTTCTGTGATAAATCGACGACCTGATGTATAGTTTTCAGTAATGATGGATTCAGTGTGCCCAGAACCGTGTTTGTCTATATGATCGATGGCCTCGCTCATTGAAGTAACAATACGAATTGATAGAATAGCATCAAGATATTCCGTATCCCAATCTTCATCAGTTGCCGCAATGACATGGTTTGAGAGTTGTTGTGTTTGCTTACAACCTCTAAGCTCTACGCCTTTGTCAATATATTTCACAATAAGCTCAGGCAATATTCTACCTGCCGCTGATGCATGTACCAGTAGAGTTTCCATAGCGTTACATACACCATAACGGCGTGTTTTGGCATTAAAGGCAACCTTAATTGCTTTTTGTGTATCGGCATCTTTGTCAATGTACGTATGACAAATACCGTGCAAGTGCTTAATCACTGGCACTTTTGCACTTTCACTAATAGCCTCAACTAGGCCTTTGCCACCACGTGGAATAATGGCATCAACATAATCACTGGCCTTCACCAATTCCGTCACTGCGGTGCGATCTGTGGTGTCTATTAGTTGCACACAGTACTCATTTAAGCCGGCATCAATTAGACCGTCTTTGACGCAAGCATAAAGCGCAAGATTAGAATGGATGGCTTCTGAACCGCCACGCAAGATCGCAGCATTACCTGACTTTAGGCAAAGCGCTGCTGCGTCAATGGTAACGTTTGGGCGAGATTCATAAATGATACCCATCACCCCTAAAGGTACGCGCATCTTGCCGACTTGAATACCACTTGGTCGGAATTTTAAATCGGTAATTTCACCAATTGGATCAGGTAATGCAACGATTTGATTTAGGCTTTCGATAATACCGTCAAGTCGTGCATCATCTAACATTAGTCGGTCTAATAGTGCATCGTCTAATCCGTTATCTTTACCATGAGATAAGTCTTGCGTATTGGCGGCTAAAATAGTAGCCCTGTTATTGTCAATTTGATTGGCAATATTAATGAGTGCATTATTTTTAGCTTTAGTTGTAGCGCCACGTAAGGTTTTTTCAGCCGACCTTGCTTTTTTGCCTAATGTGGTAATTAAATCAGTTATTGAGCCCATGGTGTTTTCCCAGCTAAATTTAGTAGTAGTGTGCGTAATTCATCAATTACATTGAGATTATCCATACCTTTGATTGAACGGTCAATACGTCCGAGCGATAATAATAGTTTTTGTAGGCGTTGATAAGAATGGCGTTTAAGAATACTGGCGACTATTGGTTTTCTTTTATTCCATACACGATGGCTTTGTAAAACCAAATCTACCTGTTTTACTTGCTGTAGTTCGATCGACATATTGATAATAGTGTTTATTTCTCGATATAAGGAATTACTCAGTTGGATTGGCATTGCTGTGTCATCAAGCAATGTTTCGTAAATCTTAAGCACTTGATTGCCGTCACCTAAGAGTGCTGCATCAATCAAGCCATAAATAGTGTATTTGGATTGTTGATTGATTTGATCTAGATATTCTTTGGTATCGATCTTGCCATCAGGATAAGCCATTTGTAATTTTTGGATTTCTTGCATAGAAGCCAGCAAATTACCCTCGGTACAAAAAGCAATACCTTGTGCTATTTCAGTGTCAGACTCGAGCCCAAGAGTTGCCATATGGTTGGCAATCCAGCCTACTAAATGGTCGCTTTGTACTTCCCAGTGTTGAACTACACAACCAAATTGTTCGAGCGCTTTAAACCATTTACTTTTTTGCTGAGCCATATCAAGCTTATCGGTAGAGATAATAAGCAAAATATCATTTGGGATCGATGTGGCAATTTCACTTAGCGCTTTCGACCCTTTGATGCCGATTTTCCCAGTTTTTAGTCGGCATTCGATAATGCGTTTTGGTGAGAATAAAGAGATTGCTGATATCTCAGCGACGATTTGATTCCAATCAAAATTACCATCGACTTCAAAGCTGACTTTGTCGTCAAATCCCTGAATTTTGGCGGCATCTCTGATTTGTGTTAAGCTTTGTTCGACCAGTAAAAGTTCTGGACCGAAAACAAAGTAAAGGGAATTAAGTTGGTTGGTTAATGTGTTATTGAGTTGTTCAGGCTTAATTTTCATTTAAGCGATTTAATCTTCTCAACAATTTTTTGATAATGGTGTTGCGAAGTTGTTTGTAACTTTCAGCAATTTGTAGTCGATCTGCTTGCGCAAAAGACATCTTATTTAGGTGTGTATTAGCCATTATATCTTGTGACAATAATAATTTATTTTTGCTGTTGAATACTTTGATAGGCACACTTAAGCTCAATGTATAACTGTCAGTTTCACCGTTTGATTTATATGAAGCTGTTTGTTTTTTTGATACTTCTCTACCAATTTGAATAATTAAAGATTGAACAGCCTCTTGATTGAAGCGTTTTTTAAGTTCAACAGCAAAAGTGTTGTTATCAGTGGATGTAATTATGGCATTAAGCGGCGTATTTTTGGTAGGCGTATGGAAGCCGCAAGAGTTCAATAGGCTAGCAATGATAATAATAGATAGGAGGCTGATTTTTGACATAATTTTGAATGAATCTTTATTAAGTTGAGAATTATGACAGAATTTGAATTTATTTGTTGTTAAACCTTGAAAAATTACTATCAATCCCTATATAGGGAAACAATAGGGTATATTTATCTTCTTCTTTTTATTGACTTTTTATTATGTTTAAAAATTTATTACTTTGGTTGGTTTTGGGCAGTGTCCTGACCTCAATTTTTAGCCAATTTCAGGGGAGCGAGCAAAAAAATGAGATCACTTATTCTCAGTTTATTCAAAGCGTAAAGCAGGGCGATGTTTCTGGCGTAACCATTTCAGGAAGCAACATTAAAGGTGTTGGTGCAGGTGGCGAGCAGTTTACAACCTACAGTCCTGGTGATTTAGGCCTAATGGGTGATTTGCTGGATAATGGTGTTTCAGTTGAAGCCAAGCCACCAGAAAAAGATGGATTTTTTAAGCAGTTAATTATTTCTTTAGCGCCGATTTTATTATTGATCGGTGTGATTCTCTACACTATGAAAGGCGCTGGCGGTGCAATGGGTGGTAAAAACCCAATGAGTTTCGGCAAATCTAAAGCCAGACTTATTCCTAAAGATGAGTCTGATACAACCTTCGACGATGTTGCAGGTGTTGATGAAGCCAAGGAAGATGTAGCGGAGTTGGTGGACTTCTTATCCAATCCTGGAAAATTTACCAAAGTAGGCGGCAAGATTCCTAAAGGTGTTTTATTGATAGGCCCTCCAGGTACAGGTAAAACCCTATTGGCTAAAGCCATTGCAGGTGAAGCGGATGTGCCATTCTTCTTTATTTCTGGCTCTGATTTTGTTGAAATGTTTGTGGGTGTAGGTGCGTCACGTGTACGCGACATGTTCGAACAAGCTAAGAAAAATTCGCCTTGTATTATTTTCATTGACGAAATTGATGCTGTGGGTCGTCAACGTGGCGCTGGCATGGGTGGTGGACACGATGAACGTGAGCAAACACTCAACCAAATGCTGGTTGAAATGGATGGTTTTGAAGGTAATGAAGGTATTATTGTGATTGCTGCGACTAACCGACCAGATATATTAGACCCAGCTCTATTAAGACCGGGCCGTTTTGACCGTCAAGTTATGGTTGGCTTGCCAGATATTAATGGCCGTGATGCAATTTTAAAAATCCATATGCGGAAATTACCCATTGCCAAAAATGTTCAGTCAATTAGTATCGCCAAAGGTACCCCAGGTTTTTCAGGTGCTGACTTAGCTAATCTATGTAATGAAGCCGCCCTGTTAGCTGCTGGAAAAGATATAGAGCTGGTAGGTATGCAAGAATTTGAAAAGGCCAAAGATAAAATTATGATGGGTGCTGAACGTAAGTCTATGGCTATGGATGAATCGGAAAAAGAAATGACCGCTTATCATGAAGCAGGACACGCAATTGTTGGGCGACTTGTGCCTGAACACGACCCCGTCTATAAAGTGAGTATTATTCCTAGAGGTAAAGCGTTAGGTGTGACTATGTTCTTGCCAGAGAAGGACAGCTATAGTATTTCTAGGCGTAAGTTAAATTCTCAGATCTCATCATTATTTGGTGGACGTATTGCGGAAGAGCTTATATATGGTGTAGATGCTGTCACTACAGGAGCGAGCAATGATATTGAGCGTGCAACAGAAATTGCTCATAAAATGGTTAAACAATGGGGAATGTCAGACTTACTAGGCCCGTTATCTTATGGCGAAGATGAAGGAGAGATTTTCCTGGGTCGTCAGGTAACGAAACACAAGCATATTTCGGAAGATACATTCAAAGTGATTGATTCTGAAATTCGAAAAATTATTGACATCGATTACAAAGTAGCGCAAAAAATCTTAGAAGAAAATAAAGATATTTTGATTGAGATGACTAAGGCTTTAATGGAATTTGAAACCATTGATAAAGAGCAAATCGATGATTTAATGAATCGGAAACCTATTCGAGAGTCTGCAGTAATTATTGATTCTAATGTAGTTTCTACTGAGCTGGGTTCTGGCGTTGAGGTTGATGAAAATAACGATTCAAACGATAACCCAGTAGATGGCAATCCGCAAGTAGCTTAATACTAAGCTGTAGTCAATATGACTATACAAATATCAAAACCGATGATTATGGGTGTGCTAAATATCACACCTGATTCGTTTTCAGATGGCGGTCAGCACTTTGATATTGACAAGGCTATCGAAAGTGCCAAACTCATGATTAGCCAAGGTGTAGACATTATTGATGTTGGCGGTGAATCAACTCGCCCAGGTGCGCATGCAGTTTCAACATATGATGAAATTAACCGTGTGATTCCTGTGATTGAAGCACTATATCATTCAACTGATGTAACCATCTCAATAGACACCTCAAAACCAGAAGTAATGAAATTAGCCGTTAAGGCTGGTGCCAGTATGATTAATGATGTGTGTGCTTTAAGTGCTGATGGTGCACTTGAAACTGCAGCTAGGCTGAATGTCGATGTGTGTTTGATGCACATGCAAGGCAGCCCTAGAACCATGCAGAAGGATCCGACTTACAATGATGTGGTCGATGATATTAAAGATTTTTTTAGTCTGAGGATTGAGGCATGCATTGAGGCTGGTATTGCTGAGGATAAAATTATTTTAGATCCTGGCTTTGGATTTGGTAAGACACTAGATCATAATCTAGAAATTCTAAAACGTTTTAATGAGTTTAAAAGTTTTGGGCTACCATTATTGGCAGGCTTATCTCGTAAGTCGATGATTGGTACACTTTTGGATGATAGAAATGTTGGTGGAAGGGTTGTTGGCAGTGTAACAGGAGCTATAATAGCAGTGCAAAATGGTGCAGATATTGTACGCGTGCATGATGTATTAGAAACCAAAGATGCATTGACGATTTTAGGGGGTGTGAGTTGAGTAGTTATTTTGGTACAGATGGTATACGCGGTAAAGTAGGTGTTACACCAATTACGGCTAATTTCTTCTTAAAATTAGGCTGGGCAGTTGGTTCGGTTTTGGCTAAAAAAGGTAAGTCCAGTGTTGTTATTGGCAAAGACACCAGGGTGTCGGGCTATATATTTGAATCAGCTTTAGAAGCCGGGTTTTTATCTGCAGGTGTTGATGTTGGTTTACTTGGTCCAATGCCAACACCGGGCATTGCATATTTAACAAAGAAATATAATGCAAATGCCGGTGTTGTCATCAGTGCTTCGCATAATTCTTATGAAGATAATGGGGTTAAGTTTTTCTCTCAAGAGGGTTTTAAGCTTAGCGACACAGACCAAAAAGAAATTGAAGAAAAGTTAACGCAACCGATGGTGAGCGTTGATAGTTCAAACCTTGGCAAGGCAAAACGTTGTGAACATCCTATCAGTCAGTATGTAAAATTCTGCAAGTCTAGTTTTGACTATGCTGTTAATTTAGGCGGCTTGGATATTGTGATTGATTGTGCGCATGGCGCAACTTATCACCTTGCTGAAGATATTTTCTCAGGGCTGGGCGCTAGTATTACGATGATTAACAATCAGCCGGATGGTTTTAATATTAATCTTAAATGCGGGGCAACTGATACAGCGCATTTGCGCGATGTTGTATTGGCACAAAAGGCTGACTTAGGTATTGCTTTTGATGGTGATGGTGATCGATTAATTATGATTGACGCAGATGGTGAGCTGGTAGATGGTGATGAGCTGGTGTTTATCTTGGCTAAGTCTTGGCAAAGCCAAAATCATTTACTAAGTAATACTGTAGTGGGCACTAAAATGAGTAACTTGGGCATGCGACATGCACTAAGAGATCTAGATATTCGTTTTATTGAAGCTGATGTGGGCGATCGCTTTGTCATGGAGCTGATGAAGGCTAATAACGCTATTTTAGGTGGCGAAGGCTCAGGCCATATTATTTGCTTGGATAAAGCTACTTCTGGTGATGCGATGATTGCAGCACTTCAAGTATTAGAAGTGCTTGCTAAACATGGCAAGACACTTAGCGAATTAAAGTCAGAAATGCAAAAATACCCTCAAGTATTAATTAATGTTAAAACCGAAGAAAAAATTGAATTGGATCAGCATACAGTTTTAAAACAAACTCAGCTTGAAGTAGAAAAAGCTTTGGGTGATGAAGGCCGTGTATTGATTCGTGCTTCGGGCACTGAGCCATTGATTCGCGTAATGGTTGAAGGCAAGGATTTAGATTTAGTACAACAAAGCGCAAAAAAACTGGCCGACATACTTCGCTAATGACTTTTGATGGTACTGAGCTTGTTTTAGTCGGTTTAATTTTTCTTTGGGCAGGGTTTGTTCGTACAGGCTTAGGCTTTGGTGGTGCAGCATTAGGATTGCCTTTGATGTTGTTGGTGGGTGCAACACCCGTCTATTGGCTGCCGATTATTGGCATTCATTTACTGTTTTTTTCATCACTGACTTTGGTCAAATCTTTAAAAAAAGTAGATTGGCCTTATCTTAAGCGTTCATTATTGTGGATTATTCCACCGACTTTAATCGGCGTGGCTGGCTTATTAAGTTTGCCTGATGATGTGATTGTGGTGTTTATTTATTCAATCACTATTTTTTATGCTATTACTTGGATCTTTAATACCAAAATTACCTCACATAGCCCATGGGTAGATAAATTATTACTTATTTTGGGTGGTTATGTGGCTGGCACATCACTCACCGGTGCACCCTTAATTGTAGCGGTGTATATGCGTCATATTGCTAAGCAGTATTTACGCAATACATTGTTTGTTTTGTGGTTTATTCTCGTCAGTATTAAGATGGTTACTTTTGTGATTATGGATATTGATATTGATTGGGAGTTTTCACTTTCGCTTATTCCCGTGGCGGCGATTGGACATGTGCTTGGTATTAAAGCGCATCAAAGTATTACTCAAAATGATGAAACCTTTAAACGCTGGGTGGGCGGTGCTTTATTTATCATCAGCTCATTTGGGCTATTCAAGCTATTTTTGAGTTAAAATCAACTACATGAATGAATACGTCCTAATCTTAGTCAGCACCATTTTGGTGAATAATTTTGTACTGGTTAAGTTCTTAGGCTTATGCCCATTTATGGGTGTGTCGAATAAAGTAGAAACCGCAATTGGTATGGGTTTTGCCACGACATTCGTACTCACATTGGCGAGCCTAACAAGTTATTTGATTAATGCGTATATTCTTATTCCATTTGAGCTGGAATATCTGCGTACTATTGCCTTTATTGTGACCATTGCCGGTGTAGTTGGCTTTACTGAATTGGTGGTGAATAAAACTTCCCCAGTTTTACATCAGTCTTTGGGCGTGTTCTTACCATTGATTACCACTAACTGCGCCGTACTAGGTGTAGCACTGTTAAATGTCGGGCAAGACCATGGATTCTTAGCTTCAGGTGTGTATGGTTTTGGTGCAGCAATTGGTTTTTCATTTGTATTAGTGTTGTTTTCAACCATTCGTGAGCGTATTGATAGTGCCAATGTGCCTATGGTGTTTCAAGGTGTACCAATCGCATTGATTACTGCTGGGTTGATGTCGATGGCATTTATGGGTTTTATTGGGTTAGCTTAGTGTTAGATTCTGTTTTAATTTTTTCCGCTTTAGCGCTTGGACTCGGTTTGGTTCTAGGCTATGCAGCGATTAAATTTAAGGTTGAGGGCAATCCATTAGTAGACCAAATTGATGCGATCTTACCACAAACTCAATGTGGTCAATGTAATTATCCGGGCTGTCGCCCTTATGCTGAGGCAATTGCCAGTGGAGAGGCGCCAATTAATCAATGCCCACCAGGCGGACAAGAGGGGGTGGATGCATTGGCCGATTTTTTAGGTGTAGAAACGCTGCCGCTAAATGAAGAAAATGGGGAAACACAACCTGAGCATGTGGTTTATATAGACGAACAAGTCTGCATTGGCTGCACCTTGTGCATACAAGCCTGCCCAGTTGATGCTATTGTGGGCGCCTCTAAATTAATGACAACTATTATTGCAGATGAATGTACAGGTTGTGATTTGTGTATCCCAGTTTGCCCTGTAGATTGTATTTATGTATTGGAAGTTGCTCCAACGCTAAGTACCTATGTGCCCGATGTTGCCGAAATTGCCCATGCTTAGACAGTCATTTAGTGGTGGTGTTGTAATTCCTAATCCACATCCGGTGGAAACGGTAGAAATTATCTCAGCACCTTTGCCAGATAAAGTTGTTTTGCCTTTGCAACAACGTATTGGCGATGAAGCCATTCCTTGTGTCAAAGTGGGTGATAAAGTTCTTACTGGTCAAGTAATCGCCAAGACTGAGGATCATTTTTGTGTGCCTATTCATGCCTCTATTTCTGGCAAGGTCGTGTCTATTGATGAACAAATAATTCCACATAAATCAGGCCTAAAATCCAAGTGCATTATTATTGAATCAGATGGTAAAGATCAATGGGTAAAGTATAAAGGCTGTGGTACAGATTTTTTGCATTGTGACCGAGCCACGATGATTGAATACATTCGGTCGTCAGGTATTGTTGGTTTGGGTGGTGCTGGGTTTCCTGCACATGCTAAATTAGAAGGTATTCAAGATTGTCATACTTTAATTATCAATGGAACTGAATGTGAGCCAGGCATTATGTGTGATGATGCACTCATGCAACATCATCCGCAAGAGATTATTCGTGGTGTAGAAATCCTGCTGCATATTTGCGGTGCACAACGTGCAATCATCGCTGTTGAAGATGACAAACAAGAAGCACTAAATTCGCTATTAATGTATTGCCATAATGACCGTATTAGCATTGAACAGATTCCGACTAAATATACTTCAGGTGCTGAAAAATTATTGATTAAAATGTTGCTAGGTATTGAAATTCCTTCAGGCAGATTTGCAATTGATGTAGGTGTTGTTTGTCAAAATGTCGCTACTACTAAGGCAATTTTTGATGCAGTGGTAGACAATAAACCCTTGATTTCTAGAATTGTAACAGTGACTGGTTCAGGCATTGAATCACCAAACAATTATGAGGTACGCCTAGGCGCTTCATTTGAGCATATTGTATCAATGTCAAATCCAAACACTAATCAACACGCTATACGTATGGGTGGCATGATGATGGGGGTTGATGTCGAAACAATTCATCTGCCGATTTGTAAAATTACTAACTGTATTTTTGTTAACAATATAGAGGTCAAGTTCAGTACACAAGAATGTATTCGTTGTGGTCAGTGTAATCAAGCTTGCCCGGTTGATTTGTTACCACAACAACTCTATTGGCATGCCAAGAGTGGGAATACTGATAAAGCAATGGATTATAATTTAGCAGATTGTATTGAATGCAGATGTTGTGATTATGTGTGTCCAAGTCACATACCTTTGGCTGAATATTTTTCTTTTGCCAAAGCGTTGCATCGTAAAACGACTGAAGACCAATACCGAACAGACATTGCAAGAGAACGATTTGAATTTAGAGAATATCGCTTAGATCGTAACAAGCGAGAGCGTGCTGAAATGATGGCGGCTAAGAAGAAAGAATTGAAGAAAAAAATGGCCAACGATAAAACACAAAAAGACAAAATAGCCGCCGCTATGGCACGTATTAAGAAAACAAAAAAGGCAAGTGATGATGCATAGTAACGCACACAATACCAATCAGATTATGCGTCAGGTGGTTTACGCACTAGCATTAGGTGTTGGTGCGGCATATTATTTCTTTGGCTGGGGTATCATCTTGCAAATTGCATTGGCTATGGTTACAGCTATAGTGGTTGAATCTGTCTTTTTAAGCCTTAGAAAACTCCCAGTTAAGCCTGCTATTAGTGATGGTTCAGCCATCCTTTCAGCAACCTTGTTGGCAATTTCAATCCCAAGTATTGCACCTTGGTGGATTGTTGTTCTCGGTGTGGCTTTTGCGATTATTTTTGGCAAACAACTTTATGGTGGTTTGGGTAATAATCCTTTTAATCCAGCGATGTTGGGCTATGCTTTTTTGCTGATTTCTTATCCATTACAAATGACAACTTGGGCGGGCGAATTTTTAAATTTATCTCAAGCGATTGATGTAATTTTCAATTTGACTTCGGTGGATGCACTGAGTGGTGCCACACAGTTAGATGAGGTTAAAACCCAACTAGCATTAGGAAAAATAGTAAGTGAGTTAGATGTGCATTCAATCAGCCAAGCTTGGATTAATGTCGGCTTCTTATTAGGTGGATTGTATTTAATTGTTCGTAAGATTATTACTTGGCATATTCCTGTGGCGTTTATTGCTGGTATGGTGTTCATCTCATCTATGCTATATTTTATTAACGACCAAATATACCTGCCGATACAAAGCCACCTGATGTTGGGTGCTACTATGCTGGGTGCATTCTTTATCGCTACCGACCCAGTCTCGGCAAGTACGACGCCAAAAGGGCGCTTGATTTATGGATTTTTAATTGGTGTATTGGTTATTGTGATTCGTGTGTTTGGTGGCTACCCAGAGGGTGTGGCTTTTGCGGTGTTACTAATGAACATTACTGTGCCTTTGATTGATTATTACACACAGCCTAAGGTATTTGGAAAATGACCCCAAACTCGATTCTAAAGGCCGGCGCCTTATTGCTTATCTTTACTGCAATCAGTGTATTTTTTGTTGCATTGACGCAAGACACTACCAAGGAAAAGATCAAATACAATGAAGATCAGTTATTAATCAAGCGCCTCGCTGAGTTGGTGTCGGGCTATGATAATAACATTTTAGAAGATAAATTTCTGAAAGAGATAAAACTACATGGCTTGCAACAAAAAGTGGGTATTTACCCTGCTAAGCAAAAGGGAAAAACTTTTGCTTACCTGGTTGAACACACTTACCCTAACGGTTATAACGGCAACATCCGTCTATTGACTGGGTTTGATATTAAACGTCAATTATTAGGTGTTAGAGTAATCACACATAAGGAAACCCCCGGCTTAGGTGACAAAATCGAAACTAGAAAATCAGATTGGATTAAGCAATTTAGTGGGCTATCTTTATCAAGCCCTAGTCAAAATAATTGGAAGGTGAAACGTGATGGTGGTGTGTTTGATTCATTCACTGGCGCGACCATTACCCCTAGGGCAATTGTAAGTGCCGCTTATCAAGTATTGGTTTATTTTACTCAGCATGAAATTAACTGATTTTGACTTCGATTTACCGAAGTCACTTATTGCCCAAAATCCACCAGAAAATAGAACAGATTCACGACTTTTAGTGCCACAATCGACTATTATAGATTCATTTTTTCATCAAATAGCATCATTTATAAAACCTGGTGATTTGCTAATTATGAACAATACTCGGGTTATTCCAGCACGTTTGTTTGGTCATAAAGAATCAGGTGGCAAGGTCGAAATTATGATTGAACGTTTGCTGAATGAAAGGCAAGTATTGGCCTTGGTTAAAGCTTCTAGAGCGCCAAAAATTAAGAGTTTTATTACTTTGGAGAATGGTGATAAAGCTCAGGTTATTAGTAAAGAAAATGGCTTTTATGTCTTGGATTTTTTAACCGATTCATTGTTGGACCTGCTTGATAATATTGGTCATATTCCTCTACCACCTTATATTGAACGGAGTGATGAACAGGCAGACCTAGAGCGTTATCAAACTGTATTTGCCAAACACGAGGGTGCAGTGGCAGCACCCACAGCAGGTTTGCATTTCGACAAAGAGTTGTTGGTCTCTTTAAAAGAAATGGGCATTGATCATTGTTTTGTAACCTTACATGTGGGGGCAGGTACTTTTCAGCCGGTTAAGGTTGATGAAATTACGGATCATAAAATGCACAGTGAGTATTTTGAGATTGATCAGACCACCGTTGATAAAATAAATCAAACCAAGGAAAATGGTGGACGCATCATTGCTGTAGGTACGACAGCGGTCCGATCAATAGAGTCAGCTGCCAAAACAGGCAAGCTAAAATCCGTACAGGAAGAAACTAATATCTTCATCTATCCAGGTTATGAATTTAAGGTAGTGGATATGATGATTACTAATTTTCATTTACCTAAGTCATCCTTATTGATGTTAGTTAGTGCGTTTATTGGCCGAGAGCGAATGATGGAGATTTATCAACACGCCATTAAAGAAAAATATCGATTCTTTTCTTATGGGGATGCAATGTTATTAGAGAGGTCGCTGTGATCTATGAAAATGAGTTAGTCACTGTTCAGATTGAGCCGAGTGAGATACCTTGGGTTAAAGTATTTACTAAGCGAAAAATCAAAGAATTTAGTGAGTGTAATATAGCAGAGAAAACAGAAATTTTTCGGATTATTGATATAGTTGAAAAAACAATGTTAAGTTATTTTAATGCAGATAAGATCAATATCGCATCTTTTGGGAATATATTACCTCATGTTCATTGGCATGTGATGGCACGCTTTGAAGACGATAGCTATTTTCCTGAGCCGATGTGGGGCACAAAACAAAGAGAATCACAATTGAATCTACCCAGTTTTGAAGCGTTCTTCACTCAATTAGGAGGCCAATTATGAATCAGTTAAAAGATCAAACACAATTAGATAGCCTTAAACGTGAAAAAGACGCTGTATTAATTTTATTTGGTGGTGCGCATTGTGGTGTGTGTCAAACTATTAAGCCACAGATTTTTGATAATTTTTCTCTCAAATTTACAGATTTAGAAATGGTTTATATTGATTGTGAACAGATGCAAGAAGTTTGTGCTCAACACGGTGTGTTCTCTTTACCAGTGGTGCAGTTGTTTTTTATGGGGCAGAAATTTATTGAAGAAGTTAGAGGGTTTTCACTGTTGGCATTAGAGCAGGAGATTGAAAAAATCTATGTCAAAATGAATGGCTAAAGACTGTCTTTAATTTTTTGAAGGGTTGGCACTTCCAGGTTGAATGCACTTGCTAGCTCTAACGCTCTATCTAATCTTGTAGGGGCGGATCTACCCATACAACCATGTGCTAAATCACCTTCAAAAGCTTTAATCATGCCTTGTTCTAGTTGATCTTCGTCAAAAGATTGTCTAGTCAATTGAGATTGTAGGATTAACACATCTTTTGATACATCGCGCATCAATGATAAATGGTTGTTGCGTAAGTCGTCTACATTAGTGCCAGGTTCAATTACCAATCCGGCAATATTAGTGGTTAAGATGTATAGATTTTTTAATACCAACTCGAAAAGTAATGCATCGTCATCTGCTACTACATGAGCAGGAATATTAATCAGTGCAAGCGAATCAGTTAGGATCTTGGCTTTTGACCCATAAGCAGGTGAAGATATCAACACCTTAGAATCCATGCCTTTTTTCTTTTCAAACCAAACTGAAATTACTGTGGGGTTTGTAAACTTGTGAGATTCCCAATCACGTGGTAGAAGCTCATTCTGCATCATCGCTACACGATCTTTCCACTCAGTAGGGATGGATGATAGTGCAGATTGTAGGTCGCCTTCAGCAGTACAAACTAAGATTAGCTCAGGGTCAATACTGGCTTTTAATTCATTAATATCCGTTGCTCTGGTGATTGGATAAACAGGGTGGTTGTTTTTTAAAAAAGCACGTGAAAATACACTACCAAGTTCGCCGATGCCTAATACAACAATGGGTTTTTTCATTTTAAAATTTCCAATAAAGTTGATCCCATTGTGGCTGGGGTAGGTGCTACCGCCACACCAGCTGCTTCAAGTGCTTTAATTTTGTCTTCTGCTTTACCGGTGCCACCACTAATCACGGCACCCGCATGACCCATACGTTTGCCTTTTGGCGCTGTGAGCCCGGCAATGTAAGAGACAACTGGTTTAGAAACATTACTTTTAATAAATTCTGCCGCCTCTTCTTCGGCGGATCCGCCAATCTCACCCACCATAATGATTGATTTGGTTTGATCATCAGCTTCGAATAATTTTAAGCAATCAATAAAGTTCATGCCTTGAATCGGGTCACCACCAATACCAATACAAGTACTTTGTCCAAGCCCTGCTTGCGTAGTTTGATGTACTGCTTCATATGTCAGTGTGCCCGAACGAGAAACCACACCAACACTACCTGCTTGGTGGATATTACCTGGCATGATACCGAGTTTGCACTCATCAGGTGTAATCACACCAGGGCAGTTAGGGCCAATTAATGTTGAATTTGAGTCTTTTAAAATCGCTTTTATTTTAAGCATATCTTGCACTGGGATACCTTCGGTAATACAAACAATCACTGGCATTTCAGCTTCAATTGCTTCAATGATTGAAGCATAAGCAAAACGTGGTGGCACGTAGATCATGGTGGCATTCGCATCTGTCTTATTCATGGATTCTTTTACTGAATTAAACACGGGTAACTCTAAGTGAGTTTGTCCGCCTTTACCGGGCGTAACACCACCAACAAATTGTGTGCCGTAGGCAATCGATTGTTCAGAGTGAAAAGTGCCTTGTTTGCCAGTGAAGCCCTGAGTAATAACTCGAGTATCTTTATTAATTAATACACTCATGTCGAGATCCCTTTTGACAACGCCACAATTCTGATGGCTGCCTGGGTAAGATCGGCTTCAGTAGCAATATCAAACTTTGAATCATCTAATAATGCCAAACCTTGTTTTGCGTTGGTGCCTTCTAAACGAACCACAATTGGCAAAGTTAAACCGACCTTTTCGATAGCTTGTAAGATACCTTCAGCGATTAAATCACAACGAACAATGCCACCAAAAATATTCACCAAAATACCTTTAACATTATCTTCAGTTTGAATTAACTCAAAAGCCTTAGCAACACGCTCAGCTGTTGTACCACCACCCACGTCTAAAAAGTTAGCAGGTGAGCCGCCATGGTGCTCAATCAGATCCATGGTTGCCATCGCCAATCCTGCACCATTCACCATACAACCAATTGTCCCATCAAGCGAAATATAGTTCAGTTGGTATTCACTGGCTTCATTTTCTTTTGCATCTTCTTGCGAGGTATCACGCAGTTCAACAATATCCTCATGGCGATATAGAGCGTTATCATCGAAGTCAATTTTGCCATCGAGTGCTAGTAAATTGTTTTCTGCCGTCGTGATCAGTGGATTGATTTCAATCAAACTCACATCTTTGCTGGTGAAGATTTTATACAAGCTTAATAACGTTTTAGTGAATTGATCAACCAATTCACCCTCGAGTTTAAGTTGTGATGCAATGGTGGTGCAATCTTGGGTGTTTAAACTACCGAGTGGATCAACCCCAAATTTGATAATTTTATCCGGTGTTTCAGTAGCCACTTTTTCAATATCCATACCACCTTCAGTTGAGGCCAGAATGGTAATCTTTTGGGTCTGACGATCAACCAACAAACCCAAGTAAAGTTCACGTTCAATATTTTGCCCAACTTCAATTAGCAGTTGATGAACAGGCAAACCTTTAGCGTCTGTTTGTGGTGTTATTAAGTTTGAACCGAATAATTTATTGCAAGCATTTTCAACTTCGCTGATTGAGCGACATAGAATCACGCCACCACCTTTACCACGTCCGCCTGCGTGTACTTGCGCTTTAACAACCCAAATATCACCACCCAATGATGTACAGGCATCACTGGCTTGAGACACGTGATCAATAAGCACTGCTGCAGGTGTTTGAATATTGAATTGCCTAAACAAGGATTTGGCTTGGTATTCGTGTATGTGCATGAAAAAGTGCGTAAAATAAGATGCTTGAATTTTACACTTAATACTTAAAAAAAATGGCGAATTACTCTACCAGCCAATTCAAAAATGGCTTAAAACTAATGTTAGATGGCAATCCTTGCTCAATTATTAGTAATGAGATTCGCAAGCCTGGAAAAGGGCAGGCTTCTAATAAAGTCAAGTTGAGAGACTTAATCACAGGAAAAACCTTGGAAAAGACGTTTAAATCTGGTGAATCTGTAGAAGGTGCTGATGTGATGGAATTGGATATGCAATATCTATATAACGATGGCAGTGAATGGAATTTTATGGATCCAGATACTTTTGAACAATATGTGATTAATGATGATGCCATGGATGATGTTAGGGGTTATTTGGTAGAGCAAGACATGTGCGTGGTAACGCTTTGGAACGACAATCCAATTTCAGTGACACCGCCTAATCATGTAATACTTGAAGTAGTGGATACTGACCCTGGCCTTAAAGGTGATACTGCTGGTACTGGTGGAAAGCCAGCCACAATGAATACAGGTGTGGTGGTTCAAGTACCATTATTTATCAGTATTGGTGAAAAAGTGAAAGTGGACACACGTACAAATGAATATGCGGGAAGATCTTAAAAAATATAGCGATTTTTTACAAAAAATTCGACGTTATTTTAACGATCAAAATGTTCTAGAAGTCCAAACACCCTTATTACTCAATAACCCGACGACTGATGTCTATATTGACAGTATCTCAATAACTGTCAATCAAGCCATTAATGCTAAATCTACAAAGTATTTACATATTTCTCCCGAGTTAGAGATGAAGAAGCTCTTGGTGAGTGGTAGTGGCGATATTTATCAAATTTGTGAAGTGTTCCGTGATAACGAACAAGGCTCTCAAAACTTTAACGAGTTCACAATGCTTGAATATTATCGCTTAGGTTTTGATATTCACCAGTTGATGGGTGATATGGTTAAGCTATTAAAAACACTAGGTGTCGAGTATCGAGTGAGTAAGTTGTCTTATGCGCAAGCTTTTTTTGAATATTGTGATATTGATATACTTAATACTGATTTTTCAGCGTTAAAGATTATTGCTAAGATACATGACCTGAGTACAGATTTTGAGTGGATTGAAGATTTACAAATCTTACTTTTTACGCATTTAATTGAACCAAAATTAAAAAATTTACCCTTATGTTTTATTTATGACTATCCAGCAATGCAATCTGCTTTGGCAATAGTGGAGGGTAAAGTATCACATCGATTTGAGTTGTATATGAATGGAGTGGAGATTGCCAATGGTTATGATGAGTTGCAAGAGGCCAGCGCTTATCGGCGTTGTTTTGTGAGTGAAATCGATAAGCGCTCCACCTTGGGAAAAACTTCGGTTGACCTTGATGAAGACTTATTATTAAGTTTATCTGGCTCGTTACCACAATGCTCGGGTGTGTCTATTGGCATTGAGCGATTATTATCGCAAATTAGTTAGAATCTCTTTAAAATGAGTTATGATGAAGTTTTTGGTTATTGATCAAATTTTAAAAAACCCTATGGTTCGAACTATTTTCCTAATGCTATTGTTAAGTTTGCCTGCACAAGCATTGCAAATCTTACAGCCTAAAGATAATTATAAAACTGTCAAACAGCATTTTAGCCAGCTTGAATCAACATTATCGCCTACACAGTTATTAACCAGATTAGAAAAATCTGCCAAAAGTGGTAATGTAAGAGAGCAATTTAGTTTGGCCAATATGTATCATGGTGGAATTGGTGTTAAACAAGACTTAAGATTGTCTTTCTATTGGTATACCCAGGTTGCAGAACAAGGGTACGCGAATGCCCAATTTCGTTTGGCCAATTATTATCATCAAGGTATTGGTATTGATAGAGACATGAATGAGGCTTTGCGATGGTATCAAAAATCTGCCAAACAAGATTTTGTTGTTGCCCAACACGCACTGGCTTTAATTTATCAAAATGGTGAGACAGGAGAGATTGATTACGATATAGCCTATTATTGGCATGAAAGATCTGCTCAACTTGGCTACGGTAAAGCCCAATCAAGTTTGGCTAAAATGTATGAAACTGGCCAAGGGATTGATCAAGATTTAATTTTGGCACAACATTGGTATATTAAGGCAGCACAACAATACGACCCAAAAGCACAATATGATTTAGCAGATTTTTTGGAGCACAAGATCAATTCAGCGAGAGCGATTACTTGGTATGAAAAGTCTGCTGACCAAGGCTTTGTTACAGCTCAATATCGCTTGGCTGAGCTGTATTATCTTGGTGATTTGGTTAGGAAAAAAGATGATTTTGAATCATTAAAATGGGCAGTGATGGCTGCCAAACAAGGAAATACTGATGCGCAGTTTTTAGTAGGTGTGATTTATCGTAACAGCGAACAGGTGCCACGTGATTTAACTCAAGCACTGTATTGGTACCAACAAGCAGCAGACAAGGATCATGCGGAAGCTCAATATAATTTAGCCACTTTGTATTTGATGGGTGAAGGCGTTCAAAAAGATTTTAATCGCGCAATTGAACTGTATTACAATGCTGCAAATCAAGGCTTTACTAGAGCGCAATATTCTCTAGCTTTACGTTATTTACGTGCAGAGGGTGTTGAGCGGGATTATGAACAAGCGGTTGCTTGGTTATCAAAAGCGGCAGAAGGCGGCCATGCATTGGCTCAATACTCGTTGGCGTTGAGATATAAATTAGGACAAGGTGTTAATAAAGACCCGGAGAAAGAGGTTTATTGGTATCAAAAATCTGCATCTCAAGGCAACTTAGAAGCACAATACTATTTAGCATTACTCCTGTTAAAAGGCGAAGGTATTGAGAAAGATATTGAAAAGGCGTTATTTATGTTGTCAGATTTGGCAGTTGAAGGTCACGAATCTGCTCAATATCAATTGTATACGCTTTATGACAAAGGCAATATCATTAGCAAGGATGAGACTTTATCCAGGGTTTATTTACTGAAAGCGTCTGAAAGTGGCCATTCTGACGCCCAATATCACTTAGGGCAAATTTATCATGAGCAGGGTTTGTTAAGAGAGGCGCTGGACTGGCTACATTTATCTGCTGATCAAAATTATGCACCAGCACAGAAAGTGTTAGACGGCCTTCAAGCTGCAGGCAAAAAAAATCTTCAAGATATTGTCCAAGTTAAGACAACAGATTCTAGCGTGAAGGTGGTTGCCGATAGACCAAAAGTAGCAGAATTAACAGTATTAAATAATCCATTTTTAACAACTGATTTGATGACCGGGAAAAAGAAAGACATTGTTATAGAGTCGATAAATCAATTATCATCATTTATTCCAACCAAGGCTCAAATTAAGCAATCATTGGTGAATAATTCAAAATCGATGGATGATGTAGTTGAGTTAGTCACAAATGTCAAAGAGGGAGACCCAGTTGCCCAGCATAACTTAAGTACGTTGTTTAGTGATGGCATTGTGGTTCCTAAGGATAATAGAAAGGCATTTATACTAATGTTAGAGGCGGCTAAACAAGGATTGACCCAATCGCAAAATAGTGTGGCAATTATGTATTTAGATGGTGTGGGCGTTGACTCAGATTATGAACAAGCTTATTTTTGGGCTAGTACTTCTGCACGTAAAGGTAACCATACAGGTAAGAAAATTCTATTACAAATTATTTCTAAAAATTAGTGATAGATATGCCAAAAGAAGTGGATTTACAATTTTGGCAGATACTCACATTAGAGGAGATGAGCCACACTCAGTGGGAATCACTTTGTGATGGTTGTGGACGCTGTTGCCTGCATAAGTTAGAAGATGAAGACACTAATGAGATTTACTTTACAGATGTGGCTTGTCGCTACTTAGATGAAGAAACTTGCCAATGTCCGCATTACGATACTCGACAATCTTTAGTGCCAGATTGCCTAACTATTTATCCTGATTGGGGTGAAAAATTTAATTGGTTACCAAAGACTTGTGCTTATCGGTTATTATCCGAAGGCAAGGCATTATTTGATTGGCATCCACTAATTAGCGGCGATGTTAATTCGGTACATTTGGCCGGTATTTCTGTACGTGGACGCACCTTTAGAGATGACAAAGTGAGTGATGAAGATGTTTATAAACATGTAATTACTTGGGTGGATTGATGAAAAAAATCATAGCATTACTATTTTTATTATTGGTTAAAAATGTATTAGCACAATGGCCACATGAAAACATATCACAAGCCGTGTTTGCAAAATCAGTAGAGAATAGAGCACCCATAGAGATAGTGACAGAAGTTGATGATTCTTTAGGTAAAATCTACTTTTTTACCAATATCCGTAATTTAACTGGCGATAAGGTTACTCATCGTTGGCTTTATCAAGACAAAGTTAAGGCTGAAATCAGTTTTGATATTAAAGGTAAACGGTGGCGTGTATGGTCAAGTAAAAATCTTTGGCATACATGGACAGGACAATGGAAAGTCGAAGTAGTAAATCAAAATAATGAATTACTATTGACAAAAATATTTGAATTTAGAAAAGCACCCTTTTAAAAGGGGTACAGGAAAGAGAAATGGATAAAGTAGTACTCGCTTATTCGGGCGGATTGGATACCAGCATTATTGTTAAATGGTTGCAAGATACTTATCAGTGTGAGGTGATTACCTTTACGGCTGATATTGGCCAGGGAGAAGAGGTAGAGCTTGCACGTGCTAAAGCAAAAGCGGCCGGCGTTAAACAAATTTTTATTGAAGATTTACGTGAAGAATTTGTGCGTGATTTTGTGTTTCCAATGTTCCGTGCAAATGCGATTTATGAAGGTGAGTATCTATTAGGCACCGCGATTGCGCGTCCTTTAATATCTAAACGTCTGGTTGAGATTGCTCATGAAGTAGGTGCTGATGCGATTTCTCATGGTGCTACTGGTAAAGGTAATGATCAAGTACGTTTTGAGCTCAATGCTTATGCACTCGATGCACACATCCAAGTGATTGCGCCTTGGCGTGAGTGGGATTTATCTTCTCGTGAATCGTTAATGAATTTTGCTGAGAGCCATGGTATTGAGATTGACTATCAAAAACAAAATAAAAAATCTCCTTATTCGATGGATGCGAATTTACTGCATATTTCTTATGAAGGCGATATTCTGGAAGACCCATGGACTGAACCAGAAGATGATATGTGGCGTTGGACAGTTTCTCCGGAAAATGCACCAGACAAAGCCGAATACATTGAACTTACTTATGGGAAAGGTGATATTGTTGCTATTGATGGCGAAGAAATGAGCCCTGCTACGGTGATGGAGGTGTTAAATCAACGTGCTGGTGCGCACGGTATTGGTCGTAATGATATTGTTGAGAATCGTTTTGTCGGCATGAAATCACGTGGTTGTTATGAAACACCAGCAGGTACCGTCATGTTAAAAGCGCATCGTGCGATGGAAAGCTTAACACTGGATCGTGAAGTTGCACATCTTAAAGACGAGTTAATGCCAAAATACGCCAAGATGATTTATAACGGTTTTTGGTTTGCACCAGAACGTGAAATGCTTCAAGTGGCGATTGATAAAACCCAAGAAACCGTTAATGGTACAGTACGTCTTAAGCTATACAAAGGCGGCATTATCGTGGTTGGACGTAAGTCAGAGGATTCACTCTTTAGTGAAAAGATTGCAACCTTTGAAGACGATGAAGGTGCTTACGATCAAAAAGATGCGACCGGATTTATTAAGCTTAATGCTTTGCGTTTACGCCTTAAGGCTTTAAAGTAGCAAAAAAACCATTCTTAAAATTTCCAAAATACCTACTAAAATACAATTTAGTGGGTATTTTTATATTAAAAATGGTATTTCAAAGTATAAAAGTAGGTTTTTTTTGATAAATTATAAGGCTTATTTCCATTATTTTTCAAATTTTATACAATAAAAAGCCCGATAAAAATCGGGCTTTTTAAATATGGAGGCCGGAACCAGAGTCGAACTGGTCTATAAGGCTTTGCAGGCCCCTGCATAACCGCTTTGCTATCCGGCCAAAGGCTGTAAAGCGGTAATAAAAAAGCCTGTGAAGACAGGCTTTAAATATGGAGCGGGAAACGAGAGTCGAACTCGCGACATTCACGTTGGCAACGTGATGCTCTACCAGCTGAGCTATTCCCGCATAGGTGGCAAATTATAGTGTTTTTTCTCTAAGTGTCAAATGTTTTTACACCTTCTTTTAAATAAATAATGCCTGAATACAAGGTTAGCAAAGTTGCAGCAAATAATAAAGTGACGCCGATCTCAAAACTTGGCAAGCCAAAGAATGGTTGTTGATAAAGTAAGAACAAAATTGCAAAGACTTGCACAAAGGTTTTAACCTTGCCAATATAGGAAACATTGACTGCAGAGCGTTGACCAATGGTGCCCATCCATTCTCTCAGGGCAGAGACTAAAATCTCACGAGAAATAATAATCAGCGCACAAATGGTAATGTACCAATGTGTATCAGTGGGATAGAAGTCCACCAATAGAATCAGTGCGGTCGAAACCATTAGCTTATCGGCAACCGGATCTAGAAACGCACCAAGCTGTGAAGTCATGTTGAGTTTTCTGGCTAAATAGCCATCCAAATAATCGGTGGTACTAATAAAAGCATATACCCCAGTAACCCAGAAATTAATTTGCGTAAAAATATTGTCAGGCGCCTTAATATTAATAAATCCATCTAGATTGTAAGCAGGCTGAAAGTAATATAGCGCAACAAAAATTGGAATTAGTGCAATTCTTGAAAGTGTAATTATATTGGGTAGTGTCATCATAAGACGATATTCTAACAGAGAATAGTAGATTTATTGACACTTGAAAATGGTGGGCCCGACAAGAGTCGAACTTGTAACCGCTCGGTTCGTAGCCGAGTACTCTATCCAGTTGAGCTACGGGCCCATAAAGCGAGTAATTATCACCAAATTCATATCAAAGGTCAAGCGAGAAATGGTTTATTTTTGTAAGCGATTGACCAATTGATCAAGTTTTACCATACGCGATCCTTTAATCAGTACCGTGGCATTGATATGATGCGTTAATAGGTGCGAGGCTAATTGGTCCAAATCTTCAAAATGCATACCATCATAATGCTTGGCTAGCTCCCCAAAAGTGTAAACCACATCAAACGAATCTTTGGCTAATTGTCCAATTTGTTGATGGAAAGTTTTGGCATCATCACCCAGTTCTGCCATGGCGCCAAGTACCGCAACTTTTTCACCTGTAAAGGTTAATAGTGTACTAATTGCCGCCTTCATTGATTGCGGACTGGCATTATAAGTATCGTCAATAATGGTTAGGTTAGGTTGTTGAATAACATTGAGTCTGCCTTTTTCAGCCTGGGTATTTTCCAAACCTTGTTTGATGGTGTTAATATCAACACCTAATGCATGTGCACAAGCGCTTGCCGCTAAGGCATTGTCGATATTGTGTTGACCAATCAGCCGCAGGATAACCGTTACTTTTTGATCAGCAATATTTAAATCGAAACTATTATTATTAATATGGCTGGCAAAAATACCACCCCCTTCACCAAAACTGAGATCGCCTGCAAAGGTGGTATTGGTATTAACGATATTTTGACTATCATTGCCATAGATCTCACCTTTGGCCTTAACCAAATTTTCAAAGCCACCAAATTCACCTATGTGCGCATCTAAGGTATTGGTCACCACTGCGATATTAGGCTGTACGATGTGACGTAAATAAGCAATTTCACCAAGATGATTGGCACCCATTTCAATCACGGTATATTGGTGTTTTTGTTCCAATGTTAGTAAAGTCATCGGCACGCCAAGGTGGTTGTTAAGATTACCCTTGGTTGCGAGTGTTGGTGCTTTTAAAGTTAATATGTTGGCTAGCATATTTTTAGTGGTGGTTTTGCCGTTACTGCCGGTAATGGCTATAACGATTGGCTTGATGTTGTTTAGATGCCAATGTGCGATATCAGTCAATGCGGTTTGGGTATCGTCCACCAACAATGCAGGTAAATTGGTTGGCATGGGCCTACTGATAATAACGGCAACTGCACCCATTTTTTCAGCCTCATCGAGGTAATTATGTGCATCAAAGTTATCACCAGCAAGTGCAACAAATAAAGCACCATCCATGCGTTGCCGTGTATCAGTGCACACACCTGTAAAGTCAACACTTTTGACTGTATTAACTCCTAATACTGAAGCAATAGCATGTGTATTAGATGACAGCATTTTGCGCAATTTCGATATCACTTAAGATTAGCGTCTTATCTTTAAACTCTTGGGTAGATTCGTGTCCCTTACCAGTAATGAGTAGGCACTCATTTTCATTTAAAGTGGTAATAGCAGTTTCGATGGCTAATTGTCTGTCAAGGGTGATATCTAATTCAAAACTGTCATCAATGCCACTAAGGATATCGTCAATAATTGCTTGTGGATCCTCGTCTCGTGGATTGTCATTAGTGAGTACGATGGTATTGGCCAGATCGCTTGCGATCTTACCCATTTTGGCGCGTTTATCTTGATCGCGGTTACCACCACAGCCAAAGACAAGACGTACCTGGTGATCTGGATAGTGGCTTTGCAAAGTGTTAATGGCATTTTCGATGGCATCTGGAGTGTGTGCGTAATCGACCCAAGCTAAGGTATTTTTAATGCGATGCATCCGACCCATTGGTGGGAACAAATGATGTAGTAGTGGAATAATGCTTGAGCGTTTAAAACCGAGTTGTTCAACACTATTTAGTGCAGCTAGAATGTTGGATAAGTTAAATTTTCCTAACAAAGGAGATTCAAATACAAAGCCATCAAGTTGGCATAAAAACCCTTCGGTTGTGGCATTAATTTTTTCAAAGTCATCTATGCCATAGGTAGTTTGTGTAGCGTGCTTAGAAACGGCTAAAAAATCCCTATGTTGAGTGTCGTCATGATTAATCACGACACTTTTGAGTGAATTGAGTGTGAATAATTTAAGTTTAGCGTCTTTATATTTATCCAAATTTTGGTGGTAATCTAAGTGGTCTTGCGTTAGATTGGTAAAAACAGCCTGCTTAAAATTAATCCCTACAATTCTGTCTTGATCTAAGCCATGGGAAGAAACTTCCAATACTGCCGTGTGAATACCATCAAGGTGATATTGGTGAAGTATTTTATAAAGTGTCAAAATGTCGGGTGTGGTGTTATTAGAGACCACAGTGCTGTGGGTGACACCCAATGTGCCAATTAGACCATTTTTGACCCCAAGCTGATTTAACAATTGTGAAATAAAGTAACTCACCGAAGTCTTGCCATTGGTACCAGTGATACCGATTACCTCGACTTGCACTGCTTGAGAGTAATAAGTGTTGGCCAGCACTGGCAAATGCTGTTTGAGATTATCAATACGTACGCTTGGCACGCTGCAATCAAAATCTTGTGAATCGACCAATACAGCAACGCATCCGTTTTCGATGGCTTGATCAACATAATCAATACCATGAGTAGACTGTCCTTTCAAAGCAACAAATACATCGCCGGTTTGTATGTTGGCTGCATTTAAACACAGACCTTGAGTTTCGACATCAATCTGCGTGACAATAATATCAATTAGTAGTTCATTTAAATTCATATGTGTATTATAGAGGTTTGTTGTGAAAGACGAATTATATTACCACTAAGATCAAGCACGGGTATCATGCCTATATTATTCATTATAGGGGGGGGTGAAATGGCCTTAACACGTAGAGATTTTATCAAGGTATTAGGTGCTGGTTCTGCAGTAGGTTTAATTAGCAATGGCTATGCAAGTAAAACCAGCTTGTCTGGCCAAGAGAATATGTATGAAGTGCCAAAAACAGGTAATGCGCGTATTTTGCACATTACTGATACCCATGGCAATTTATTACCTAACTATTTCCGTGAGCCAAATGTCAATCTAGGATTTGGTGACACTTTTGGTCAATTACCACATGTTGTTGGTAACAAACTTCTTAAACAAATTGGCATTAAGCCAGGTTCGGCTGAAGCCTACGCCTTTACTTACCATAACTTCGAAGACTTGGCAGCTAAATATGGCAAGACTGGCGGTTTTGGTCAAATTAAAACTGTACTAGATTCGTTACGTGAAAGTGCTGGTGGCATACAAAATACATTAACGCTTGATGGTGGCGATACTTGGCAGGGCTCAGGCACATCGCTATGGACGCGTGGCGCTGATATGGTTGAGGCTTGTAATATTCTTGGTGTAGATGTTATGGTAGGTCACTGGGAATTTACCTATAAAGAAGAAGAGGTTTTGAAAAATATCGGCTTTTTCAAAGGTGATTTTCTTGGACAAAATGTTCGTATTATGGCAGATGCTTTAATGGGTGATGACTATTTCACCATGACAGAGAGATACGATGGTAGGGGCCTGTTTAATGAGGATGATGCGTTGCCATTCAAACCATATGTGATTAAAAACGTAGGTGGACACCGAATTGCGGTGATTGGCCAAGCATTCCCAAGAACTTCAAATGCCAACCCACAAAAATACTTCTTTCCAGATTGGTCGTTCGGTCTGCGTGAAGACGAAATGCAAGAGTTAGTAACAGATATTCGTGAAAATGAAAAGCCAGATGCGGTAATTGTGATATCCCACAATGGTATGGATGTAGACATTAAGATGGCTTCACGTGTGGTAGGTATTGATGCATTTTTTGGCGGCCATACCCATGATGGTATGCCTAAACCTATTGAAGTTAAAAATCCTGGCGGCGTTACAGTCGTTACCAATGCCGGTTGTTCAGGTAAATATATCGGTGTGATGGATTTAAATATCGTTGATCATAAAGTGACAGGTTATGAATACAAGATGTTGCCAATTTTGACTGACTTCATTAAGCCAGATGCTGCTATGGTGTCTTTCATTGATAAGATGCGTAATACGAAATACGATAAGAATGTGATCGAAGCACGTAGTAGTGAGATGAGTAATAATCCAGATCGTGTGGGTAAGACTTATGATGCAATCCTTACTGAAAAACTATGTACCACTGAGCAAACATTGTACCGTCGTGGAAACTTTATAGGTTCGTGGGATCAGGTGTTGGTTAATTCATTACGTGAAGAGTATGATGCAGATTTCGGTCTATCTGCTGGCGTGCGTTGGGGAACATCAGTACTTGCAGGTGGAGAAGTTACAATGGAGGATTTGATGACTAATACTTCAATGACTTATGGAGAGACTTATAATTCTGAAATGACAGGTCAAGCTATTAAAGACATGTTAGAAGGCGTAGCAGAGAATTTATTCCAAAGAGACCCTTACTTACAATCAGGTGGCGACATGGTCCGTGTAGGTGGTTTGGATTATACAATCAGTCCTGATGCAGATTACAACCAACGTATTAGTGATATTAAAGATGATGATGGTACTGCAATTGATATGAAGAAGAAATATAGTGTTGCCGGTTGGGCGCAAGTAGGTAGTATTGGTAATGGACGTCTGATGTGGGATGTAGCAGCAGATTATCTGCGTAAGCAAAAGCATCTCGATCTTAAGAAAATTAACCATCCAACCATTAAGGGTGTGAAGAATAACCCAGGCATAGAAAATTATGCTGGCAAGTTGATTTAAGTAAAAAATGATCAATAATTAAGCCCCGCTAGTCGGGGTTTTTTTATAATATGCTAATAAGAAAAATCCTATTTTTACTATTGTTCTTGGTCGGATTTGCTAGAGCTGATGTGGTTAAACCTGCGTTGGTGGAAATTTCAATTTTTGAAAATAAAACAGTTGAAATTGAGATTGACCTTAGTCTCGAAGCGGCGATGACGGGGATTGGCACCCAATATAAAAATACCACTGACGCACCCACTTCAGCGCAATATGATGAGCTACGTGCACTCGAGCCAACCATGTTACGTGAGCGTTTTAAAGATTTTGAATCACAGTTTTTAAACAGTCTGAAATTTGCTGTTAATGGCCAGACACAAACACTGATTTTGACCAATGCAAAGCTTGACATTGTGGGTTATAAGAAACGGCCAAGAAAAACCATTCTCACTTACCAGGTACAACTTAGTGAATGGCCAAAAACATTGGCTTGGCGATATGGAAAAGTCTACGGTGATAGCGCATTGCGTTACCAAGTATATAAAAAGGATGAATACAATTGGAGCCAGTGGCAATGGTTACGTAGTGGCAACCCCAGTGGCGTGATTGATATTAATCATCCGGAACCATTAAGCGCAGTACAGCGCTTTTATCAATTTACCAGTATTGGATTTGATCATGTGATACCGTTGGGGTGGGACCATATTTTGTTTATTATCGGCATGGCGCTTTCATCATAGATCGGAAGAGCACACGTCTGAACTCCAGTCACAAGCCTATCTCGTATGCCGTCTTCTGCTTGAAAAAAAAAAAACAACAACACTGATTCCGACGGATACGAAGCTCTCTCCAAACAGTCACAGTACGAGACTCCATCACAGCTCTCACTTGACCTCACA
>CALCCK010000048.1 GCA_937899995.1 uncultured Gammaproteobacteria bacterium
AAAATTGCATATTTCTTTAAAATATTTTTGATAAAGTTAGGCTTCTTTTAAAATTGCATATTTCTTTAAAATATTTTTGATAAAGTTAGGCCTTTTTAAAAATTGACGAATGACTTAATAACGCGGGTGTATTTAATCCATGACCAGCCCTTATCATCAACTATATAACTTGGTTTTGATAAAATATGGTTAAAAACCCCCTCTAAATTTGTTATTTTTGCCGCGTTTTTGGCGTGTTTTTCCCCTCTTGCTGACCATAAAATCATACAAAATCCCTCATTTTTTCTATCTATACACCACGCAACCAAATCATCATTAACCACACCTTTAGTAATTAACGTACCATCAACATCAATGGCAATAACTTTTGCGGGTGGGTACTTTTGTTGCATCACCAACGCGAGGCAAAGCCAGCGTTAGGCTTTTTTCTGCGTGAAATTGGTTGATAGTTTTGCTGTGGTTTTTTGGGCTTGTTTTCAACTATTTGCTTAATATTTTCCGATTTATCAGCAAATAAATCCTTGGTTAGTGGTTGCACCGTGTCCTCTAGGGTTTGCCAATCACGCTGACTAAACTTATTCATGCCTAAATGGTAGGCGGCGGCCAAACTGTAAACACTACAATCAAGCACCTCGTTGCGTACGTGCGATGGCTTAACCCATTCTTGTCTTGGAAAACCTTTGTGGTATCTAGTTATTTTTTTCTCACTACTAATTTGCTCATAAAAAGTATCTTCAAGTTCATTAGAAAAGTGCATTGAGCCAGCGCCGGTCTTAATATTAAACTTACCATAAATAATATCTTTGGCGGTATCAGTACCCACCGGCCATAACTGTACGCCGCCTTTTAACGTCTTACCACTAAACGTGACATCCACGCTTGATGGTTTTGAGATGACGGGTTTGTTGCGGGTGGATGAGCCTTTAATAGCAATAATGTGGCGGTAACGCCTAGTGCGGCAAAAGTCATAAACACGCTGTGTGTGATGGCCACCCGTATCAATGGCGGTGGCACTAATTTTGATGCCCTCGCCACTCTCATGCTGTAACTCTTTTTGTAAATAATCATCTAATTCATCCCACAATTTAGGGCTTGAGGGGTCACCAAAAAACACATGATAATCAACCGCCCATTGTTGGCCGTCTTTGCCGTAAGCCCATAACACACACTCAAGGCGGTTATCCTGCGTATCAACACCAGCGGTTACTAACAAGCCACCCATTGGCACGGTGCGTAGTGGGTAGGCCTCGGCTTTTTGTTGTAAATCTTCTTGATTAACACGATTTGCCTCATCATCCCAACACTGTCCTAGTGCCGTATTTACAAAGGTTTTTAATAAATGCGGATCACGCTGTGCATCTAACCATTTTTGTACTAAGTTTGCCCACGTTTCCCACGGCGAATAAAGGCTTGATATGTGGTAACTTCTGCGCGTATCACGGTAATTGTTTTCAGGCTTGGTTGCCACCCACTTACCGTGTTGCAACATATCCATTTTATCACTTTCATTAATTACCCCTGCACAATGGTTGCACATATAAAACGCGGTTTCAGGGCGGTGTACTTTATTCTCGTCTTTATCCCATTTAATATTTGACCACACCAACTCTTGCATGGTGTCACAATGAGGGCAGGCCACATGGTATTTGCGTTGATCGCCTTTTAAAAACTCACGCTCAATACGGCTCACATCTTTAACGGTTGGAGTGCTGCCAATTAATACCTTGCGGCGTGCGAAGGTCTTTGTCCTATTAACTGCCAACTCAATTGGATCACCCTCACCATCTAAATCATAGGGATAGGCATCAACCTCATCAAGCAATAAATAACGTACTGGTGCGCTGCGTAAATCTGAGGCCGAGTTTGCACCGGCAATAAATAACACTCCGCCATCAAAGGCTTTAGAGGTGGTGGTGTTACCACTATCACGTGAGCGAGGATCAGCGACCAAACCTTTTAAAACTGGCATGTCTTGAATCATAGTCGCGAGCCTTTGTTTGCTGTATCGCTTAGCGAGATTCAAAGTCGGTTGCACCATCATGGTTGGTGCGGGTGCGCGGTGAATAATGTAACCCAGCATATTGGTTAGGGCTTCTGTAAACCCGAGCTGTGCGCCTTTCATAATGGTCACAAATTCACACCGGCTAGATGGGCTGAACGCATCCATAATCTCTCTGAGATAGGGCGTGCGGCTGGTGCGCCATTTTCCAGGTTCAGCCGCATAAGTTTGGTTGAGTAAGCGATACTTATCTGCCCACTCACTCATCGGCTCGCATGGATCAGGTTTTAAACCAGCAGTAATTGCCTTAAAGACTAATTGCTCACCATCAACATTAACTTTCGGTGTCTTTTTCTCGCTCATCCACCACCGGCTCGGCCACTAAGTGCGCCCATTGCTTATCCATATCACCTAAAATTTGGTTTAACTCACTCTCGATCATGTCATGTATCTCATGGTGGTCACTCTCACCAGCAATTGGCACGGCTAAACGATCGGCCACTGTCTGCAATGAGTTTCGCACACCACGCGCCGCCGTAAATACCGCACGCCTTATCTCATCAACACGCACCAAATCACCGCGCATCTCAGCATCATTCATCTCTGCGATGTTGGCCTGCGCCACCACTAAGCGGGTTTTTTCAGAGTGCATATCTGTATTGGCCACACCACCAAATGCGCGCTCACGTAAAAACTTAACATAGCCCTGCACGCTTTCCACTAAATCATACTGGCCGCGCTCTTTTTTAGGGATAATCCCCTCACCCACCAACTGCTGACACCTGCGCTCAGATAACATTAATAGCTTCGATATGGTTTCAATTGAGTATGTTTGGGTATCAGCCACGCTCTGTCCTCTTGGTGAAATAACGTCTGAGCACATACGAGCGCACCAATGATATTAAAGTAAACCAAACACCAATGGCGATGTTGTCTTGCAGGCTGATATTAATATCATAAAATGGAAAAATCACAATCTGTGATGCTAACGCCACGCCATAACCAACTGCGACATTGCTCATGCTTTCAACAACACTATGCCACTTGCTTTGCATCTGCAACCTCATCAAAGGTTAAACCACTCACCTCATGCACGGCTTGTTTGCCGGTGTACTCTTGCCATCTTTTAACGATAACATCTACATACTGACCTTGCAATTCCATCGTGTAACACTTTCGGTTTGTTTTCTCTGCGCCAATAAGCGTAGAACCAGAACCACCAAATGGCTCAATACACAACCCATCTTTTGGCAAACTTGATTTCATTACCCTTTCCATCATCTCAACTGGCTTAGGTGTTGCGTGTCCGTGTCTGTCGTTACCGTGTACTCTGTTCACTTTCCAAACATCTCGCATTTCATCGTGTGCGTTATCAAAATAAGCACGTTTTCCATAAAACTCACGCTTCAAATCATCATACTCACGCTTCAAATCATCATACTCACGCTTAAAAGCATCATACTCACGCTTAAAAGCATCGCCATTGGCTTGTCTTTGTATCGCCTTATAATGTTGTTCAGTTGGAAATGCCCATTGTGAAGTAGACCAATAATGATTATGGTATGTATTTGTAACCGCTTTTATTTGGTCATTCGTTAATCCAGACTTCTTCTTTTCATTAACTAAATAATTACGAATTGAATCCCATCCAGTCCAGTAATTATCAGAATTATTATTAAACCCTTGCTCACCTAGCATAAAAAATAAGCATCTTTCTGTTACTGGCGGATAACTTCTAAATACATCAGATCCTATACCTTGACCACCCTCTTTTTCCCAAACGATTTCGTTACGCATTGTAAGTCTTTCGCTATTCTTTAATCCGCCCTCATACCATAAACGCCATAAATCTTCAGCATTTCCCCAGATATAAGCAGAGCCATTATCTTCAACTGCTGGTCTAAATGCTTTCCACCAGTCCATCTGAAACTCGTCTAATTTCTCACGGTATAAATTATCGTTAGCAACTCCATCGCCCTCTTTACCCATTCCATAAGGTGGATCAGCGTGTAATAATTGAGCCTTTTCACCATTCATCAATAAAGCAACATCACCGCCATTTGTTGAATCGCCACACATCACCCGATGATTATCAAGCAACCAAATATCACCTTGCTTGCTGATCGGTATCTCAGCCACTTCCGGCACGTCATCCTCATCGGTTAAACCGCCGGCAATATCCTCATCAATTACTAAGCCGGCCAACTCATCCACATCAAAACCAATAACCGATAAATCAAAACCGATCTGATCCAGCGCACTGATTTCAAGTTTTAATAAATCCTCATCCCACCCTGCATTGAGTGCCAACTTATTATCAGCAATGACATACGCCTTACGCTGTACCTCAGTTAAGTGATCCAACACAATACACGGCACTTCCTCCATGCCTAACTTGGTGGCTGCTGCCAGCCGCCCATGCCCAGCAATAATCTGTCGCTCGCCGTCAATCAATAACGGGTTGGTAAAACCAAACTCAGTAATACTAGCTGCCAACTGTGCCACCTGCTCATCACTATGCGTACGTGTATTAAACTCATACCCGTGCAACTCACCTAACTTGATATATTCAATCTTCATACTGAAATTAAACCCTTTGTTTTTTACTTTGCTTCATTTTTGGAGCGGTAAGGTGGCATCGAAGCCCCATCTCTAGGCGGGTAGCCCAGCGTGTTACCATTACACTATTACCGCTTAACCCCTTTATACATACCAGCACCCGCATCAGCTATTGCGCTAAACGGTAACACTGGCTTAGTTAAATTCTTTTCCATACTTTTATCAATAAAATAAATGTACTTTAATTGGTAGCCCTCGTAGGCTTTCCACGTTCTAAACTCTTTAGTCATTTTTAAATGGTGTGCTTGCATACAATGCAATGACTCACCCGTTTTTGGGTTTACACGTAACGCTGTATTTTTAGCAATGCCCACCAATTTAAAACCACTGGCACGGTAAATAGTGCCATCGCCACATTGGGTAGCATCTGCAAAACTAATAACCCATTTAATATGCGGGGCGTTCTTTTTTAATAAGCGCATTGAGATTGCTATGCAACGGCTTTCACTGTTTTTAGGTAAGTACTCATCAAAGGCCATACGGTTTAACTCGATAAATCCATTCCAATGCGTACCGGCAACCAAATTAATAGTGCCTTTTTTATTAATGCTTGAGCCGTAACTCATCACCCCGTGCAGCAGGCCATCTAAAAAACAGCCAAAATGCAACTTGCTGTTTTGTACCACCTTGCCACTATAATGCTGTTTTTTAATAAACTCATTAGCAATGTTGGCCGGTATGACTTTAAGTTTTATGTCTTTTGCTCTGCCCATTGCTTAACCAGTGAATACAATAAATTGCCATTGCTGTTTTCATTGCCGTAAGTTTCAACGGTTGAATAACTGTCTGTTTTTTTAACCTCTTTTAAAATGCTTTTAATGGCCTCAGCCTGCTCATCAGCCAGTGTAAATGTGATTTGTTGAAAGGGTGATTTATCGCTATCGTCCAACTCAAAACCATCACTAAATGCGTCCTCATTAATTAACAAACCACTTAACTCATCCTCACTAAAACCCACAATGGATAAATCAAAACCCAAACTATCTAACGCCCCCAACTCAATTTTTAATAAGTCCTCATCCCAACCAGCATTGAGTGCCAATTTATTATCAGCAATGACATACGCCTTACGCTGTACCTCAGTTAAGTGATCCAACACAATACACGGCACTTCCTCCATGCCTAACTTGGTGGCTGCTGCCAGCCGCCCATGCCCAGCAATAATCTGTC
>CALCCK010000049.1 GCA_937899995.1 uncultured Gammaproteobacteria bacterium
TGCCAGGTCTTTTGCTAGTATGTATGTTGTGAATTTTTTTAATGCTGGATATATTTATTTTTTTTTTCAAGCAGAAGACGGCATACGAGATAGGCTTGTGACTGGAGTTCAGACGTGTGCTCTTCCGATCTTTGAAGCAAGTGAAAACAATCAATTAAAGGTTATTTTTAATCAGCCTCAACGCGCTATTACACCAGGGCAATCTGTCGTTTTTTATGATGATGATATTTGCCTAGGTGGCGCTATTATTGAAACTAGAAACAATGAATAAACTAAAACAACAAACACTGGCACTTGCCTCACTATTACAAACCACGACTTTGGTTGATCAGCTTGCTTCAACAGGCACTTGCGATGGAAAAAGCAATGAGGTTAGTTTAAAAAGCATCATAACTAACAGTACTGATGTCGAAGAAGTGTTTGACTCGCCCAAAGATCTTTCAATTGGCCTCAGTGCGTTGACTAAAGCTTTTGGAAACAAGAGTAAATCTATGCAGAATGTGATTTTTTATTCTTTAGCGTTAATCAATCTGGAAAAAAAACTTATGAAAAACAAAACACTTTTGTCACAGATATCGAGTGAAATTGATTTGATTAAAAAACAAGATTTTTTTGAAATTTCTCACTCTAATTCATTGGCACGCTTAGCCGAGCTCTATAAAACAACCTTGGGTGAGCTTAATCCGAGAATCATGGTCAGTGGTGAGCAACTTTATTTATCCAACCAATACACCGCCAACCACATTAGAGCGCTACTACTAGCAGGCATTCGATCGGTTTCTTTGTGGAAGTCTCAAGGTGGTCGAACTTGGCAATTATTACTGAATAAGAAAAAGACACTTAAATTAGTAAACACTATGGACTTTTAACACTTAAGACTTTATAATTATGCGTTTTACTAATTTCAATTTTTTAATACGATGGCTAATTCAGCAGGTTCAAAAAAACGCGCAAGACAAGCAGTTAAACGCAACAAACACAATTCACAAATTCGCGCTAAAGTTCGCACATTTATCAAAAAAGTAGCTTACGCTTTAGAAGCTGGCAATAAAGAAGAAGCTCAGGGTGGTTTTGGTGCAATGCAAAAGATGATTGACCAAGCAGTTAGCAAAGGTTTAATGAATAAGAACCAAGCAGCTAGAAAGAAGTCTCGCTTTAACGCGCAGATTAAAGCACTATAAACTAAAACGTTTACATTGCTATAATGAAGCCCTCGATTGAGGGCTTTTTTTATGTGTATATGAAACAGATTAACGAAGAAGATAAGCAACTATTCAGATCAACCGTTGATGCCAATGTACCGATAGATAAGGATGGTGCCAATCGATCAGACAATGCCTTAAAAAAACCAGCATTTACCGCGTACAGTTACATTGTTGATGCCAACCTTGAAGGTTCTGAAATTGTTAGCTATTCGCAAAGTGGCGTTTCAACCAAAGTCATTAAAAAAATGAAGCAAGGTAATATCGACTATGCGCCTGTATTGGATCTACACGGGCAGACTGTGGTAGAGGCTTGTGAATCGTTATCAGCCTTTATGTATCACCATCAGTTTGAGTCTTTTATTCAAATCATTCACGGCAAGGGTTATCATTCTGAAAATGGCATGAGTATTTTAAAAACCCAGGTGGTGAGCTTCTTAAAACAACATCCTCAAGTATTAGCATTTAATTCTTGCTCTGATAAAGACGGTGGTACTGGTGCGGTGTTTGCTCTACTAAAGCAAAGCTAATATGTTTAATATTGATGAAATCTACACAGTCTCTGATTTTTTATCACTGTGCAATAAAACCATTGAAAACAACATTCCTACTTGTTGGCTACAAGGAGAAATTTCTAATTTATCTCGTCCTGCTTCTGGACATTGGTATTTCTCACTCAAAGATAATCGCGGACAGATTCGTTGCGCTCTATTCCGCCTTAACCAACGCAATATCAAATTTGACCCTGAGAATGGGTTAGAAGTATTAGTGCGTGCTGCACCAACCTTATATGAGGCACGAGGTGATTTTCAGTTGATCATTCAACATGTTGAACCAGTGGGTGTGGGCAACTTACAATTGGCCTTTGAACAACTCAAAACCAAACTCAAAGACGAAGGTTTGTTTGATGCTCAGCATAAGAAACCATTACCTACTAAAGTCAATACGATTGGTGTTATTTCTTCGTCGAATGGCGCGGTTATTCGTGATATTATTAAAGTACTCAATAAACGCTATCCATTTGCTGAAATTTTATTATTCGATTCAGTTGTACAAGGTGAAGGCTCGGCAGAAAAACTATCTCAAGCTATTAAGGCTGCTGATCAATCAAGTCGATGCGATGTGCTAATTGTGGCACGAGGTGGTGGCTCTTTAGAGGACTTATGGGCTTTTAACGAAGAAGTGCTAGCCAGAGTAATATTTGACGCTAAAACGCCAATTATCAGTGCTGTTGGTCATGAGACTGACACCACTATTGCTGATTTTGTGGCAGATATTCGCGCGCCAACACCAAGTGCTGCTGCGATGATGGCAACGCCAGACCGATTAGAGCTGCTATCTAAAGTGGATAAGCTTTATACCAATCTATCACAATTAAACCAGCAAACGCTTAATCAATATCAATCATTACTCAATCAATTAAGTACAAGCTTACCTAGCCCAGATAGACAGCTTAATTTGTTTGCACAAAGACTTGATGGCTTAAACACGCATCTTAATTATCAAATCAAAGCCAAATTACGTCTGCAGAAATCTAAATTATCCACCTTGTTTGAGCAACTAAAACAACACTCGCCCAGTGCTAAAATTAGTCACAATCAGCAGCTGAATCATTTAGCCAAAACACAGCTTCAACAAAGCATTCAACGGCTTGTTGTTCAGCAGAAAAATACCCTGAATGGCTTGCATAATCGGTTAAAAAAATCCATTAACAATACATTAGATTGGCAAAAAAATATACTGGCCCAGCACACATTAGGGCTTGATCACTTGTCACCACTCAACACTCTATCACGCGGTTATAGTATTTCTACTATTCAAGATAATCAAGTACTACATTCAACCACCAACGTTAAAATAGGCGAGACAATGACCACGCTACTTAGTGATGGTAAAATTTATTCCCAGGTTAAAAAAATTGAAAAAACTTAGTCTATTACTTTTACTTATCCCCGCTATTGCACTGGCTAATATACCAGTTAAAAATACTGCAATACCTGGTGGTATCGCGGTGATCGATTTTGAAACCAACCATTCGAATCCAAAAGCGTTTTACAATAATAGGCCTTTATATGTACAGCACGTTAAAGATCATCACTGGCAAATATTAGTCGGCATTCCATTAATGGAAAAACTCGGTAAAAAAACCATTAAAGTTCAGGATACTTCTATTCGATTGTTTGATTTTGAAGTGACCGAGCACACCTATACCCAGCAACATATTACTCTCAAAGGCAAAAAGAAAAAATATGTCAATCCTAACTTGGCACATATGGATCGCATCAAGTCAGAAAGGCCTATACTTTCAAGTGCTAGAAAAATATTTTCTGGTGATGCTTTATCTAATGGGTTGTTTACACGTCCAGTAGATGGTGTGACCACTAGTCCTTTTGGGCTTAAGCGTTTTTATAATGGCGAAGCACGTCGACCGCACACTGGGCTTGACTATGCAGGTGATACGGGCACGCCCATCAAAGCCCCTGCAGACGGAAAAGTAATTCTAACAGGTGAGTTTTTCTTTAACGGCAATACTATTTTTCTAGACCATGGGCAAGGGTTGATTAGTGTTTACATTCATATGAATAAGCGTTTGGTTCAACAAGGGCAGAAAATCAAACAAGGTGATGTAATTGGCACCATTGGGAAAACTGGTAGAGCTACAGGCCCACACCTGCATTGGGGAATTTATCTCAATCAAACTGTGGTTAATCCAAATTTATTAATGGGTAAGTAATTATGAAATCAGATGTATCTTTATTGCGCAGACTAGGGGCAATTGCCTATGATATTTTTTTAGCCTTCTCATTGGCATTTTTTATTGTTGGCGCAATACTTATTGCATTTTTTGATAAACAGGCACAAACTGATTTACTGATGTTTGGTATTTATTTAATCACTGTTTATTTTTACTTTACCTGGTCATGGGTTAAAGGCAGACAAACACTGGGCATGAAAACTTGGAAATTCCAAATACAGCAAAATAATGGTGATAACATCACGCACAAACAAGCTTTTACTCGATTTGTTTTAGCCATCATATCGTTTGCGGTCTTTGGGCTTGGGTTTATTTACCAATTATTTAATAAAGACAACATTGCTTGGCATGATAAACATTCAAATACATACTTGATTAAGAATTGATTTGGATCAATTTAACCTAATAAAAACCTATGCTATAATGCTTTTGATTTACACAGCACATAAGATAAAAAATGAGTTCAACAGTCGACAATAGCGCTAAAAAAGGTCATATTTTATTACTAAGCACCATAGTTGTTACTTTGGTTTTAGCACTGGCTTTAATCATTCTTTCTTATATGAATATTATTTCTGGAACAGCGCAATATATTGCCGCAGCTGGTGTAATCGCCTCTTCTATTTACATTATTGGTGGTGGCTTATTAATGGTGTTCCAAGATAAAAAAGATGGTGAAACTCTAAACTACGGCTAATTTTTTTGCACATTGAAAAAACAAACCTCCCTTAAAAAATCAGCGCTGATATTTGGATTTTTTTACAAATATTGGGTTACCATTATTCTTATTGTAATATTGGCAACTCTGCTACGTCAAAATTTCGTTATTAATAAATTTCCATTATCTTTATCAGATAGACAGCAAATTATTGACGATGATATTGCTTTTAATCAGTCACTTAATCAAAAAAATAACATTAAGATGACCGAATTAAAAATGGGCACAGAATCCAATATGGAAATCTTAGAATCACAAGCTCGTTACCGATTTGGTTTTATTAAAAAAGGCGAAACTTACTACCAAATTACGCCACAAGACCCTTGACATACCTTGGGTATAATAAACCCATCTTTTTATTACTTGCTCCTTAATGTCGACTGACCAACATTTTCTGATTGTTCCTGCTAGTGGTCTTGGCTCACGTATGAAAAGTAACACTCCAAAGCAATATCTAAAACTAAGCAACGGCTTAAGTGTACTTGATCAAACCTTAAAAACCTTACTAAGCATTGATCAAATCAAAGGCTGTGTGGTGGCTATCGCTAAAAATGATACTCAATTCGAGCAATCAGAATTTTTCAATCATTCAAAATTACTCGCTACAACAATTGGTGGAAAAGAACGTTTTCATTCGGTTATCTCAGCTTTAAATACGTTAAAACCTTTTGCTAAGGATAATGACTGGGTGTTGGTTCACGATGCCGCAAGACCCTGCGTAAAAGCCAGTGACGTAATCAACTTAATCGATCAACTCAATAATCACCCAACGGGTGGATTACTAGCCACTCGAATAGTTGACACCATCAAACAAGCCAACAATATTCAAATTGAATCCACCTTAGATAGGTCTAACCTTTGGCAAGCGCAAACACCCCAAATGTATCGATTTGGTGTATTATCAAAAGCCTTAGATAACATCATACAAAATGACTTAAATATTACCGATGAGGCTAGTAGTATTGAGGCTTTAGGACTTGAATCTATCTTGGTTGAAGGTAGTAAAAGCAACCTTAAGATCACCACATCAGAAGACCTAGATTTGGCTAATTTTTATTTAGAATCAAACAATTATATGAATATTAAAACTGGACTCGGACAAGATTCCCACGCATTTGACACGGCCAATAGTAGGCCGCTTATTTTGGGTGGAGTTAAATTTGATCACCCGCAAGGTTTACGTGGAAACAGTGATGCTGATGTGATCTTGCACTCACTTACCAATGCTGTCTCATCAATCACAGGGCAAAATATTTTAGGCGCTAAAGCTGATGCACTCTGTCAACAAGGAATAATTGATAGCGTTGAATACTTAAAGTTAGCGCTGAATGATCTTAATGACTGGCATATTGAGCATATTGCCATTTCAATTGAATGCTTAACGCCTAAGATTTCACCAAAAATAGCAGCACTAAAAGCCAATATTGCAAAATTAATGAATACTCAAATTAATAACATCGGTATTACTGCTACTACAGGTGAAGGATTAACTGCTTTTGGTCGTGGTGAAGGTATTCAAGTATTGAGTATTATCACTGTTTCGAAAACGTGAACAACTTACATTCGGTCTCTAACTCTAGAATTCAAAAAATTCACTTTATTGGTATTGGTGGCTCAGGCATGAGTGGTATTGCCGAAGTCTTACACAACCTTGGATACCAAATATCAGGCTCTGATCTTCATGAAAATAAAGCGACACGTCGACTAGTAAACTTAGGCTGTACCATTAGTTATAAACATTCGGCAGATCAAGTTGTCAATGCACAAGCCGTGGTTGTATCTAGTGCTATTAGTGACAATAATCCAGAGTTAATCAAAGCACATGAGCTGAATATTCCAACCGTGCCTAGGGCGGAGATGCTGGGTGAAATTATGCGCTTTAGATTTGGTATTGCAGTGGCTGGCACTCATGGAAAAACCACTGTCACTAGTTTAATTACACACATTCTCAACGTTGCCAAACTAGATCCAACTTATATTATTGGTGGCATTTTAAATTCAAGTGGTATTAATGCCAAACTTGGAGAAAGTGACTATTTGATCGCTGAAGCGGATGAATCCGATGCTTCATTCTTACACTTGCAACCCATGCTCAGTGTCATTACCAATATTGACCAAGATCATATGGCCACCTATGATAATGACTATCGAAAGCTCACCGATGCCTTTGTAAGTTTCACCTCTAATTTGCCTTTTTATGGTGCTTGCATACTATGTACAGACGACGCTGGTGTTCAAGACATACTTAATGATATTCATCGACCTTTGGTTACTTATGGGTTTAATGAAGGTTCTGATGTACGAGCCACCAATATCACTCAGAAAGATCGAAAAATGTATTTTGACATTGTCTGTAAAAAATATGATCAAACATTCTGTGTTGAGTTAAATCTTATTGGTAAACACAACATCTTAAACACCATGGCTGCTATTGGAGTGGCTTGTGAATTAGACATTGACATTGATATCATTCAAAGTGCATTAAAGACTTTTTCTGGTGTTGCAAGACGGCTTGACTATCACGGCACACTAAATATTGCCGAGCAGTCAGTAACCTTGTTTGATGACTACGGTCATCACCCTAATGAAATCAATGCAGTTTTCGAAAGCTTAAATAGTACCTATCAAGATCGACGTTTGGTGGTTATCTTTCAACCACATCGTTACTCGCGTACTAGGGACTTGTTCGATGACTTTGCTCGTGCTCTATCTAAAGCAGATGCCCTTATTCTGTTAGACATCTACCCTGCTGGCGAACAACCGATAGCTCATATTAACTCTGGTACATTGGCAAATGCAATCCGTCAACGCTCGTCACTCGATCCAATCGTTATCAAAAATACTAATGAAGTTTTAAAGATACTGCCTAATGTCATTCAAAATAACGATGTTATTTTAACATTAGGTGCCGGTGATATTCATGATTTATCTGCTTTACTCATACAGGAATATGCTGGCTCATAATCAACCGATGGGCAAATACTGCTCGTTTCGAACAGGCGGTGTAGCGCAAGATTTTTTTATGCCTAAAACCTTAAATGATCTATCTGAATTTTTAAAAAATAATAAAAAACCTATTTTAATGCTGGGCTTAGGTAGTAACTTGTTGGTGCGTGATCATGGGTTTAATGGGGTTGTTATTAAACTCAAGCACTTTAACCAATTAGAAATTAACGATTGCAATGTTACTACTGGTGCAGGCACAACACTGGCAAAAATTTCTCGATTTTGTGAATCTAAGGGATTAAACGGCGCTGAATTTTTAAGCGCTATTCCAGGCAATGTTGGGGGCGCATTGGCAATGAATGCTGGTGCATTTGATAGTGAAATTTGGCAGTTCGTTAGCTCTGTTACCACTATCAATACTCAAGGCATGGTGTTTGAAAGAAACCTTACTGATTTTGATATCTCCTATCGACAAGTATTAGCCAATAATAACAATGAATATTTTATTGCCGCTAGGTTTAAATTTGACCAAATCGAAAAACAAAAAAATATCAAAGCATTATTAGAACAGCGCAATACTTCTCAGCCAATTGGCGAAGCCAATTGCGGCAGTGTGTTTAAAAATCCAAAAAATCATCATGCCGCCCAACTAATTGAAGATAGCAATTTAAAAGGTTTTTGCATTGGTGGTGCTTGTGTTTCTGACAAACATGCTAATTTTATTATCAATCAAAATAAAGCCTCAGTAACTGATATTGAAAAATTAATACTGCACATTCAGCAAACCGTAAAATCTAAGTTTGATATTGACTTAGAAACAGAAGTGGTGATCATATGATTGCAGTACTCATGGGTGGCAACTCGGCAGAACGTGCAGTTTCACTTAACAGTGGCGAGGCAGTTTACCAATCATTAAAAAATCAGAATATCGAATGCTTTCAGTTCGATTGGCAAGGTGACAATCTTGATGAATTGTGGTCTCAATCTTTTGATAAAGCTTTTGTTATGTTGCATGGCCGTGGCGGTGAAGATGGCTATATTCAACAACAACTAGAACAACGCAACATCACTTATACAGGTACCAATTCTCGCGCTTCTGAACAATGCATGGACAAAGCCACAACAAAATCTATTTGGGCTCAACACGATTTACCACTAGCACCCTCGGTTTTAGCAATTATTGGCCAACCTAGGCCAATCATTAACTTTCCACTACCTTGGGCAGTAAAGCCAATTTTAGAGGGCTCTAGTATTGGTATTAGCAAGGTGATCCATGCTAAAGAATTAGACAAGGCGCTTGAATTAGCTTGGCAATATGATGACCAGGCATTAATTGAACAATGGATTGAGGGTGGAGAATATACGGTATCCATCCTAGGTGGCAATACCTTGCCGGTGATTCAAATTATTGCTGACCATGGGTTTTATGATTATGAGTCTAAATATCATTCAGATGACACGCAATATTTTTGCCCGTGTGGTCTTTCAGATACACTTGAGCAACAACTTCAATCTATTGCTCTGAAAGCTTTTAACATCATGGGTGCTAAAAACTGGGGTCGAGTTGATTTTATTCTTGATAAAGATCAAACGCCTTATTTATTAGAAATTAATACTGTGCCTGGCATGACCTCACACTCACTAGTGCCTATGGCAGCTACGGCGATAGGCTTGAGTTTTGATGAGCTTGTCTTGGAGATTTTGAATGGAAAATAAGCAATCAAGAGGGAGAAATAAACGGCAAAAAACACCAGCCCAATTGCTGATGCCATTAGTTAAAGCAGCGCCTTTTTTTATTGTTTTAGGTTTGATTGTTTGGGGTGTTCTTAGTGCAAATCCAGCAGAATTATTAAAAGCAGATGTTCGTTGGGATATTGCTAAAACACCACCGATTGATCTACACATTCTTAAAGAAAAAATACAACCTTTAATTCAAGATAAATATCAGATTGATTTGCACGAGATCAAACTGGCCTTAGAAAGTGAGCCCTGGGTAAATAAAGCAAATGTTGAGCGTTTGTTTTGGAACTCGATTCAAATTAAGATTGAGTTTCAACAGATCGCTATGCGCTGGGAGCATTCACAGTGTAAATCGAAAGAACAGATTAACTGCATAGGCTATATATCAACCCAGGGAGAGCTTTTTATTCCTAAAAAAATTATCCCTTCTGATGCAATATTAGCTCGCTCAAAACCTGATAAAAATACTATTACTCAGCTTTATACTGACTTTCAATATTATCGATCTAACGTTGATCCAATGGTTATTAAAACTTTCTCAAAAACGAACATTGATCAACTTACGCTTGAGCCGAATGTAACTGTTATTCTCGGATACCAAAAACAAAAAGAACGATTAGATAGGTTTTTAAAGGCTTATTTAGAACTAAAAAAGAAAACAAGAAAAGTTAAACAAGCAACTTTTGATATGCGCTATCCTAAGGGTTTTGCGCTGGGTTATTAGCTTGAATGAGTTGATAGCACAATGCCAAAGTAACAAGCGTCCAATAAAATAAAATAACCTTAACAGTCCACTCTAATATGGGGGGCAGCCCAATAATATTAGCTAATGCAGCAAATAACATACCAACTAAGGCTGGTAATATTGCTTGTAAAAAAAATAAATTCATATGCGTTGTAAATGATAAGTTCCATTTATATTTTGAAGGTTGATCAATCGCAATATTAATAAAATTAAGCGTGATTGGAATAATCAAAAAATACATAATGAGTTGTAATATTGGCATTCCAGTAATCATTACTGGAACAACAGTAACCAAGCCAACAAAGAGCGTTAAACCGACAAATCTAATGATTTTGTTTACATTTAATACTGGCATAAAGCCACCACTTGATTGCTCACCCAATATCACCAAACGATACATATTTATTGATAATGTGATATAGCCATAAAAAAACAAGACAAGGTAAATCATCATGTTTTCTGGCAATTGAACATCAAGCAATTCGCCACCACTAAATAATTGCTCCATTAATCCTAATAGCTCTGGAACGATCATTAAAAATGGCAAAGAAATCAGTACTGGGAAGATAGAAATCTCGATGATTTTTTTCCAATGCGTCAGTGCGAAGGCAAAGCCAGCTAAAAATATTTTATTAATAGGTAATGCATTCATAATTTTATTTCATCTTAGAATTAATAATGTTAACAATAATTTTGAGCTTCTGCCCTGGTTGTAATGGCCGTTTAATATCCAACTTATTCCATTTCTTAAGGTCATTCACCCGAACTTTAAATTTATTAGCAATAGTTGATAAATTATCACCACTTTTAACGCGGTAAGTTACTTTTCTATTGATATCAATTCCCACACGAGTTAACTCCGAAAAATCACTAAGTTTGGCTTTTTTAGCTTGCCATATCACCAATTTCTTGCCAATTTTAAGTGGCTTATCATGTGTTAAATGATTCCATTTAACAATACTGTTAATTTTAACATCGTATTTTTTGGCGATACGCCATAAGCTGTCACCACTGATAACTATATGAATAATCTTTGTACCAGTCTTTTTAATGTTTAATCGACGTTTTTCTCGCTGTTTTTCAGACAATGTGTAATCGTTGTCAGCACGCTGAGCAACTGGCAAAATCAAATATTCACCTACTTTAATTTTATTATTGCTCAAATGATTGACGTGCTTGATCTGTCTTGAAGTGGTTTTGAATTTGTGCGCTAGATAGCTCAAACTATCGCCAGAAACTACTTTATGTCGTAACCAGCGCACTCGAGCATTTTTTGGATGGCTGTTTAAATTCTTCTCAAAAATGGCAACCTGATCAATTGGCAACAAAATAGCATAAGGAAGATTGCTTGGTGTGGCCCATCGTCTCAACCCAGGGTTGAGTGAATAAACATCATCTAAGGTAATATCCGCCCACTGGGCAATGGTGGCTAAATCAAATTGAGAGTCTAGTTTTACCACTTGCAACTGTGGCTTGTTATCTACTGGTGTAATAGTTTGGCCATAGCGCTCAGGGTTTTTAATTAATTCTGCTACTGCTAAGAGTCGAGGTACATAACCTCGAGTTTCAGCTGGCAAATCTAGATGCCAAAAATCAGTTTTTTTGCCTAATCGTTTGTTTTTACGTATGGCTTTTTGTACACGGCCAGGACCAGAATTATAAGCTGCAATGGCTAACAAATAGTCACCCTTAAAGAGTTTACTCAGATTTTTTAAATATCTAACTGCTGCTTTGGTTGAAGCCAATACATCGCGCCTACCATCGTACCACCAGTCTTCTTTTAAACCGTACAGCTTGCCGGTAGAGGGGATAAACTGCCAAAGCCCTGAGGCAGTGCCATGTGAAAGATCGGAAGAGCACACGTCTGAACTCCAGTCACAAGCCTACCTCGTATGCCGTCTTCTGCTTGAAAAAAAAAATTACTGTCTCTCTGACTATCCCCCACCTGCACTCACCTCACATTCCCACCTCTTCTCCCCTCTTCTCTTCCTCC
>CALCCK010000050.1 GCA_937899995.1 uncultured Gammaproteobacteria bacterium
GGTCGGGGGGAAGAGTGGTTTTTTTTTTCAAGCGGAAGACGGCATACGAGGTAGGCTTGTGACTGGAGTTCAGACGTGTGCTCTTCCGATCTAGCTTTAGAAGAAGAGGTTGACTTACTAAAAGAAAGTAATGCAAAATTAACAATAGAAACCAGTAAATCACAAGCTGAAAAAGAATATGTAGAAGGGATTTACAAAGATGCTCTTGCACTTAAAGACACCAATCAAAACCTAGAGTCACAAATACTCAGACTCAAAGCAGAAATTCAATTACTACAAAACAACAACACTTATGACCAAGACTCCAGCGCTAGAAACTGGTTTATTGTTGGTGCCCTTGTGTTGTTTTTCGGCTTTATTATAGGCTTTGTCTTTCCAAAACGTACAAATCAAAGGAGATATTAAATGAACTTACTAAAAAACGCACTAACATTTGATGATGTATTATTGATTCCGGCACACTCAACTACCATGCCAAAGGAAGTTAGCTTAAAAACGCAACTAACTAAAAACATCACGCTCAATACACCGATTTTATCAGCTGCAATGGATACAGTTACTGAAGCTAGATTGGCTATCGCCATTGCTCAAGAAGGTGGTATTGGTATTATTCACAAGAATATGTCGATTGAACAACAGGCTAATGAAGTACGCGATGTTAAACGTTTTGAATCTGGCATTATTAAAGACCCAATTAGCATTTCACCCAAAGCTACCGTTAAAGACATTTTTGAAATGCAGCAGCGACACAATATTTCTGCTCTGCCAGTAGTAGATGGAAATACTATTGTTGGTTTGGTCACTGGCCGTGATGTTCGATTTGAGACTCGGTTAGATAAAGTAGTTGAAAATGTCATGACACCGCAAAACAAACTTATTACTGTGACTGAAGGCACTGATATGGCTGAAGTTCGCACCCTATTACAACAACACCGTATTGAGCGTGTTATCATCACTAACGATCAATTTGATTTGTTGGGTATGATCACGGTTAGAGATATTCAAAAATCTACTGATTTCCCAAATGCTTGTAAAGATGATGCTGAACAACTACGCGTCGGTGCAGCCGTTGGTGTTGCAACTGGCACAGGTGAGCGCATTGATGCATTGGTTGAAGCTGGTGTAGATGTGATTGTAATTGATACAGCACATGGGCATTCACAAGGTGTGCTGGATCGTGTTAAGAAAACCAAAGCCAAATACCCTAATTTAAACATTATTGCTGGCAACATTGCCACAGGTGAAGCTGCACTTGATCTGGTTAAAGCGGGTGCAGACTGTGTTAAAGTTGGCATTGGCCCGGGTAGTATTTGTACCACGCGTATTGTTGCTGGTGTCGGTGTGCCACAAATTACGGCTATCTCAGATGTAGCCGTAGCACTTAAAGGTACCGGTATACCACTGATTGCTGATGGCGGCATTCGCTATTCTGGTGATATTGCCAAGGCCTTTGCAGCAGGTGCTTACTCCGTCATGCTTGGCTCAATGCTAGCAGGTACTGAAGAATCACCTGGCGAGGTAGAACTCTACCAAGGTCGTTCATACAAATCGTACCGCGGCATGGGGTCTATTGGTGCGATGAATCAAGCACACGGCTCATCTGATCGTTATTTTCAGTCAGACTCTAAGTCAGACAAATTAGTACCAGAAGGTGTTGAAGGCCGCGTACCATTCAAAGGTTCTATGCGCCCTATTATTCACCAAATGGTAGGTGGTATTAGATCATCAATGGGCTACACCGGTTGTGAAACACTAGACAAAATGCGTACTGAAGCGGCGTTTGTGCAAGTTACCTCGGCTGGTATGGTGGAGTCGCATGTGCATGATGTTTCGATTACAAAAGAAGCGCCAAACTACCACCAATAACAGTTAATTTTTCCCATATTTTCGTTATCAACAAGCTTAAGTTAGTCATTTGTAATCATAACATTCAGCACAGCATGAATCAAAGTATAACAACCAAATGTCACATGAAGAAGCCACCAGCATGCAGCTGATCAGTCGCTACCAAAACCCTGGATACGAGGCTGTTGCTGATGGCGTCATGGACTTCTTTGAGCGACGCCAGGATTTGCAACGGCCGGGTGTGGCCTTCGGTCCTGGCGGCAGCGACGCGAAACCGGCCAAGGTCTCGACGGATATCAGCCTCGTTGCGCTCAACCGTTCTGATCCAGAGGCATACGCTCTTGCAGAGCTAATCGTACGAGGCGTTTCAGCCGGCCTGGAGCACTACCTACAGGAACGACCTATGTTTCGCCAGGTCTGCCCGGACCAGGAGTTGTTTGTGATGCCTATATTTAATTTGCAACGTTACGCTCCCGGCGAGGGCTTCCGTCAGTGGCACTGCGACTGGACGATTAGCGACGAAGGCACTGAGCCGGGGCATCGCGTGCTGGCCTGGATCCTCTACTGTAATTCTGTGACGGAGGCCGGTACAGAATTTCACTGGCAGCAGCATCATGAGGTGGCAGAGCGTGGCAAGTTGTTGATCTTTCCAGCCTCCCCCTCTCACATCCATCGCGGCCGGGTGAATAACGAGCTCAGCAAGACGATCGCCACTGGCTGGATCAATGCTGGCTCGCGTGAAGGTTTCTTAAAGCGTCTGTCTCGCTAAGTAAAGGCGCCGGAGGGATTGTTTTTTTGCGATTAAAAAATCCGGGTACTATATCTATATTTAGGTTTGATAAGTGTTGTTAATAGATTTAATCAATAAATACAAGGGTATTATTTAGTCTCTACCACACCACCAACTTCTTTCAATCCTTCAATTCCACCTTCGATAAATTGTGCATTAATACCACTGGCTTGTCAGTTGCAATAGAGTCAGTAACCTTACCTTATCAGGATCTTTCCATGTTGTCCCGGGGATAATATCATTTGACGAAGCGTAGTCATCTTCGCGTCAAATATCCAAAATGATAGTGTTATCAGTGTTAATGTCTTCAGGTGCAATAGTTCGTGTAATATTTTTTCCTTGATTAATAATTTAGTGATCTTCTGGTGTGCCCTGCCAGAGCATTTTATAACCAAGTTCGCTGGCATCATCACAAAATTTTAACAACTCATCAAACTTCGATTTGAACAATTCATCAGCATGCGATTTTTCATGTTGCTTGAATGATTTCCAAAAAGTTACAATTACAATCTCTCCACGTTCTTCTTTGGCTTTCTCTACATTTTCAAACGAACCCTCTTCTGAGATAAAGCCTGAATTTTCATAAACTTGACCAGCAATAAAACCACCTTTGTCATCACCATAGTTATTCTTGACTACGTTACACATTTCACCGAGTGTCAGTTCAACGTCTTCAACCGTAACACCGTCTTTTAAATTTACCTCATTGAACAACATAACACAACCAAATGGAATTTCTATTGGATTAAACATTTTAATAGCTCCTTATAAATTATTAATAATTGCAGTGACAACTGCTATGTAAAATTTGAACATATGAAAAACGTAATTTTAACTAAACAATGATACATTTTGGAATAATATCTGAACAGGAATTCTTAAGTGACTATTGGCAGAAAAAACCCTTACTCATCAAACAAGCATTGCCCAATTTCATCTCGCCAGTCTCAGCTGATGAATTGGCTGGCTTATCACTTGAAGAAGAGTTTGAATCGCGATTAGTGCAAGGTAGTATTTTCGATCAACAATGGTCACTAACTAATGGGCCTTTTACAGAAGATGACTTTTCTAAGTTTCCAGAGCAAGATTGGACGCTATTAGTGCAAGGTGTTGATCGATTTATTAATAAAATACACGATCTAATCAAGCAATTTGATTTTATCCCACGTTGGCGCTTTGATGATGTAATGATCTCCTATGCTGCTAAAGGTGGTAGCGTTGGGCCCCATTTTGATTACTATGATGTCTTTTTACTTCAAGGCAGTGGTAGACGTCGCTGGTATATTAGCTCGAAACATTGCGAGTTAGGTAATTATCTTCAAGATGTACCGCTAAGAATCATGAATACTTTTGAAACAGAACATGTGTGGGACGTGGAGCCAGGAGATGTGCTTTATGTGCCACCAAAAGTAGCACACCATGGGGTTAGCTTAGATGATGAATGCACCACTTTATCGTTTGGTTATCGTGCTTATTCAGCCGAAGAATTATTTGAATCAATCAATCAAAAATCTGAAGATAAAAACCTATATTACCAAGACCCAGTTTGGAAAAGCCAAAATACACCGGCCTTAATACCTAATTCAGCCATTACTCAAGCACAGCAAATACTCGACATCAGTGCTGAAGCGTTTGCCTGCTTTGTTACTCAGTTAGATACGCTAGATATCCAATTATTACAATACTTTGAACCTGGTGTGTTTAAGCGTCAAGCACATTATCAGCTACACCCAAGTTGTAACATTGCCTATCTTTTAAATGATGGAGTACTCAAAGTATTTATTAATGGTGAGACGTTTGACTCACAAGCCTTTGATAAACAGATTATGATCCAATTTTGTAATCAACGTAGTATTGACGCAGCCCAACATTCAGAACTTGCAATTGATCTATTTAAGAAAAATTTAGTCGTTATAATTGATTGATTTTAGGGATAATAACTCTCGTTTTATGGCTTAAAGTTCCACCTTAAGTTTTATCTAAAACATATCAACTGGTGTGTTTCAAATAAAGCTTATTCAATTCAAACCATAGAACGCCTTTTAATTACTTTACGGAGGTTTTCATGGAAATGAATATCATTAAAAAAAGCTTTGCCATGGGCAAACACACAATCACCCTAGAAACTGGCCGTATTGCTAGACAAGCACACGGTGCAGTACTAGCAAGTATGGATGACACACAAGTATTAGTTACTGTGGTTGCCTCTAAAGAAACACAACCCGGTCAAGATTTCTTCCCACTATCCGTAGACTACGTAGAAAAAACTTACGCCACCGGTAAGATCCCTGGTGGATTTTTAAAGCGTGAAGCAAGAGCGACTGAGAAAGAAACCCTGACCTGTCGTTTAATTGACCGTCCTATTCGACCTTTGTTTCCAGCTGGTTTCGTAAATGAAGTACAGGTAATTATTACTGTTATTTCTGCTAATTCTGAAGTGGATCCAGATATGATCTCAATGCTAGGTGTATCAGCAGCGCTTTCAATCTCTGGCGTTCCATTTAATGGACCTATTGGCGGTGCTAGAGTGGGTTATACAGATGGTCAATACACACTTAACCCAACTTACTCTGAACTAAAAAAATCAGATTTAGACATGGTGGTTGCCGGCACAAATGAGGCGGTATTAATGGTTGAATCAGAAGCATCTGAACTTTCTGAAGAAGTTATGCTGGGTGCGGTTATGTATGCACACGAGCAATTCCAAGTGGCGATCACCAACATTGCTGAATTTGCCACTGAAGTTGGTACTGAGCAATGGGACTGGCAAGCGCCAGCAACGAATGAAGCTTTATTGGGTGACATTCAGTCACAATTCGGCGCTCAAATTAATGACGCTTACCAAATCAAAGAAAAAATGGATCGTTATGCTAAAGTGGGTGAAATCAAAGCAGCAGCTATTGAAGCACTTTCTAGCGAAAATGGTGATTCGGCAGATGAAGTTTCTAAATACTTTAAGAAGGTTGAAAAATCAACCGTTCGTGAGCGTATCTTAAGTAATGAGCCACGTATTGATGGTCGTGACAATGAGACTGTTCGCGAGTTAATGATTGAAATAGGTGTATTAGCTAATACACATGGTTCTGCCTTATTTACACGCGGTGAAACTCAGGCTATGGTAGTTACAACAATTGGTTCAAAACGCGAAGCACAACTCATTGAAAAACTAGAAGCCTCTGAGCGTGAAAATGACTACTTCTTACTACATTACAACTTCCCTCCATACTCTGTGGGTGAAACAGGTCGCATGGGTGGTGCAGGCCGTCGTGAAATTGGCCATGGTCGTCTAGCGCGTCGCGGAATTGCTGCTTGCCTACCTTCAATCAAAGAATTCCCATACACAATACGTGTAGTATCTGAAATTACTGAATCAAACGGCTCTAGCTCGATGGCCACCGTTTGTGGTTCATCACTATCATTAATGGACGCCGGTGTACCAATCAAGGCGCCAATTGCTGGTATTGCAATGGGTTTGGTTAAAGAAGGTGATAGATTTACCGTGTTAACTGATATCTTAGGAGATGAAGACCACTTAGGCGATATGGACTTTAAAGTAGCAGGGACTTCTCGTGGTATTAATGCTTTACAGATGGATATCAAAATCCAAGGTATTACCAAAGAAATCATGGAAATCGCGTTAAAGCAAGCAAAAAATGCGAGACTTAATATCCTAGGTCAAATGAACCAGGTAATTTGCGAACCTAACACGTCGAGCTCTAATGCACCAAAAACAACTGTTCTTAAAATCAATACAGATAAGATTCGAGATCTTATTGGCAAGGGTGGGGAGACTATTAAAGGCATTATTTCAGCCTCAGGTGCTAAAGTTGATGTTAATGATGCAGGTGATGTGAATATTTTTGCTGGCAATCAAGAAGCTTTTGATAAAGCCGTACAAATGGTTAAAGAAATTACTGCCTCACCTGAAGTGGATAAAGTCTACGTAGGTACAGTGATGAAAATTGTTGAATTTGGTGCATTTGTCAATATCATGCCTAATCAAGATGGCTTACTACATATTTCTGAGATTGCTCATGAGCGTGTCGTTAAAGTAGAAGATCATTTAAAAGAAGGTGATGAAATTGATGTTAAAGTATTGGGTGTAGACAGGGGTCGTATCAAACTCTCTCGCAAAGCACTTTTGGATAAGTAATTATCTGATTAACTCTCTAAATTAGAGCCACCTTAACGGTGGTTTTTTATGATTATTTGATATGCCAATCTACTTAGTCTTTCTATCCGTTGTTGCCATTTGGTCAACTACGCCACTTGCTATTCAATGGTCGACACTGGGTTCGGATTTTAATTTTGCTGTCGCCTCTAGAATGCTAATTGGATTAGTTATTTGTCTGTTGTTATTATGGATTAAAAAACAAAAATTAAACACTAATAAACTAGCCATCAATAATTATTTTTACGCAGGGTTGGGTATTTTTACCACCTTGAGCTTGGTGTACTATTCATCACAAACAGTTCCTTCGGGTATTATTTCTGTTGTGTTTGGATTAACCCCTATTATCACTGGTATATTCGCTTTATTATTACTTAAAGAGTCCTTCTTTAAATTTCATAAAATAGCAGGATTGTTACTGGGTTTGACTGGACTTGTTATTATCTTTAAGCAAACATTAAGCATTTCAACTGAAATGATAATAGGCTTGTTGGCCGTTACTTTTGCAATGGCTTTTCAATCCTTTAAGATCGGAAGAGCACACGTCTGAACTCCAGCACAAGCCTATCTCGTATGCCGTCTTCTGCTTGAAAAAAAAAAAACACCCCACACCCCCCCCCCCACACCCCCACACAAACATCTTGCATCCCCTAAACCAGCTCTCCAGCCGACAACTATATGTGCTATAACTTACTATTCCT
>CALCCK010000051.1 GCA_937899995.1 uncultured Gammaproteobacteria bacterium
GAGAGTAAGCAGTGGAGTGATTGAGGAGGTGTGGTGATGATGTATGTTTGTGTTTGAATGATACGGCGACTACTGAGATCTACACTCATAGCCAACACGGCGCTCTTCCGGTCTGATACACGCGTAGTTTCATTCATGATGCGGTTTGAGACAAAATCAAGGAAATCATACGGTAGGCGCGCCCAGCGAGCGGTCATAAAGTCAATGGTTTCAACAGCGCGTAACGCCACTACATAGTCGTATCTACGCTCATCACCGGTGACACCAACTGATTTGATGGGTAAAAATACAGTGAAAGCTTGGTCGACTTTGTCATATAAATCATGGTTGTAAAGTTCTTGCATAAAGATTGCATCGGCTTCACGCAGGATATTAGCATACTCTTCTTTGACTTGCCCTAAGATACGCACACCTAAGCCCGGGCCTGGGAATGGGTGGCGATAAAGCATGTGAGCAGGAATGCCGAGTTTGACACCAATGGTGCGAACTTCGTCTTTAAACAGTTCCTTAAGTGGTTCGACCAATTCAAACTTAAGGTCGTCTGGCAGGCCACCAACATTATGGTGTGATTTGATTACTTTGGCTTTGCCAGATGCAGCACCGGCTGACTCGATTACATCTGGATAAATGGTGCCTTGTGCTAAGAATTTAATATCATCAAGGTTTTTTGCCTCTTCTTCAAATACTTCAATAAAGGCACCACCAATGATTTTGCGTTTCTTTTCAGGGTCGGCTTCATCGGCTAAAGCATCATAAAACTTCTTTTGTGCATTAGAGCGAATGACTTTAACGCCCATGTTGTCAGCAAAGGTTTGCATAACTTCATCACCTTCGTTGAGGCGAAGCAAGCCATTATCTACAAACACACAAGTGAGCTGGTCGCCAATAGCTTGATGTAGTAGTACCGCCACCACTGAGGAGTCAACACCACCTGATAAACCTAATAATACATTTTTATCACCGATTTGATTTTTTAAGCTTTGAATAAGATCAGCAATAATGTTGTCAGTAGTCCAGTTTTTTTCACAGTCACAAATACCACTAACAAAGCGTTCTAAAATGTGCGAACCTTGCTTAGTATGTGTCACTTCTGGGTGAAACTGTAAGCCATAATAATGCTTGTTAACATTGGCAATACCTGCAATCGCACAGTTATCTGTGGATGCAATCAGCTTAAAATCTGCTGGTAATTCGTTGACTTCAATACCATGACTCATCCACACATCGAGTAGGGCGTTACCCGCATCGTGTGTGTCATCGCGTAAGTCTGTAAATAATGCACAAACATCATCTTCACATTTGATTTGTGCAAAACCGTATTCATGTTTTTCAGCTGAAGTAGCCTTGCCACCCAATTGTATGGCCATGGTTTGCATGCCGTAGCAAATACCGAGTATTGGTACGCCTAGATCAAACACAATCTGTGGTGCCCTAGCTGAATCATCGGTAGTCACCGTATCAGGACCACCGGAAAGAATAATACCTTTGGGATTGAAATTCTTAATAAAGTCACTATCTACATCGTAGGGAAATAATTCACAGTACACGCCAATCTCGCGCACACGACGGGCAATGAGTTGCGTATATTGAGAGCCAAAATCAAGAATTAGAATTTTATCGCTGTGAATATTTGTCATAATAGTGCTGTTATTATTTAAACCTTTGAACTTAGTATTTTAATGAAAATTTTAGACCGCTACATTACTAAAACACTACTGAAATATTCTTTATCGGTGATGGTAGTTTTAGTGAGTATCTTTGCATTTTTTAAGTTCTTGGAAGAAGTAAATGATATTGGCCGTGCGAGCTACACATTGCTTGATGCGATTATCTACATTGGGTTTTTACTACCGAAGATTACTTATGAGGTGTCGTCAGTGATTATTTTACTGGGTGCAGTTTTGGGATTAGGTCATCTTGCCGCTAATAGTGAGCTAATTGTAATGAGAAGCTCTGGTATTTCTATTGTTAAAATCACTAAAATCACATTACGCGTGAGCATTTCATTTGTGATTTTAGCAATTATTTTAGGTGAATTTATTGCGCCTTTGTCTTCTAATCAAGCGCAAATATATCGCGCTAAGGCGTTAGGCGAAACAATCGTCACTTCTAGTCAGCAAGGATTTTGGATAAGGGATAAAGATAATTTTATTCATGTAGAAAGAAACTTAGATGGTAAGGTCTTTAATAATGTGACTTTGATTAAGAAAAAGTCAGTCAACCTACTTGATTCTGTTATTTATAGTGACAAAGCCATTTTTGATAAAGACACCCTAACTTTACAAAAAACCAATTATTACTTATTTGATAGCACCGGAAAATTTACCAAAATCAAGCAAGAGAATCGTAAACAATATCAATTAGAAGTTGCTTTCGACCAAGATTTAATTGATTCTTTAAAAAAAGATCCGAGTAAGTTATCCACTGTTCAATTATTTAAACATATGGGATTTTTATCTAAAAATGGCTTATCCACTGGAGATTATGAGGCAGAGTTTTATAAGCGTACGATGAAACCGATAACATTGGTTGCGATGATATTGCTCGTTATTCCCTTCATTTTTGGTTCCTTAAGAGACGCGTCGTTAGGTAAAAGAATTTTTTTAGGGATTGTGATTTCTTTGATATTCCATCAATTCTCACAATTGGGTGTATGGATGCCTAAAATATTTAACCTAGATTATTTCTTGAGTGCTTCTTTACCAACCTTAATTGTATTGATTTTTGCATTACTTATGTTGTATCGAACCACAACCAGATAGCATGGATAAGGTACTCACACAAACCACTAAACCGAAACTGAAAAAACCCAAGCGCTTTCAGGTGTTGCTTTTGAATGACGACTATACCTCTATGGAGTTTGTGGTTGAAGTGATTAAGCGTTTCTTTTCAAAAAGCGAAGAGGCAGCTCAAGCCATTATGTTAAAAGTACATATTGAAGGCGAAGGCGTGTGTGGCACCTACTCGCATGATGTGGCTCAAACTAAAGTATCACAGGTGGTAGATTTTGCACGCAAATACGAACAACCTTTAATGTGTGTGATTAGAGAATTAAACGACTAAGGTATATAATAAGAACTATGATTGAAACAGGCTTACAACAAGAAATTAATTATGTCATGACCCAGGCGCGTAATAATCGCCTAGAGTTTGTGACCGTTGAGCATTTATTATTGGCTTTGCTCAATATCGATGAAGTGGTGACTTTTTTACGCACTAAGCGTGTCAATGTTGATGAGCTACGTGGTGAGTTAAAAGAATATATTGATTCACATACGCCACTTATTCCACAAGAGTCAGAGGTCGAAATTGTGCCTACTGTTGGTTTTCAGCGCGTATTGCAGCGTAGTGTTTACCAAGCACAGTCTGCTCAGAAAAACACCGTGTATGCGATGAATGTATTGGTGAGTATTTTTTCTGAAAAAGAATCTCATGCAGTTTATCTATTAAAACTCAATAGTATTTCTCGTTTAGATGTGATGGAGGGAATTTCAACACAAGCGCCAGAATCCACTGAAGAAGCGCCTAGAATTGAATCTGACGATAAAAAACCTAAAAAAACATCACTTGAAAAATACACCATTAATTTGTGTGAAAAAGCTAAAGCTGGCAAGATTGACCCGCTCTTAGGCAGAGAAGAAGAAGTAGCACGCACTGTACAAGTATTGTCTCGTCGCCGTAAAAATAACCCGCTCTTTGTCGGCCAGGCCGGTGTGGGAAAGACTGCAATCGCCGAAGGTATTGCTAAAAAAATTGTAGATGGAAAAGTGCCAGACGTATTAAAAGAGGCCAGTATTTATTCACTGGATATTGGCGGACTGATTGCTGGCACGAAGTATCGTGGTGATTTTGAAAAACGCCTAAAAGCGGTACTCACTGATCTTGAAAAAATCCCACATTCGATTTTATTTATTGATGAAATTCATACATTGATTGGTGCAGGCAGTGTTTCAGGTGGTTCATTGGATGCTTCTAACCTACTAAAACCAGCATTGGCTGACGGCTCGCTCAAATGCATGGGCTCAACCACTTATGAAGAATACCGAAAAGTTTTTGAAAAAGACCATGCGCTTACCCGTCGATTTCAAAAAATTGATATTGATGAACCTTCAGTAGAAGATACGGTTAAGATTTTACACGGGCTTAAAAAATATTACCAAGACCATCATAAAGTTAAGTATTCAGCAGCAGCGCTTACCTCTGCGGCTGAGCTTTCACACAGGCATATGGCTGATCGTCGCCTACCCGATAAAGCCATTGATGTGATTGATGAAGTTGGTGCTCTACAACAAATCCTGCCTAAGTCAAAACGTAAGATTAATATTGGCGTGGGTGATATCGAAGATATCGTTGCCAAATTAGCGCGTATTCCATCACGCCAAGTAACCAATGATGATAAATCACTGCTTAGGAATTTAGAAACAGAGCTTAAGCTTGGTGTGTTTGGTCAAGACCCAGCAGTTGAGAGTTTATCAACTGCTATTAAATTATCTCGCTCTGGCCTTGCATACGAGGACAAGCCAATGGGCTCATTCTTGTTTGCTGGCCCAACCGGTGTGGGCAAGACTGAGATCTGTAAACAACTTGCCCGTATTATGGGTGTGAAGTTGCTACGCTTTGATATGAGTGAGTACATGGAGCGCCACTCCATATCTAAACTTATTGGCTCACCACCAGGTTATGTAGGCTACGATGAAGGTGGTTTATTGACCGAAGCGGTGAATACAAACCCTTATGCGGTGTTGTTACTTGATGAAGTGGAAAAAGCCCACCCTGATATTTTCAACTTGTTATTACAAGTCATGGATAACGGCAAACTCACTGATGCTAATGGTCGGGAGATCGACTTTAGAAATGTGATTTTGGTTATGACTTCTAATGTTGGCGCACAAAATGTACAACGAGCATCCATTGGCTTTAGTGAGCAAGATCACTCATTGGATTATGAGAGCGAACTAAAGAAAACATTCACACCAGAGTTTAGAAACCGCCTTTCAGATATTATTTACTTTAATAGTCTGAATGAAGATACGATTGTCTATGTGGTGAACAAATTCTTATTTGAACTAGAAGCTGCATTGGAAGACAAAAAAGTTTCTTTGGTTGTGTCTGATGCAGCAAGAAAATGGTTTGCTAAAAATGGCTATGATGCGAAGATGGGCGCACGTCCAATGTCACGCCTGATTGAAAAAGAAATCCGCAAACCATTGGCTGACGAACTTTTATTTGGTAAGTTAGTAGATGGTGGCACGGTTAAAGTTGGCATCAAAAAAGACAAAGTTACACTTAATATTGTTAAGTGAAAATCTTAATCAGCAATGATGACGGCTACCAGGCCGAAGGCATTAAAATACTTACTCAATATTTATCACAAGATCATGAGGTGATTGTCGTAGCACCGAGTGAAAATAAATCAGCAGCTAGCAGTTCGTTGACCCTAGACAAACCACTTCAGCCAATCAAGATTGATAATAATATTTATAGCATCGATGCTACTCCTAGTGATTGCGTGCACCTCGCACTCTGTGGATTTTTAAAAGAGGAAGTTGACCTAGTAGTCACTGGAATAAATTTTGGTCCTAATTTGGGTGATGATGTCATTTATTCTGGTACCGTAGCTGGCGCTATTGAAGGGCGTTTTCTAGGCTTGCCATCAATTGCTATTTCTCTTGCCAGCTGGGAAGGGAAACATTTTGAATCAGCAGGTAGAGTTGCACAGCAAGTAATCAATAAAATCCACACTTCACAACTCTCACACGATACGGTACTCAATGTAAATGTACCAGATGTACCGTATG
>CALCCK010000052.1 GCA_937899995.1 uncultured Gammaproteobacteria bacterium
GTAGAGGTGGTCGGGAGGGTGAGAGAGGGGGGGGGGGGGGGGGGGTTTGTGTTTTCAAGCAGGAGACGGCATACGGGATAGGGTTGTGACTGGAGTTTAGACGTGTGCTCTTCCGATCTAGAGCAGTCATGCGCTCAAATTTTATTAGATAAGTTAATCGCTTTATGAATTTTCAGTCAGGATTTATTGCAGTCATCGGACGACCTAATGTGGGTAAGTCAACACTCGTTAACGAGTTGATTGGGCAAAAGCTATCAATCACTTCGCATCGCCCTCAAACTACACGTCATTGTATTCATGCGATTGATACGCATGATAACTATCAAATGGTATTTGTGGATACACCAGGTATTCATATGGGCAACAAGAAAGCCATTAATTCTTATATGAATCGAGCAGCCAGTTCAAGTATCAAAGATGTAGATATGATTCTTTGGTTGGTTGAAACAGGTAAATGGACCAAAGAAGATGAGCGAGTACTAGAGCACGTATCCCAAGTTGATGTGCCGGTTATTTTATGCATTAATAAAATTGACAAATTAAAGGCAGCACACGAAGTACTACCATTCCTAGAAAAAATAGGACAAAAATATCAGCCGACAGATATGTTTCCGCTTTCAGCATTTAAAAAAAATGATACCAAGGCGCTTCGAAAGCTAATTCTCAAATACTTGCCAGAACAAGATATGATTTTTGATCCTGATTTTATTACTGATCGTTCTGAGAAATTTATTGTGGCCGAGTTTATTCGTGAGAAGCTAATGCGGCATTTAGAGGATGAGCTACCTTACGAACTAACCGTTGAGATCGAGCAGTATGAGTTAGATGGGAAAATGCAAAGAATTTCAGCTAGGATACTTGTAGAAAAAGCTTCGCAAAAAAATATTGTGATTGGCAATAAAGGTGAGATGCTTAAAATAATTGGTACAGAAGCTCGCCAAAGTATTGAAGGGTTCTTAGATAGAAAAGTTTTTCTTAAGTTATGGGTTAAGGTTTCAACTGGTTGGTCAGATGATAAGCGAGCACTTGCTTCGCTAGGCTATGACTAAAGTAGAGCTTGCATCGGCTTTTTTGATTCATCGAAGGGCTTATAGAGACAACTCATTATTATTAGATTTCTTAACCCTAGAGCACGGTAAGATCCGCCTAATTGGCAGAGGGGTACGCCAGGCCAAAGCCAAGATTCAATTGTTTCAACATTTGCGCATCTCTTATGCAGGCAAGGGCGAGCTTAAAACCCTTACCTATTGGGAGGTAGATGATGTGCCTAGGCAAATCAAAGGTGAAAGGCTTATTTTGTGTATGTATGTGAATGAGCTGATTACACGACTGATTCATGAGCACGATCCCCACCCACAAATTTTTGAATTGTATCAGCAGTTTGTTATTCAAATAAATGATTTGGATCAACCCCATCAGTATTGGCTACTAAGGATCTTTGAAAACAACCTCTTATCAGAATTAGGTTACGGGCTGGATTATGCTGCTGATGTCAATGGTGATTTGATTCAAACAAACAAAAATTATAACTATCAGCCTCAGCTTGGATTTTCTCAGCAAACCGATGGTAAAATATCGGGAAATTTGTTAAATTTATTATTATCTGAGCACTTAGACATGATGCCTAACGAGCAACAATTAAAAGCCTGTCGTAATTTAAATCGACAGCGTTTAAATGTGTTGTTAGGCGATAAACCATTAAAAAGTCGCGAGTTATTTTTTACTAAAAATCGAGTTAATTTATGAGTATTTTTTTAGGCGTTAATATTGATCATATCGCCACAATTAGAGAGGCTAGAGGTACAAACTATCCTTCACCCATTGAAGGGGCTTTGCTATGTGAAAAGTCCGGTGCTGATAGTATCACTCTACATTTACGTGAAGATAGACGACATATTCAAGACAGTGATGTTGAAATTTTGCGTGATCAGTTAATAACCAAGATGAATCTTGAAATGGCCGCCACTGATGAGATGGTAGCAATTGCTGCAAGAATCAAACCTCAGGATTGCTGTCTTGTACCTGAAAAACGAGAAGAGCTTACCACTGAAGGTGGACTTGATGTGGCATCAAAAATTTCTAGAATGCGTGATGTTTGCTCACAATTAGCCGAATCGAAGGTTATAGTGTCGCTTTTTATTGACGCACAAAAACACCAGATTGATGCCGCTAAAGAATGTGGTGCGCCTGTAATTGAACTCCATACCGGCCATTATGCTGATAGTGTGGGTGATGAGCAAAAAGCTGAATTTGAGCGCATTAAAGCCATGGCAACTTACGCTCACTCGATTGGATTACAAGTTAATGCAGGACATGGGTTAACCATGGAAAATACAATAATAATTGCCCAACTACCTGAAATTGTAGAGCTTAATATTGGTCATTCTATTATTGCTAGAGCGGTATTTATCGGCCTTGAAGCGGCAACTCGCGAGATGAAAGAGCTAATTCTGGAGGCTAGACTATGATTTATGGTGTTGGTACCGATATTATTAATATTGAACGTGTTGCACATATTCTTGCAAAAAATAAAGACGGCTTTGTTAGGCGCATACTGTCTGAGCATGAGCAGGCTTTATTTGCCAACAAAGGTGATAGCGCATCGTATTGTGCCAAACGCTTTGCTGCAAAAGAGGCGTTTGCAAAAGCACTAGGTACCGGCATAGGCAAGATTGTCAGTTTCCAAGACTTGACCGTTAGAAACAATGATGAAGGCAAGCCTTACTTTATTCCGAGTGAAAAATTGCGTTTATTTTTGGCTAATAAGAATATCAGGCATGCACATTTAAGCTTGTCTGATGAGAAATTTAATGCGGTTGCTTTTGTGGTGTTGGAACTAGGTACTGATCAACAGGAAGATTCAGCAGAATATAACACAACTTTTTAAGTGTTTTTTTTAGCGTGTTAATTGACGTATTCACCATAACCAGCTTTATAAGCCTGAGCTTTGGTACCTTTACAGCCAAATCTTTGAGCAGTTTTGTATCCAGAGACAGCCAGTGGGTTTCTTTCTAAGACTGGCACTGGTGTTTTGTGCATATCAAAGCGTTTAAGGCTTTTGTTCATCTTTTCGACACCTGTACGACTTAGTCCTGCACAATTCTCATTGTAGAATTTAACCGCACCAACCACAACTAACATTTCGTTAGGTGTTATCGCTTGCACGTTTAATGTGATGATTAAAAAAGGTATCGTTATTAATTTTTTCATGGCTAGAATTATACCTTAATCTATATTATAAGTCAATAATATAGATTCGATGCAAGACTAATTGGTGTAATAACAAAGGTAGTTAACACTGACATCATCTTCTAATTTGTACACTTTAGTAAAAGGATTGTAAGTCATACCAATCATACCTTTCAAGGATAATTCAGAATCTCTGGCCCATTCATCCATCTCAGATGGTTTGATGAACTTATCCCAGTCATGAGTGCCTTGAGGCAGTAGTTTGAGTACATATTCTGCACCGACAATGGCAAATAAGTAAGATTTTGGATTACGATTAATGGTGGAGAAAAATACCTGGCCACCAGGTTTGACTAGTTTGGCGCAAGCTTTGATGATAGAGCTTGGATCGGGTACGTGTTCTAACATTTCTAAACAAGTGATCACGTCAAATTTACCGGCATGTTTTTCGGCAAACTCTTCAACAGGAATTTTTTGATAATCTACATCAAGACCTGATTCAAGTAAATGTAGTTTAGCCACTTCAAGACCGGCTTCAGCCATGTCAATACCAGTGACTATTGCACCTTCGTTGGCCATAGATTCACTTAAGATGCCACCACCACAGCCAACATCTAAAATAGCTTTGTCTTTTAACGAGCCGTCACAATGTTCTTTGATATAGTTTAGACGTAGAGGATTGATATCATGTAATGGTTTAAATTCAGAGTTTTTATCCCACCAGCGTGAAGCCAATGCAGCAAACTTATCAACCTCATCAAAATCTACATTACTCATAGCGCTTGTACAGCCTTTAATACTTCATCAACATGACCACCAACCGCAACCTTATCCCAAGACTTTAAGATATCACCATTAGGATTAATAATAAAAGTTGAGCGCACAATACCCATCTTTTCTTCGTCATTTCCAGACTTCAACTGCCAAACACCAAATGCTTTGCATAGTGCGCCATCTTCATCAGAAATCAATTCAAATGGAAATGATTGGTTTGCCTTAAATTTTTCATGGCTTACCATGTTGTCTTTTGAAACGCCATACACAACCGTATTGGCATTGACGAATGCTTCGTGGTTATCTCTAAAATCTTGACCTTCAAATGTACAACCTGATGTTGCATCTTTAGGATAGAAATATAGAACAATATTGCGACCTTCTGCATCAGGAATACTAACGCTTAAATTGTTTGTTGCTTCGCAGCTGATTGTTTGAACTTTACTCATAATTATTAATACTTAAATTATTAAAGGGTTTATTTTATCATAGAGACTGAAGCGCTTCCAAGACCTCATTAACATGACCTTTAACTCTTACTTTATCCCAAGATTTAAGGATATTGCCATCGGGACTGATGATAAAGGTTGAGCGGACGATGCCCATATACTCTCTACCCATAAATTTTTTTAACTGCCATACGCCAAACATTTCACACAGTTGGCCATCTTCATCAGAAATCAATTCAAATGGGAATTCTTGTTTGTTTTTAAATTTCTCGTGCTTCGTCATATCGTCTTTTGAAACGCCATACACAACCGTATTGGCATTGACGAATGCTTTGTGGTTATCTCTAAAATCTTGACCTTCAGTGGTGCAACCTGGGGTTGCATCTTTGGGGTAGAAGTACAGAACAATATTACGTGCTTCTGTGTCAGGAATGCTAACGTCTAAATTACTGGTTGCCCTGCAGGTAATAGGTTGAACTTTATTCATTGCTTGTATAATGATGTGTTTAAAACGTTGATTTTATCACTGTCATGAAGAACATCCGTAATTTTTCAATTATTGCTCATATTGATCACGGCAAATCAACCATTGCCGATCGATTTATTCAATTTTGCGGTGGACTAAGCGATCGTGAAATGTCGTCTCAGGTGTTAGATTCAATGGATATTGAAAAAGAGCGTGGTATCACCATCAAATCTCAAAGTGTAACACTGGACTATAAAGCTAAAAATGGTGAAATCTATCAGTTAAACTTTATTGATACACCTGGTCATGTTGATTTTTCATACGAAGTATCACGTTCACTTTCAGCTTGTGAAGGTGCTTTATTGATTGTTGATGCTTCACAAGGTGTTGAGGCGCAAACAGTGGCTAATTGCTACACGGCATTAGACCAAGGTTTAGAGGTAATAGCAGTTTTAAATAAAATTGATTTACCAGCGGCTGATCCTGAGAGGGTGGTAGACGAAATTGAAGATGTGATTGGTATCGAGGCGCATGATGCAGTACATGCCAGTGCAAAATCTGGCATTGGAATCCAAGATATTTTAGAACAAATTGTTGAGAAAATTCCTGCACCTGAGGGTGAAGTCGATGCACCCATTAAAGCACTGATTATTGACTCTTGGTTCGATAATTATTTAGGTGTGGTGTCACTGGTTCGTGTGATTGATGGTGAAATTAAAGCCAAAACTAAAATTAAGATCTTCTCAAATGGTAATGAACATTTGGTGGATGAGGTTGGTGTAAGATCGGAAGAGCGTCGTGTAGGGAAAGAGTGTAGATCTCGGTGGTCGCCGTATCATTAAAAAAAAAAAATAAGAAAAAATAAAAAATTATGAGTAATGCAGAACGCATACACACTCGTCGCAAACGTTGCTACATCA
>CALCCK010000053.1 GCA_937899995.1 uncultured Gammaproteobacteria bacterium
TATGAATAAAAATATTATTTGTTGTTTTTTTTTTTCAAGCAGAAGACGGCATACGAGATAGGCTTGTGACTGGAGTTCAGACGTGTGCTCTTCCGATCTAAATATCTCTAATACCGATTATGCAATGAATGGTTCTGCCAATCAAAATCGCAGCATTGCTCGATTTGGTCTCGATTCTAAATTGTTTTTAGAAAGAGAGACTCGGTTATTTGATCAAGATGTGATTCAAACATTAACACCAAGACTGGCTTACAACTACACGTCTAAAAAAGACCAAAGCAATCTACCAATTTTTGACTCGGAAGCCAAAAGTGATTCTTACGAAGGGCTTTTCTCTGGTCAAAAATTTACTGGTATTGACAGAATCAACAATGCCAATGACATTACTATTGGCTTCGAGTCTGACTTTATTGATGAAGAGACAGGTGAAACTTACCTAAACTTAAAAGCAGCGCAGAGCTTTTATAATGATAATCAAGTGACAAGTAACACAGTCGATCCAATCACTGGTGTTGGCACGGATTACGATACGAGAAAAAAATACTCAAACATTTTTGCTTCTGCCAATTTCACACTAAATGACTATACATTTAATAACGCGATTCAATACAATCCAGAAACCAGTAAACTTGATAAACGTCATAGTGCTGTTACTTACCTGCTCAGCCCTAGAAAATTTCTAACCATTGCACATAATGACTTTATCGATAATAATGGAGATCGAAAGAAAACTGTTGAACTATATGGCGCCTATCCAATACTTAACAATGTACATATTTTTGCCGGTATTAATCGTTCACTAACGGATTCAATCACCAATAAAGAAACCACTGGTATTGCATATGAATCTTGTTGTTGGGCAGTGCGTTTAGCGCACTTTAAGAAACACTTGGGTGGTAATGATTATGACTATGTTACTAAATTTGAATTGGTACTTAAAGGCTTAGCCTCTAGCACGCCAGAGCTTGCCAGGCGTTTAGAAAAAAATATTCCAAACTACTTAGTTAACCTAGATGACTAGAAAAATAAAGTATTTACTATCACTGGTATTTGTCTTATCGTTAAACACACTGGCAGTGCCTAATAGTATCATTGCTATTGTTAATGACGAGCTCATCACTTTTGATGCTATTAGTCAAAATATCAAGCCCAACTCAACTAAAGCATACAAAATGCAGCTGGTTGATCGTCAAATTGATTTAGCGCTACAATTACAAGAAATAAAAAAAATTGGCATTGAGCCAACAGTCGCCTCTATCAACTACTCACTCAGTGACATTGCTTCAAAAAATAAATTAACACTTGCCCAGTTACAATCTTTAGATCAATTTGATGAAATTATTCAAGATATTACCGATCAATTATCGTTAATTGGTCTTAAACAATTTATTGCACAAAAAGCAGACACTCATTTAACAGCAGCTGAAATTGAAGCTGCACTTGCTAAAAATCCAAACGGATCAAACGACTTAAAAAAACAAGTAAAAATTGCACAAATAGCAATCAGCTCAATTGATCAAACTAATTCACTATTGCAATCTCAAGACGAGCTCATTAAACAATTTTTAATTGATCTTAGTCATAAAATCAAGAAAGGTGCGTCTTTCTCGGATTTGGCTAAATTACATTCTCAAGACCCTTCATACAAAGATGGTGGTGAGTCTGGCTGGCTGATGATAGATGATCTTCCACCCGTATTTAAAAAAGAGATAGATAAACTTTCCAAAGGCATTTTGTCTAAACCATTCAAAGCAGATAAAGGCTGGCTAATCATCAAAATTATTGACACAAGGAAGATCGATATTCACATCAGAATTATTAAAGCAAAACTTATCAAGGCAAAACAAAATACTTATTTTAAGGACTGGGTTAAGACACTTAGGGAAGATGCCTATATAGAAATCTTTGATCACAAGCTCTAAACACCTTATCCATGTCTAAATCAATCATTATCTTTGGATTTCATGCTATCCAGGCGCAGTTAGATTTCAACCCTGAGTGTTTACTCAAAGTATATACGTTAGACAATCGCAACGATAAACGCCTAAATACGTTAACCACTCAACTTAATCGTTTAGGTATCAATACACAGCAATCTAACAAACAACAACTCGATAAATTTACCAAAAATCAAACACACCAAGGTATTGCGGCTGAAATATTACTACCCACCCTACCCAACCTGGATGGCTTGATACATCATATTGAAAAACTCGATAATAACAGCTTAATACTGATATTAGATTCTATTCAAGATCCAAGAAACTTAGGCGCTTGTTTCCGTAGTGCTAATGCTGCTGGTGTGGATTGCGTAGTCATTAACAAAGATGGCTCGGCACCAATCAATGCATTGGTGTACAAAACGTCAGCAGGCGCATTGAACCAACTTAAGATTTTTTCGGTGACTAATTTATCGCGTACCATTAAAGCACTGAAAGAACATAATATTTGGGTAGTTGGGCTAGATGGTGCGACAGATCAATCACTTTATCAAATTGACCTTACCACGCCAACTGCAATTATCATGGGTGCTGAGGGTTCAGGCTTACGTTCACTGACCAAAAAATCTTGCGATCAATTGGCTATGATCCCAATGCAAGGTAATATTGAGAGTTTGAATGTTTCTGTTGCTACAGGTATTGCCTTATTTGAAGCTAGCAGACAGCGCTATCTCTAAACTATTGACATTAATTAAATTAACCCCTAAAAGCTTGATTTTTTGGTAAAATTGTCAAGTTTTTGCAATACCGATGAAACAAGGAATACCCGAGCAAATAAAGCTTTTTAAATTCGCCTCTAGATCATTAATCTTTTCACAGATTTATCAAGTGAAAGATTTTCCTAGAATTAGCGCTTTAGTCAGCAATCAAGATGCACCGGTTAGTGTTGAATTAAATTTTAGCATTGAGAATAATAGAATTCCTTGTGTTGCTGGTAAAATCGAACTGGATGTGGCACTCACCTGCCAACGTTGTTTAAATGAAGTCAGTATTCATTTGCAGCCTAAATTTCAGCTTGCTTTTTTACAAAAAGAACAACAGGGCGAAGAGTTAGACTCTAGCTTTGAGACGATTCTAAATGCTGGCGAAGAATTTTCGACTATAGAATTTATAACGGATGAAGTGTTAATATCCATCCCGATGATTCCCATGCATGAGCATGAGTGTGCATCGTACAAAGACACAACACCGATAAAAGAGCAAAAGCGTGAAAATTCTTTTGCGGTATTAAAACAATTGAAAAACTCAACTAAGGAGTAAAAAAATGGCTGTACAAAAAAGTAGAAAGACCCCTTCAAAAAGAGGCATGCGTCGTTCACATAACGCACTAACTAGCCCAGCATTATCTGAAGACCAAGAAACAGGTGAAATCCACTTGCGTCACCATGTGACTGCTGATGGTTACTACCGCGGTAAAAAAGTCATCAATAAAGTAGAAGATATTCAGGAAGTAGAAGCTTAAGTTCCCAATGACGATCAGGGTATCAATTGATGCCTCAGGGGGGGATCATGGGATACCAGTTACTATTGTAGCTGGTCTTAAAGCCTTGGGTGCGTTTCAAGACTTACACCTAAATTTTGTAGGTGACGAGTCTGCTATTCAAGCAGAGCTTGCTAAGCACTCATCCACGCAAAAACTATCTAATCGATTCAATATTACTCACACCAGTGAAGTGATTGCAATGAACGAATCCCCTACAATCGCACTGCGTAAAAAGAAAGATTCATCAATGCGTGTTGCTATCAATCTAGTCAAAGACGAAACCGTTGATGCTTGTGTTAGTGCTGGTAATACTGGTGCACTAATGGCCATTTCACGCTTTGTATTAAAAACCATTAAAGGTATTGACCGCCCTGCTATTATGGGTCGCATGCCAACTATGACAGGCCATACTCATATGCTAGACTTAGGTGCAAATGTTGATTCCAAACCAGAAGCTTTGGTTGGGTTTGCAGTGATGGGCTCTATCGCTGTTAAACATACTGAAAATATCACCGCACCTAGTGTGGGTCTGCTCAACATTGGTGAAGAAGAAATGAAGGGTAATGACAATATTAAAAAAACATCAGAATTGCTTAAGGCCTCTAATTTAAATTATGTTGGCTTTATTGAAGGTGATGATATCTACAAAGGCACTGTCGATCTAGTGGTTTGCAATGGCTTCGAAGGCAATATTGCGCTTAAAGCATCAGAAGGTGTGGCAGCAATGATGGGGTATTATCTAAAGCAGGCATTCACCAAAAATATTTTTACTAAAATTGTCGCTCTTATTGCGACACCGGTTTTAAAAGATTTTAAATCCAGTTTAGACCCTGGTAAATATAATGGTGCTAGCTTATTAGGTCTCCGTGGTATTGTGATTAAAAGCCATGGTGGTGCCAACGCTGATTCATTTTTCCAAGCAATCAAAGTAGCTTACCTTGAAGCGCATGCTAAAATTATTGAGAAGATTACCGCTCAGGTATCATCAGAACTAGAAAACCAACAAGGTAGATAATGAGTAAATTTGCAAGAATCATCGGCACAGGCTCTTATTTACCGCCTAAAGTAGTGACTAATGATGACTTATCCAAAACCATTGACACTTCTGATGAATGGATTACTAGCAGGACAGGCATTAAAGAAAGACGCATCGTTACCGATGAATCTACTTGTGATTTAGCCGTTATTGCAGCTAATAATGCACTTGAAATGGCAGATATCGATGCCAGTGAATTAGACTTAATTATCCTTGCCACTACCACACCGGATAAAATTTTCCCAGCAACGGCAACCATGTTGCAAACGGCGATTGGTGCATCGTGCCCTGCCTTTGATCTTCAATCAGTTTGTGCAGGTTTTATCTTTGCACTTACTACAGCTGAGCAATATATCAAAACCGGTGCGGCTAATAAAGTGCTGGTTGTTGGTAGTGAAACCTTATCTCGCATTGTTGATTGGAATGACCGCTCGACTGCTATTCTTTTTGGTGATGGTGCTGGCGCCGTTGTGCTTAGTGGTAGTGAAGAAACCGGTATTCTACATTCAAAACTCTATAGTGATGGTAATTACTTGTCTTCATTGCAAGTGAGTAATAAATATATCAATGAAACCGGCTTTATTAAAATGTCAGGCAATGAAGTCTTTAAGATTGCTGTTAGTCGTCTCTCTTCTTTGGCGGAAGAAACGCTTAAGGAATGCAATATGAATTCAGATGATCTTGACTGGATGGTGCCTCATCAGGCCAATATTCGTATTATTTCTGCAGTGGCTAAACGCATCAAAACTCCGATGGATAAGGTAATTGTTACCCTGGAAAAACACGGCAACACTTCAGCTGCTTCTATTCCATTAGCCTTAGACACAGCAGTGCGAGATGGTCGTATTCAAAAAGGTCATATCCTACTATTTGAAGGTATTGGTGGTGGTTTTAGCTGGGGTAGTGTTTTAGTTGAATTCTAAAACTTTCTAGATTGTAACTGCTCAGTCAAGTTACGTAACTCATTTGCATCCACACTTAATTTCTCTAACTTTTTAAAAGCTTGTTGATACAACTGCTGATAGGTTTTTGTTGCTTTATCTAAACCCAGTAGTGCAGGGTAAGTCGGTTTGTTTTTATCAACATCTGAATACTGATTCTTGCCCAACAAACCTTCAGGGGTAAGCACATCTAATACATCATCCTGAACTTGGTAAGCCAGGCCAATATCTTGTGCAAAACCATTTAATATCTCGTGATCTTCAGTAAGGCACTGGCTTGATACCAAAGCGCCTAATCTGACTGAACAACTGAGTAAGGAGCCGGTTTTCTTTCGATGCATGTTTTTTAAAGTTTTAATATCAATAATTTTTGACACCACAGACAAATCAATTGACTGACCTTCAGCCATCTTAAAGGCCGAATGTGTCAATGATTGCAATAAATCTATTCGCACCTGAGTTGACAAACCATCATCATTGGTTAATATTTCAAAAGCCAAGGCTTGCAAGCCATCACCCGCCAATATAGCCTGAGCCTCGCCAAATTTCTTATGACAAGCAGGTTGATTATGGCGCATATCATCATCATCCATCGCTGGTAAATCGTCATGAATCAAAGAATAAGCATGGATCAACTCCACAGCACAAGCACTAGAATCTACCAGATCAAGATCTGTACCAAAAGTATTGGCTACAGCATAGGTTAAGATAGGTCGAAAACGTTTACCGCCAGATAACACACTATAACGCATGGCTTCAGTCAAGCTGCCTGTACTCGATAAATACCCATCTAGGTGTTGATTAACACGCTGAGTGTAATCTTTAAAGCTCATAAAATCGCCCTTAAAGTTCGTCTAATGGTTTTTGGGCTTGATAACCATCATCAGCGCTTAACAATGCGATTTTTTGCTCCGCTGCGCTCAGTGCTGATTGGCATTGACGTGTTAATTTTACACCTTGTTCAAAATACTTCAATGAATCTTCTAGGCTTAAATCACCAGATTCCATGGTTTTTACAATACTTTCTAACTCTAGCAAGCCTTTATTAAAATCAAATTTTTTTGTCATATTACCTCTCTCCACCACCGCCGGCTTTATTAAGTATTTTATCCATTAACCGCGCTGGCAACAACCTCATTAATACAGCAAACAATTTGGTTGGAAAAGTCACATGATAATGAATTTTTGCTTGTTTGACACTCAGTGCGTGTTTTACACATTTTAATATTGCAGTTGCCGGTAAAGTAAAATCTGCCAATTCGTCAGATTGCAAGCGCTTAATCATTTTTTCATAATTTGATTGGTAATCACTATTGTCCATATCCACATGTTTCATAAATGCTTTATATGCATTAATTCTAAATTTAGATTCAATGGGCCCTGGCTGGATTAAGGATAACTGCACATTGGTATTGGCTAACTCTAAGCGCAATGTGTTAACCAGCCCCTCTATGGCAAATTTAGAGGCATTATAAGCCCCTCTGAAAGGCATTGCTACAAAGCCCAATACAGAGCTTAAGTAAACAATCCTGCCTTCATTCTTTGACTTCATTTTTGGCAAAACTAAATTGGTGAGTTCATGCCAACCAAACACATTGGTTTGAAACTGTTCTTCTAACGCTTGACGAGAAATATCTTCCAACGCACCTACTTGCCCATAAGCGCCGTTATGAATTAAACCATACAAATCATCCGTTTGTTCAAAAACAGCTTTAATTGCTACATTAATAGACTGGGATGAGGATAAATCTAGTACAAAGGCATCGAGACCTTGTTGTTTGAGTTGCTCTACATCTTTAATGTCTCTAGCGGTGGCAAAAACTCGATAACCTTCATGCCTTAAACCTTGTGCTAAACACAGGCCAATCCCACTAGAGCAGCCCGTAATTAGGACTGATTTCATTGTTGTACTTTAGTCCAGAATTTAGCTACATTCTTTAATTCAGGATTAATACTTTGCGATCTTAGTAATAAAAAGTCATAAGCCATTCTAAATCGTGGATTTTGCAATAGATCATCTACTTTTTTAGGGTGCATTTTTTCTAGTCTTGATTGCATTATCCAAATATCTTTAATTCTAACGGTAAGCCACTTTGGTAATGAAACTTGCTTAATTTGGTTAATAATTACTTCTTCAGAGGCTTGAGTCATTGCCAAATAAAATGAACGCTGTTTTTGCTTAATCATAATAAAACGCTCGTTTTGCGCTTGCCATAAAAAGACAGCAAACAAAAAAGCAGGGGTAACAGGCTTATTTTGTTTGATACGTGCAGAGGTATTTAACAATGCTTTTTTAATAAAATCGTTTTTATGTGTTTGCTTAAATAAATGCTTTAATAAGCCGTATTTTTCTAATTGTTCATAAACCTCAAATGCATATTCATTATGAAACAACTTAATACACTCTTCATACAAACGTGCTGGGGAGATATTGCTAAGTAATGAGGCTTGATCTAAAATGCAATTTTTTACTTCGTCACTAAGCTCAGAACTTAATTTTTCTCCAAAACGAATTGCTCTAATCATACGTACAGGATCTTCGGAAAAACGTAGTTTAGCCTCACCAATGATATGAATCTCTCTCGCTTCAAGGTCTTTTAAACCGCCAACATAATCAATCACTTCGTGCTTGTGAATATCGTAATATAGCGCATTAATATTAAAGTCTCGACGTACCACATCATCTTCAAGATTGCCGTAGCTATTATCACGTATGATTACACCGCTCTTTGCTGTTTGCACCTGTCCTGATCGAAAAGTAGCCACTTCGATAAATTTACGTGCAGAAAACATCACATGCACTAGACGAAAACGTCGTCCGATTAAACGTGATCGTTTAAACAGCTTGTGTACTTGTTCAGGCTTGGCTTCAGTCGCTATATCAAAATCTTTAGGTTCTAAGCCAAGCAACAAGTCTCGAACACAGCCACCCACTAAATACACCTCAAAACCAGCTTTATGAATGGTATTAACCACCTTTAGCGCATCTTTGTCTAGGAATTTTTTGTCAAATTCAATACTTTGACGAATAGGTTTCATAAAATATTTAAAAAATTATAAATGCTGAAGATTGACCACAGGCTGCTGGGTCCAGCCACTACGTTGATACTCGGCAATCACTTCAGTATAAACACCACCACGCACATTGAAAATCGATTTCAAACGCATAAATCTAGGGTTAGTTGCTGCAACTAAATCATCTAAAATTTGGTTGGTAACCGCCTCATGAAAAGTACCCTGATCACGAAATGACCAAATATACATTTTTAAAGACTTAAGTTCAACACAGGCTTTGTCAGCAATATATTCTAAATGTAATGTGGCAAAATCAGGTTGTCCTGTTTTTGGGCACAAACAAGTAAACTCTGGCATATTGATTCTAATAACATAATCACGATCAGCGTTAGGGTTGTCAAAAACCTCTAACTCTTTACTGGGCTTGCTTGGCATTAATTGTATCCTTATGTAAAAAAAACTACTTGACTATTTTAGCAAGATAATAGGAAAATTTCCCATGTCTATAAAAATAGAAAATTAAAATAAATAACAGCATAACTGCGTGCACCCACCACAACCCCACGATTGGCGTTGAATCACCACGCTCCAGGGTAGATTTGGCAATTAATAGAGCGTTGTTATACAAAATAAAAATAACCACTCCAATCAGCACACCTAAATTCTTACCACCTCTAGGGGAGGCCTTACCAAGTAAAACACCCAAAGCAGACAGAAGCAAAATACTAATTGGTTGTGATAAACGCCACTGTAATTCTGCTACTTCTTTCAGATCATCAGAACGGAATAAATCAATGGTGTTTTTTCCTTCAGTTTTGATATTATTAACAATAGACTGCTCTACCTCACCATCAATAATTTGTAAATCATACAAACCAAACTTCAAGATTTTTTTATTATCATCTCCGGGAAAGCCGTGGTAGCGCGTACCATTCACAAGACGTAAATAAACACTTTTAGTGGCGGCATCAGTATATTTTTGTGCTTGTTCGGCCAATGTAATAATAGACTCAGACCCTGCCAATGTGTAAATAAAGATCTCCTCCATATCTTGATCACTACCCTCTTCTCCCGCACTGACCTTGGAAGCATAAAAAACAATATCACCGTCTTTAAACTCTTGAAACTCGCCTTGCTTAATAAATGAAAACTCGGAAGCGTTCTCATTACGATCCATAATCATACTTCTTTGTTGTTTAGACCAAGGCACTACGACTGTAGTTAAGAATAAAATAAACACAAAAAGAGAAAACACAATTGGTCGTATAAAACTCATAAAATGCTTATCACCTAATCCTAGAGAGTTCATTACAATCGCTTCAGAACTTTTATATAGAGCGCTAATAGACAGAATAATGGCTAAAAATAAAGACAATGATAAGATCAAGGGTACATCTCTAATCATCTTAAAGCCGATTAATGGCAATAAATCTACCACCGAAATACCCTGCTTAAGACTTTCTTTAATCACTAAAACCAATTGGTTGCCAAACACAACCAGGCCAATCACAATAAACACCGCTGCCAGTAATACCAATACATCACGCATCAAGTATTTAGCAAGAATTGTGTTGTTAGGCTTAAAGACTGATGAAAATTTCATTATTTCAGTATAAGCCAAGAAAAGAGAATTGTGTTATTTCTTCTGCGACATTGATGAGAAGAATTCATCATTGGTTTTGGTCAATTTTAAACGATCAATTAAGAATTCTGCCGCCTCTACCGTGTCCATCGGATGCAAAATCTTACGCAAGATCCACATTTTTTGTAATTCTTTCTCATTGGTAATTAACTCTTCACGACGCGTGCCAGAAGCATTAATATTAATCGCTGGGAAGATACGTTTTTCACTTAAGCGACGGTCAAGGTGTAATTCCATATTACCCGTACCTTTAAATTCTTGATAAATCACCTCATCCATCTTCGATCCTGTATCGATCAATGCCGTGGCAATAATAGTGATGCTACCACCATTTTCAATATTTCTAGCTGCACCAAAAAAGCGCTTAGGGCGCTGCAAGGCGTTTGCATCGACACCACCAGTTAATACCTTACCTGACGATGGGGCAATCGTATTATAAGCACGTGCTAAACGCGTAATAGAATCAAGCAAAATAATCACGTCTTTGCCTTGTTCTGCACGTCGCTTGGCTTTTTGAATCACCATTTCTGCCACTTGAACATGGCGCTTTGCTGATTCATCAAAGGTTGATGCAATCACTTCACCACGCACAGTACGGGACATTTCTGTTACTTCTTCAGGGCGCTCATCAATCAACAATACAATGAGTTCACACTCTGGGTGGTTACGAGCAATTGAGGTGGCAATATTTTGCATAATCATGGTTTTACCAGCTTTTGGCGGTGCTACCAATAAACCCCTTTGGCCCTTACCAAATGGTGAAACCAGATCAATCACTCGAGCGGTTATATCTTCAGTACCACCATTACCAATTTCTAGAGTGAGGCGCTCATCAGGATGGATTGGTGTAAGTGATGCAAAGGGAACTCTATTTCTAACATTTTCTGGATTCTCACCATTGACTTCAGATACTTGAACCAATGCAAAATACTTCTCACCCTTCTTGGGTGCACGAATTTTTCCCGCAACCAAATCACCAGTAGACAAATTAAAGCGTTTAATTTGATTTGGGGAAATATAAATATCATCTGCTCCAGAAGTATATGAATCGTCGCTCGATCTTAAAAATCCATATCCATCTTCCAATATATCAAGCACACCATCGCCAATCACCTCTTCATTATTAGCCGCCTTAGCCTTAAGAATAATAAAAATAAGAGTTTGCTTTTTGGCACGAGAAATATTCTCAGCACCTAAAGATTGCGCAAGTTCTAATAATTCCTCTGGGGATGATTTTTTTAGTTCTGATAGTTTCATAAATTGTCCAATGAATAAAAGGAAATGCCAACCAGAGTGGTCAACATGGATGCGCCTAGCGCGATATAAATTTTTTTAAATTAAATGTTTGCTATAAAAATGCTTCACCTTTTAAATGAAGTGCTTATGTTTTAAATGAAGTGCTTATGTTTTAAATACTTGCGTCAATAAAAGCGCTTAATTCTGCTTTACTTAAAGCGCCCATTTTAGTCGCTTCGACTGTGCCATCTTTAATAATCAACATTGTTGGAATGCCACGAACACCATATTTTGGCGGTGTTTGATCATTTTCATCAACGTTAATTTTAGCAATCACAACCTTGCCATCATACTCATCAGCAATTTCATCTAATACTGGTGCTAACGCCTTACAAGGACCACACCAAGGCGCCCAAAAGTCTACTAAAACTACTAGTGATGAATTAATAACATCGGCTTCAAATGAGCTATCCGTTACTATTTTAATTTTGCCGTTCATATGTTTGTGTAATATTTATCTGAAAGTAATAAATCACAGCAGAAGAGCTGTTGTTAGACAAATTATATCGATTATTTAACCTTTATGTTACTATTTTACAATTTTTCTTCAAGCGTTTGCTTTAGTCGTTTTTCTTCTGCGGCGCTCAAAGGTTGTTTTTTAGCATTACTAATAAAGAAAATATCTTCCACACGCTCGCCCAAGGTTGTAATTCTAGCATTTACTAGATTAATATTAAGCTGATGAAAAATATAGGCAATGTTAGACAACAAGCCTTGTTTATCAATCACATTAATCTCTACTTGAGTTAAGTTCCATTTTTCATTATGAGAAAAACTAATTTTCATTTTATGATCAAAATGACGATGCGCTAATTTATCACCTGTCTCTTTAACACTTAGCGTCTTTTGGCTAAGCCCGTCTTCTACTTCTTGACTAATATTGATTTGTTCTAGGATGTCATCTTGTAAAACACTAATGGTATTGTAGGCTTTATTATCTTTCGTCGTTAAGATTTTGGCATCAACAATATCTAAGCCTAATTTTTCAATAATACTCACCAGTTTAAAAAACAAGCCTTTTGAATCATCACCATACACAAAAATATCCACCACGTTTTGTTCGGATAAACGCGATACAACTCTAACCTTCTTATCCGTTGGCTTCATCACTAGCCACAAGTGCCACAAAATATCTTCCACCTCATAACGCAGGAAGTAATCCTTAGGCAGTGATGAAAATACCTTTTCAACTTGCTGAATATCATGACCTTGCTGATCAATTTCACTTAAAACCGAATGTTTAATTTGTTCAATCTGCCTGGTGATACTTGGTGGCTTGGTTGCCCCACTTAATAAATGTTCTTTAGTTTTATAAAACAATTTTCTCAAAAGTGCATCTTTCCAATCATTCCACAAATCAGCTTTAGTAGCACGAATATCTGCCACTGTTAGTAAATATAAAAATTCTAAAAATTGTACTGAACCAACCACTTTAGCAAATCGATCAATTACCTTAAAATCTTCTAAATCTTGTTTTTGCGCCGTTTGTGACATGAGCAAATGCTGTTCAACCAGGCCTGATACCAAGGCTATATCGTCAGATCTTAGCTGGTGATATTGACAAAAAATTTGGGCATCTTGTGCACCTAAACTGGCATGGTCACCACCACGACCTTTAGCAATATCATGGAATAACCCTGCTAATAATAACAATTCTGGCTTGTTGATGGTTTTGGCAATTTCACTAGATAGTTCATACTCTTTGGCAAATTCAGATACAAAAAAACGCCTTAAATTACGAATCACAAATAACGTGTGCTGATCTACCGTATAAGCGTGAAATAAGTCATATTGCATCAAACCTGTTATCTGCCCAAATGCAGGAATATAACGTTCTAAAATACCATAGCGATTCATCAACTTTAACGCTTTATTAACACCGTGTTTTTGTTGTAACAACTCAATAAATAAACGATTATTTTGGCGCTTCTTATAATAGTTCTCATCAATCAAATCTAAATCAATCTGCATCTGCCTAAGCGTGCCAGCACTTATACCCCGAACATAACTGTGTTTGGCAATTAACAAGAAAATTTCAATAAAGGCCGTTGGATGTTTTTTAAAAATATCATCGCTGGTGGCTTGAATATAACCATAACTGATAACAAAACGCCCATTAAGATTTTGAGTATGTAGGATTCGATCTTCTAGTATCTGCAGTAAAATATCATTCAGACGCGAGACCTTAGTCACCGTACGATAATAATCTTTCATAAATTGCTCAACTGCCATAGAATCTGTATCAACATAGCCCAACATGCTGGCCACTTCTTTTTGATACTGAAAAGCAATTCGATCTTCTCGGCGTTTGGCAATCACGTGTAAGGCAAAACGCACTTTCCACAAGAACAATTGACCTTGTTTCAATAAGTCGTATTCATGCTCGCTTAAGTAAGATTTATCAACTAAATCAGACAAAAGGTTCACATCAAAATACCATTTTGCTACCCAAGCAACAGTTTGAATATCCCTTAACCCGCCTGGGCTTTCTTTTAGATTAGGCTCAAGGTTATAAGCCGTATTTGAATAATTAAGATGACGGTTATATTGTTCTTTTTGTTTTTCTACTAAGAACGACTGAGATGACCAATTACTCGCCTTAATCATTGACTTCATCTTTAAAAATAAAGCATTTTTACCAATCAATAATCGAGACTCTAGTAGGTTAGTTACCACACTCAGGTCATCAATTTCAATCACGCAATCGTTAATATCACGTGTTGCATGACCAACTTCTAAACCCACATCCCACAAGAAAGTTAAAAACTTAGAAACACCCTTTTGGTATTGTTCGTGCGTACCGTTTGGAATTAAAATCAATAAATCAATATCAGAATATAGATGTAATTCGCCTCGGCCAAAACCACCTACAGCCACCAAACATAATTCGCTATCAATCTCAAACGTTTGCCAAATGTCTTTTAATAAAGCATCAACACCATCGCTACGAGCCAATACTAATGACTCTACTGAATCAGGATCTTTTAAAAAATCAGCCTCAACTGATTTTTGTAATGTTTGATATTGAGTTTTAAAATCATCTAAATGCATGACTAAATGATAACTGATTAATTGTCTATTTGAGCAATATAATCAAGAGCCAACTTAAGGCGGGCTAAGGTTCTTTCCTTGCCAACAAGCTCAGCTACCACATCAATACTACCTGCATTACCTGTGCCACTGAGCGCCAACCTAAAAGGCTGACCAACTTTGCCAAAACCGACACCCTGCTCATCACATACCGTTTTTACAATATCGTGAATCTCTGTACTCGACCAATCTTCTAGCTGTGAATAATGATCAATTAAAGCTTTAATGATTGGCTCAGCTGAAGGTTTAAACTGATTGCTGGCGGCTTTTTCATCAAACCGGTCAAAATCTTGATAAAACATTTTCATACTCTGTGCCATTTCAACCAAAGTTTTGCTGCGCTCTCGTAGTACATCGACCACTTTGGTAATATCAGGGCCGCCACTAACATCAATTGCTTGACTATTAAGGTGCCAATCAAGCTGCTCAATCAAATGAGTCATATCAGCGGTTTTTATGTATTCTTGGTTAAGCCATAATAATTTATCTTGGTTAAAACTACCTGGTGCTTTATTAACATCTTTTAGATCGAATAATCGAATCATTTCATCAATAGAAAATACCTCTTGATCACCATGTGACCAACCCAAACGCACCAAATAATTTAACAATGCTTCTGGCAAAAATCCAGCATCACGATACGCCATTACACTCACCGCACCATGGCGCTTAGAAAGTCTTGCGCCGTCACCACCCAAAATCATTGGCAGATGTGCAAAAGCAGGTAAATCCCAACCAAGTGCTTCATATAAGTTGATTTGTCTAGGGGTGTTATTAATATGATCATCACCACGAATCACACAGTCAATTTCCATGTCGTGATCATCCACCACCACAGTCAAATTGTAAGTTGGTGTACCATCACTACGCGCAATAATCAAATCATCTAGCTCTTTGTTGTGTACGCTAATCTCGCCTTTAACCAAATCTGAAAACACCACATTACCCTCGGCTGGATTGCGAAAACGCACCACGCCAGCAGTTAGATTTTTATGTTGGCAATGACCATCATATTTGGCTTTTTCACCCTTTGCCATTAATTTATCACGCAGGGTTTGTAGGCGTTCTTGTGAACATTCACAATAATAAGCCTTATCTTCTTCTAAAAGCTGTTGAACAACAATCTTATATCGATCAAATCGATCAGTTTGATAATAAGGACCTTCGTCGTAATCCAGTCCTAGCCATTTCATGCCATCCAAGATCGCATCAACTGAAGCTTGGTTAGAGCGCTCTCGATCTGTATCTTCAATACGTAATATAAATTTACCCTGCTCTTTTCTGGCCCACAACCAAGCAAATAATGCTGTTCTAGCGCCGCCAATATGTAAGTAGCCTGTTGGAGAAGGGGCGAATCTTGACTTCATTACCTTAAGAAACCTTTTCAGCTTTAGCGTACCAAGCTTGTGCTTTTTCAGTATCTTTTGGCACTTCTTTTCCGTCTTCATACAGCATGCCTAGCGCATACATCGAGCCTGGTAAGTCAAAATCAGCTGCTTTTTCAAACCACTCAATGGCTTTATTAATGTCTTTTTCCACACCTTCGCCGGTCATATAGGCCACACCAATCATGTGATGTGCAAAAACATGGCTTTGCTCAGCCGCTTGAATAAAGTTCTCAAGGCCTAAAGGTTGGTTTTTAACCATACCCAAACCATTCATTTGCATCATGCCTAAACGCCATAATGATTCTGCATCACCTTGAGCAGCCAGTGGTGCTAATAACTGGTAAGCCATAGAAAAATTTTTTGAATCAAAAGCGGCTATACCACTGTGTAAGTCTGCTGAGAAAACATCGGTTTCGTTAGAATTAGTCATTGTTGTTTATATTTAAAAATAGAATAATTTTACACGGTTATAATGTATTTTTAAACCTTCAAACAACCTCAATAGTAGTATGGAATTTAACCAACAAGAATCCGAACAAAATTCTATTATTTCTGTTGATAATTTCCAGATCAAATTAGCGCATACTACATTAAACACACCCTGTTTTATCTCGCCAAAATATTTCACAGAAACTGAAATAACCAATTTAGACGAATTAGATAAAGCTTTGCTTTTTCCACTAAGTTCACAAGACGACATTGATTTGCTTATCATCGGTACAGGTGATACAACTCGGTTCTTACACCCAAAACAACAAGTAGCCATTCAACAAATGGGTATCGGGGTAGAAAGCATGAATAATAAATCTGCTTGTCGAAGTTTTAATTTGTTATTGTCTGATATTCGACGCGTTGGTTTGCTGCTACTATGACGCGTACACTGCTTGGGAAGATCCGCCATTTTTGGCGTTACTTCAAGATGGATACACCACTATTCTTACTACTAATAGGTATAAGTTCATTTGGATTAATAGTACTTCACAGCGCTTCTGCTGGATCAACAATCTTACTATATAAGCAAACAACTCACTTTGTACTCGCCCTTGGCGCCATGCTAGTGATTGCACAAATACCGCCTTACCTGTTCCGTCGTTATTCACCCTATCTAATGCTGTTTGGTATTTTCTTGCTTATTTTGGTTTTATTGTTTGGCACTAGTAGTGGTGGCGCTCAACGCTGGCTTGATTTGGGCTTTGTACGTTTTCAGCCTTCTGAACTAATGAAAGTAATCGTACCAATTGCCATCGCCTCAATTTTAAGCGAAACAACCCTACCACCAAAACCGATACCAATTCTGATTTCAATTGTCTCAATTATTGTGATTATTTTACTCATCGCCAAACAGCCCGACTTAGGCACTTCGTTACTCATTGGCACAAGTGGCTTTTATGTATTATTTTTTTCTGGTATTCGTATTCGAATCATCAAGCACAATAATTGGCTTAATCTTGGTTTAATCAGTTCATTGATCGGTGCTGGTAGCTATATCGCCTGGAACTACTTACTAATGGCCTATCAAAAAAAACGTATTCTCACGCTAATTAATCCAAGCTCTGACCCGCTTGGCTCAGGTTATCACATCTTACAATCCAAAATCGCTATTGGCTCTGGCGGCCTACTAGGCAAGGGTATCGAACAAGGTTCGCAATCTCGGCTAGATTTTTTACCCGAACACACTACTGATTTTATCTTTGCGGTGATTGCTGAAGAGTTAGGTTTTTTAGGCGTGCTACTACTTTTGTTTATTTATGGTCTTATTATTTATCGTTGTTTTGTTATCTCTTTTGAGTCTGATGACACTTTTTCTAAATTATTAGGCGCCAGTTTAACGTTAATTTTCTTTACCTATATCTTTGTTAATATTGGCATGGTATCCGGTCTGTTACCTGTTGTTGGTATACCTTTGCCACTCATCAGTTATGGAGGCTCATCGCTCATTACACTAATGGCAAGCTTTGGTATTATTATGTCTATTCATAAACACAAGTCACCTGCCTACCTTTCCAAATTTTAAAAATAGATGCTAAAAATATTAGTTTTATCAGCACTGTTAATATCATCAATCGTATCAGCCAAAACACTTCCTGCAACACATTTTAAATCCACACAAAATTTTATCCAAAAAATGGTGAAAGAACACCGCTTTGACAAAAATGAACTGTTGTTTATTTTTTCTAAAATCAAACTCACCATCGCCAGGAAGAACAGCAAAAACCAAACCAAACCCTCTAAGAAAAAAACCATGACTTGGGATAAATATAAATCGCTTTTTATTACTGATGAGCGTATTGCAGATGGATTGCAGTTTTGGCAAGACAATCTAACCACCTTGAGTCGTGCTGAAAGCACTTACAACATTCCCAGCGAAGTCATTGTAGCAATTTTAGGCATAGAAACCAATTATGGCCATAAGAAAGGCGAGCACCCTACATTAGAAACCCTAACAAAACGCGCCTTTGGCAACTACCGACGACGAAATTTTTACAAAAAAGAGCTTGAATCGTTCTTACTCATGTCACGTGAAAATGCCATACCGCCATTAACTATTAAAGGCTCTTATGCTGGCGCAATGGGTTACCCACAGTTTATTTCTAGTTCATATCGTCATTATGCAGTTGATTTCAACCAAGACGGAAAGATTGATCTGTTTTCAGATCCCATAGACGCTATTGGCTCTATTGCTAATTATTTTGACAAACATCAATGGCATGACTTTGGTGAGATTGCACGTCCTATCGCGCTATCAAACTCACATTTAAAATACGCTACACGTTCTACCAATAAACCTAAACAAAACACACAGTATTGGCGCAATAAAGGTTTAAATATTGACTCAAATATTCATGACAAAACCAAGCTTGCTTTCATTCGCTTACCACAACGAAAAATTGACGAAACTTGGCTCACTTTTTGGAATTTCTATGTACTAACCCGTTATAATCACGATAATAGATATGCCATGGCTACCTATCAATTATCAACAAAAATAAGGCAACAATTCAATCGAAATAATCACTAAAAAAATTATGCAATATCAATCACTTATAAAAAAAATATCAACAACTATTCTACTAACCAGCACAACTGTTGCACTCAACGCTCAAGCAGCTATTTTTATCACCCCAAAAGCACCTTCGATTAATGCTGCTGCTTATGTAGTGCTTGACTATAATTCCGGCGACATTATCGCGTCTAACAATGTCGATGCGAAACGCGCACCAGCCAGCTTAACCAAATTAATGACAGCTTACGTCGTATTTCAACTCATTAAAGATGGTCGAGCAAATCTAGAAGACGATGTCAAAATTAGTGAAAAAGCTTGGAAAACTGGCGGCTCTAAAAGTTTTATTGAAGTGGGTAAAACTATCAAGTTAGAAACTTTACTCAAAGGCATGATTATTCAATCAGGTAACGATGCTGCGGTTGCTCTTGCTGAACATATTGCTGGTACAGAAGGCACCTTTACTGCCTATATGAACGAATATGCACAAGAACTTGGTATGCACAATACGCGTTTTGAAAACGCCTCTGGTCTCGACTATCAAGATCAGCACACTAGTGCAGCAGACATGGCGATATTGGCCGCTGCCACAATTAGAGATTTTCCTGAATTCTATCCTTGGTATAAACAAAAAGAATTCACTTATCACGATATCAAACAGCGCAATCGTAACAAGCTCTTGTGGAGTGACAACACGGTTGATGGACTTAAAACCGGCTTTACCAAAAAAGCCGGATACAACTTAGTAGTCAGCGCTAATCGTATGGATATGCGCTTGATTTCAGTCGTGTTAGGTTCAGATAGTACTGCTACTCGTACCGAGCAGACACAAAAAATTTTAGACTACGGATTTCGCTTTTTTGAAACTATAAAAATCAGCAATATTAGCAAAGAAGTGCCTATTTCAAAATCAACAAATGACACAATTAAAGTCGGCTTATCAGGCGAAACTTATTTAACCCTAGCTAGGGGGCAGTTCAAGCTTTCTCAGCAAGCCATTGCACTTAATGGTGAACTTTCAGCACCCATCAATCTAGGGGATCCTGTGGGTCATTTAATGATCACTTTTCAAGGGGAAACTCTAACTAAACTACCTTTAATTGCTCTTGAAGATGCGCAAGAATCTGGATTTTTCTCTCGTATGATTGACAACATTAAATCTATCTTCTAAACGTGGTTTTTTTAAACGGCACGTTTATTAAAAAAATCAAAGCCTCTATTTCAGTTATGGATAGAGGTTTTTTATTTGGTGATGGCGTCTATGAAGTTATCCCTGTTTATCATGGCAAAATATTTCGCCTAACCGAGCATCTAGATCGCCTGCAAAATAGCCTAGATTCAATACTAATTACCAACCCTTATTCGCATGATGAGTGGCTTACTATTCTAACCAAACTCAACAGCTTCTCACCTGAGTCAGATCAATCACTTTATTTACAAATTACCCGTGGTGCTGACACTCAACGTAAACATAACTTTGGCACTCTGACACCTACGGTATATATCGAAGCTAACCCTCTCATACCTAAAACAAAAGCACAATTAGAAATAGGATTTTCTGCCATGACTCGTGAAGACATTCGCTGGCATCGATGCGATATCAAATCCATTTCATTATTGGCTAATATTCTCTATGCACAAGATGCCAAACAACATCAAGTTGAAGAGATGATATTATCTCGTAATCATGAGATTACTGAAGGCGCTACTTCTAATGTTTTTATGCTCAAAGACAACACGCTATTCACACACCCTACCGGTCCTAACATTCTTTCAGGCATCACCCGTGACTTAGTCATTAGCAGTGCCAAAGCCTGTAAGCTCGACATACAAGAAACTCCGTTTTTATTAGATGATATCCAATACGCTGATGGATTATGGATCTCAAGTTCAACGCGTGAGATTATGCCTATCACTTTGCTAGATGACCAACCCATCAATCAAGGCGTGATTCACCCGGCTTGGTCGTGTGTGTATGATCATTACCAACAGCTAAAAAATGATTGACCAACGTCTAGACTTGCTCACCGACTGGTTGGAGTTTTTTTTTGGTGATGAGAACTTTGTCATTACCATGGCCAGTGATGATGCCAGCTTTCGTCGTTATTTTAGAATTGAACGTGATAATACCAGCTTAATTGCCATGGACGCCCCACCTTCAAAAGAAAATTGCGAACCCTTTATTCGCATTGCCAAGCATCTAATTATTGGCGGTGTTCACGCACCAAAAATTATTGAAACCAATCTAGAGCAAGGTTTCTTATTGTTAGAAGATTTGGGCAGTCAAACTTTTTTAAATGCACAACAAAGAAACTTTGATATTCAGCATTATAAGAATGCCATTGATGTTCTTATTAACATCCAATCATTAAAGACTGATTCAGCTAATATTCCATCGTTTGATCATGCCCTACTCACAACTGAAATGCAACTCCTGATCGATTGGTATTTACCTGCACTCAGCAGCGAGCAACACACACAATTACAAACAATTTTTGATTTATTAATTAATAACGCACTAAGCACTGATCAAGTATTTGTACATCGTGATTATCATGCACGTAACTTAATGCTAATGGCAAATAACGAACTTGGCATCATCGACTTCCAAGATGCGGTTATTGGTTCAAACACTTACGATTTAGTCTCGCTACTTAAAGACGCTTATTTCGAACTAACATCAGCTGACCTACACATACTTTTGCAATACTATTACACCCAAGCTAAGATCAATATCTCTTTTATAGACTTTGAAAAACAATTTGACCTTATGGGCTTACAGCGCCACCTTAAAGTATTAGGTATATTTAAGCGTTTATCTATTCGTAATGGTAAGCATCAGTATCTATCAAATATCCCACTAGTGGCTAAATATGTGCTTGCTGTTGCTAATAAATACCCAGAATTAGAGTCGCTCAGTATTATTATTGAATTGGCTAACCAGCAAACAAACGCAATGATTCTGGCGGCAGGTCGTGGTGAACGCATGATGTCACTCACAGAAAACATACCAAAACCTTTAATTAAGGTTAAAGGTGCTGCACTTATCGAGCATTCAATCAATACACTGAAACAAGCAAAAATCACCAATATTGTTATCAATACTTCCTATTTAAGTGAGCAACTAAGTACACACTTGGGTGATGGCTCTAATTTTGGTGTCCATATCACTTATAGCGATGAATCTAATGGCGCATTAGAAACCGCAGGTGGCATTATTAAAGCATTACCCTTGTTGGCGCCAAACAGTAATCCTCTGGGAGGGCCAGGCAATAAACCTTTTATTGTGATTAACTCTGACGTGCTTTGTAACTATGACTTGTCTAAGCTAACACTACCCGTTGGGTCTTTAGCACATTTGATATTGGTCGATAATCCACCTCACAATCCTAACGGTGATTTTTCACTTGTTAACAATCAACAGGTTACCAATGCCCACGGTCAAACTTACACTTTTTCAGGGATTGGTATTTACCACCCAGATTTATTTAAATCACATTTAGGTGTTGAACAGAAATTACCACTTTACCCATTGCTTAAAGAAGCCATTACTAACGGCCAACTGAGTGGTGAACATTACAATGGCTACTGGCAAGATGTGGGTACGCCTGAGCGTTTAAAACAAGCTAACAATTCTTAAATAGAAAGCAGATATAAATGTAAAATAGTTTGTGGTAGTGCTAAGGATACACCTACAATGAATGGTTATGAACCCCGCCAGATCCGGAAGGAAGCAACGGTAATAACTTTTTCATGTGTTGACTGTTATTCTTGGTGCTGCCACTTTTTTTTAAAGTAAACTATTTTTAATGCCTCAACACTATCAAGTTTTAGCACGCAAATATCGCCCTCATACCTTTGGTGAAATGGTGGGACAAACGCACACGATTAAAACCCTGATTAACGCACTTGATGCGGATAGTTTACACCATGCTTTTTTATTTACTGGCACGCGCGGCGTCGGTAAAACTACCATTGCCCGTATCTTTGCTAAATCCATTAACTGTGAACAGGGTGTTAGCTCTAAACCTTGTGGTACGTGCGCAACTTGCATTGAGATTGACCAAGGCCAATCAGTTGACTTAATCGAGCTCGACGCCGCTTCGCACACAGGTGTGGACAACATGCGCGATATTTTAGAAAATGCGCAATACATGCCGACTAAAAATCGCTATAAAATTTACCTGATTGACGAAGTACACATGCTTTCAAAAAGTAGTTTTAACGCACTACTAAAAACCCTAGAAGAGCCACCAGAGCACATTAAATTTTTACTGGCAACCACCGACCCACAAAAACTACCAGTCACAGTGTTATCGCGTTGTTTACAGTTCACTTTACAAAAACTCACGCATGAGGAAATTTTAGGTCAGCTGAAGTTTATAATGGAAACTGAAGGATTTGAGTATGAAGAGTTAGCCCTAAGTCAGATTGCTGATTTTGGCAATGGCTCTATGCGTGATGCCTTAAGTCTGCTTGACCAATCTATTTCTTACGGTAATGGTACAGTGATGATTAAAGACATTAAAGCCATGCTTGGCTTAGTGCATCATGATGACATCCTTGCCTTAGCTACCCACTTATTTAATCAAGACGCCAAAGCTGTTATTGACTTTGTTAAGGATTTGTCTCACAAAGGTGAAGACCTGACTCATGCACTCAAAGACCTTACCAGTCTTTTTCATCAAATATCGATCGCCCAGATTATTGATAACACTCAAATTTCTAATGAAATTAAAACTCTGGCCACTCAAATTTCTAATCAAGATTTACAATTATATTATCATATGGCAATTAACGGCTCTAAAGACATGCCACTTGCACCAAGTGAGCAAATTGGCTTTGAAATGACGCTACTTAGAATGTTGGCATTTCATTCTAACATTAAAACTACTGAAAAAAAAACACCTAAATTAACTGTAAAGCCTAAAACCAAGGCAACACCTAAAGAAAAACTACCCATAGAACCCAAGTTAAAACTGGATAAAACAAACAAGTCAGAATCAACCCTTAATATCAACTCACAACAACAGTGGGAAGACATTACCAAATCACTCAAGTTTAATACAGCATCTCGTATGCTACTAAAAAACACCTTGTTTGATAAAATGGTCAACCAAACCCTAACACTTAATCTAGATGAGCAATTTTCAAGCTTACTCACTGATAATATTCAACGTTCGATCCAAACTATATTGCAAGCGAATTTTAGCGAACTTGCACTTAAAATTAACTTAAACAAGCTTACAACACAAACCTTGGCACAAAAAGAAACACGGGCCAATAATGATAAAATAGCCGCCATACAAAAAAAATTTATGAAAGATAAAGGTGTGCAAAAATTACAAGAAACCTTTAACGCAAAGGTTGATATTAACAGTATTAAGGAGATAGAAAATGTTTAAAGGTGGAATGGCTAGCATGATGCAAAAAGCCCAAAAAATACAAGAAGACATGCAAAAAGCCCAAGCAGAAATCAAAAATCTAACAGCAACTGGTAAAGCCGCTGGTGGAGCAGTTCAAGTAACCATCAATGGTGAACATCAAGCCACAGATCTTCAGATTGACGAAGGTGTCATGGACGATAAAGACATGCTGGAAGATTTAATTCTTACAGCTATTAACGACGCTACCAAGCAAATCGCTGACTCATCAACTGCCAAAATGCAAAGCGCTACTGGTGGTATGAAGTTGCCTGGCGGTATGAATCTACCCTTCTAATGATTGAAAAACTAAATAAAACCTTTTGTGCACTACCTGGTGTTGGTAGCAAAACTGCACAACGCTTTGTTTACCATCTATTAGAACGTGATCGAGAAGGCGGATTCGAACTAGCTAAAGCTTTAGTTGATGCCATGGAGCATGTTAAGCACTGCTCATCATGTCGCACACTCAGTGAGAAAACCCTTTGCAATATTTGTGCCAATGATCATCGTGATAGCACGCAACTGTGTATCGTTGAAACGCCAACTGACATTCACGCAATCGAACAAAGTGGTGTGTACACAGGTAAGTATTTTGTCCTTAGTGGTTATCTTTCTCCTATTGATGGGATTGGTGCTGCCGAGCTCGGTTTAGATGAACTAGAGCAAAAACTTCGTGATCTAAAAGTGGAAGAAGTTATCTTAGCTACTAACGCTACGGTTGAAGGCGAAGTGACTGCCCATTACATCAATAACATGGCGAAACAGTTTGATGTTCAAATCACCCGTATTGCTCACGGTATTCCGATTGGTGGCGAACTTGAATACGCTGATATGAATACCATTGCACATGCTCTATCAGGTCGTAAAAACTACGATTAAAATTTCTTAGAAAGTAACTCTATCTCATAGCCATCAGGGTCTTTTAAAAACCCAACAATGGTTGTTCCAGCACTCATTGGTCCCGCCTCGAGAATCACTTGTGCGCCTTTTGTTTTCGCTACCTCGACAGCTTTATAGACATCTTCTACATTAATGGCAATATGACCAAAGCCTGTACCTACTTCATAACTATCCTTGCCCCAGTTATAGGTCAACTCTAACGCTGGGTTTTCTGACTCTGGTCCATAACCCACAAACGCCAAGGTAAATTCACCCTTGGGATAATCTTTTTTACGCAACAGACTCATTCCTAAAACTTCCACGTAAAATGCAATAGATTTATCCAAATCTCCTACTCGTAACATTGTGTGCAAAATTCTCATGGTAACTCGTTATAATCCAAATACTTATTATTATAAACACCAAACGAATGACAGATACACTCAGCCATTGGGATACTATTTACCAAAGTAAAGATCATGCTAAGGTCAGCTGGCATCAAGATCACGCCACCCTCTCGTTTGACTGGATCTTAAAATACACTCAGAAAACTGACTCTATTATTGATATTGGTTCCGGTGTATCAATACTGGCTGATAATCTACTTGATGAGGGCTATACTCATTTATCGTTATTAGAACTGTCTCCTGCCGCCATTCAAACCACTAAAGATCGTTTGAAAACCCACACTAGCAAAGTTAGCTTCTATAATGAAAACATCTTAAATTTTCAATCTGACACTCAGTTTGATTTATGGCATGATCGTGCAGTTTTTCACTTTTTAACCGATGAAAAAGATCAACAAACTTACATTAATAAGCTCAATCAATACCTTAAACCTCAGGGTTATTTTCTACTAGCTACCTTTGCCCTAACAGGTCCTAAACAGTGCTCAAATCTAGACATTGTGCAATACGATAAGGATAAAATCATGCAGTTGCTTGGTGACGACTTTACACTAATCCGAACTACCTCTGAAACCCACCCACACCCTAATGGTAGTACTCAAGATTTCAATTATTTTCTGTTGCAAAAACAGTAATTCTCAATAACTTTTACAATTAACTAATGAAGGCTAAAAATCAGTTGAAAATTTGGGTTGATGCTGATGCATGCCCTGTTGTTATAAAAGATATACTTTTTAAAGCGGCTAACCGCACACAAACTGAAGTCACCTTAGTGGCTAACCACGCAATACATTTGCCACCCTCTCGTTATTTAAATTTTATACAGGTCAGCGCCGGGTTTGATGTGGCTGATAATGAAATTGTTAAACGAATAAGCGCGGGTGATTTAGTTATCACTAGCGACATACCACTTGCTGATGAAGCAATTACCAAAGGTGGCTTGGCTCTCAGCCCAAGAGGTGAGTTATTTAGTAAAGACAATATAAAGTCAAAATTAAGTATGCGCGACTTTATGGATGTTATGCGCTCTAGCGGCGTGCAAACGGGAGGCCCTTCACCCTTAAACCAGGCAGACAGACAAACTTTTGCAAACCATTTAGATCGTTGGCTAAACCAAACCTCAGATAAATAACCACACCAAATAATTTCTTAATAAAAACTGTACTAAGGCTTCACTTCAATGACGTCTACAAGTAATTCTTGCTGAACATTGTTTTCATCTACAAAGATTAAATATTCAGCACCTGCCTTAGTAAGAATGTCTTTAGGTTGAATAATTTGTGTGTTAATATCAATACTCACTTGTATTGATTGACCGCGCATAATCTCTAGTTCGTAGATACTATGTGCTTCACAAGAGATTCTTTGATAATCTCTCATGAGGTTTTAATCAATAAAAGCTTACCCTCTCGAGTCATAGATTTAATTTCATATTCTCGTTTAGAAGCTGTACTTCTATCTTTAGCATTTTCTTGGTATACCAGCTCACAAGGGCTATTCGCTCGGGTGTATTTAGCACCACCTGCTAATTCACCATTGTGCTGTTTAATACGTTTTTCCAAATGATTGGTAATACCGCAATATAGGCTGTCATCAGCACAGCGTAATAGGTAGATTAACCAATGATTTTTGCCTGTCATTAATATAAATGCTTAAAAACGAATTATGGGCATTCTATCTTATAAATGTTATAAACTAAGCTTATGTTGAATTTTTTAAGAATTTTCCCTGTGTTTATCATGCTTGGCGTTAGCGCTAATGATATCGATAAAAGAATTTTAATTGATGGCGAGATTCTTTACACTGAGGAATGTCAACGATGTCACGATAATAGCTTAGTCCCAATTCACGATAATACCTCTATGGAATCACTAAATGATGTTAGAGAACAAATATCATTATGCGTTGGTGTATTAGAGATTCCTTGGTTTCCTGAGGATGAAGAAGATGTGGCTCGGTATCTGAACCATGATTTTTTTCACTTTGAAAACACGCCAAAACCTAGCAACTAAGCCACTTCATTTCTATACTTGCTAGATGATTTCATTGGTATAATTACACAGTTTTATCCGTCTTTATACGTTAATGGAAAAAACATACAATCCTGAACAAATTGAAGCGAAATATCGCTCACTTTGGGAAGATAAAAATCTATTTTCTTCCGATTTAAATTCCACTAGCGAAAACGCCTATTGTATTATGCTGCCACCACCTAATGTGACGGGTAGTTTGCATATGGGTCATGCTTTTCAACATACCATTATGGACGTGCTGACTCGCTACCATCGTGGCAAGGGTGATCAAACACTTTGGCAGCCAGGTACAGACCATGCAGGTATTGCAACACAAATGGTGGTTGAGCGCCAACTCGCTGCACAAGGCATCACTCGCCACGATATTGGCCGCGAAAAATTTATTGAAAAGATTTGGGATTGGAAAGAGCGCTCTGGCGGTACCATTACTTCACAAATGCGCCGTCTTGGTGCTTCGGTTGATTGGGAAAGAGAACGCTTTACCATGGATGAAGGCCTCTCAGACGCCGTACATAAAGTTTTTATTCAGCTTTACAATGAAGGTTTAATCTATCGCGGTAAACGATTGGTTAATTGGGATCCGGTCTTACACACAGCTGTCTCTGACCTTGAAGTGATTAGTACAGAAGAGCAAGGCTCTCTGTGGCATATGCGCTATCCTATTACTGGTACTGACGAAGTGATGGTAGTTGCTACTACTCGTCCTGAAACCATGCTCGGTGATAGTGCAGTTGCTGTACATCCAGACGATGAGCGCTACACACACTTTATCGGCAAGACTATTGATTTGCCATTGACTGATCGAAAAATAACCATCATCGCTGATGATTACGTCGATATGGAATTTGGTACTGGTTGTGTAAAAATTACCCCTGCTCATGACTTTAATGACTATGAAATGGGTCAGCGTCACAACTTAGACGTTATTAATATCCTAACTGACGATGCCAAAATTAACGACACAGTCAAAAGTGCTTATACTGGTATGGATCGATTTGATGCTCGTAAACAAATCGTTAAAGATTTAGATGATCAGGGTTTGCTAGAAAAAATTGAACCACACACTTTAATGGTGCCTCGTGGTGATAGAACTCACTCAGTGATTGAGCCTTATATGACTGACCAATGGTTTGTCAAGGTTGCACCACTGGCCAAGCCTGCGATTGATGCGGTGAAAAATGGTGACATTCGTTTTATTCCAGAAAACTGGAATAAAACTTATTTTAACTGGATGAATAATATTCAAGACTGGTGTATTTCTAGGCAAATCTGGTGGGGGCATCGTATTCCTGCCTGGTATGACAATGAAGGTAATATTTATGTGGCAGATTCACTAGAAGAAGCACAAGCACAAGCTGGTGAAGGTGTTGCGCTTAGACAAGATGAGGATGTATTGGACACGTGGTTCTCATCTGCTTTATGGCCGTTTTCAACCCTAGGCTGGCCAGAACAAACCCCACAGTTATCACGCTTCTACCCAACTGATGTTTTAGTTACAGGATTTGATATCATCTTCTTTTGGGTGGCTCGTATGATTATGTTTGGGCTAAAATTTGCCGGCGACGTGCCATTTAAAGACATCTATATTACTGGCCTAATCAAAGATGGACAAGGGCAAAAGATGTCTAAGTCTAAGGGCAATGTTCTCGATCCGATCGATTTAATTGATGGCATTAGCTTAGATGATTTATTGGTTAAAAGAACCCAAGGCATGATGCAGCCAGAAATGGCAAAAAAAATCAAAAAACAAACTCAGGATGAATTCCCAGATGGTATTCCTTCATTCGGCACTGATGCACTTAGATTTACCTTTGCAGCACTGGCTTCATTTGGTCGTGATATCAAATTTGACCTTAAGCGTGTTGAAGGTTATCGTAATTTTTGTAATAAATTATGGAATGCTTCTCGTTTTGTATTGATGAAACTTGAAGGTGATAATATTGATACTAAGGCCAGTTTGTCTATTTCAGACGAGTGGATTCTGTCACGCTTGCAAGCCACCAAAGTGAATGTTGAAAAACACCTAAAAGACTATCGTCTTGACTTAATGAGCCACGAATTATACGAATTTGTATGGCATGATTATTGTGATTGGTATTTAGAATTATCTAAGCCACTATTGGTAGATGATACAACCAAAGCCGGCACACAAGCAACACTACTAAAAGTACTAAACGAGATTTTGACCTTGTTACACCCAATCATTCCGTTTATCACTGAAGAGATTTACGAGCAGTGTTGCGCACTTACAGATAAGGATAGTGAAAGCTTAATGACTCAAGCTTACCCGGAGGTTGAAAATGATTTAATCTCTACTCAGGCTGAAGAAGAGATGCAATGGTTACAAACCTTTATTTTGGGTATTCGTCAAATCCGTGGTGAGATGAATATTCCACCTTCAAAGCCTTTGCCTTGTTTCGTACAAAATATCAGTAATAGTGATCAACATTGTTTAGACACTCACTCACAGGTGTTAAATAGTTTGGCTAAGTTAGAAAAGATTAGCCAGCTTAACGTCAATGATGAAGCACCAGAATCAGCCACAGTGCTAGTCGGCGAAATGAAAATATTGATTCCATTAGCCGGACTAATTGACAAGGGCCAGGAAGCAGCTCGACTTAACAAAGAAATTGAAAAATTAAACAAGCAAAGGGCGCAATTTGCAGGTAAGCTTAACAACGAAAAGTTTATCAGTGGTGCGCCTGAAGCCGTGGTTAATAAAGAAAAAGAAAAACTAACCTCGGTTGAAAATGCTATTGCTGATTTATCCACACAATTGGAGAAAATAGCCAACTTATGAGATTAACAAAGTCTTTATTTGTGTCACTATTATTAACGTATTCATTGGCGAATGCGCAATCGTATATATATGTTACAGATACGGTTGATATCCCAATGCGATCGGTTAACAAAATTCAAAGCAACCCAAGTAATTTACTTAGAATGTTGCCTTCTGGCACCAAGCTACAATTATTATCGACTGACAGTGGCTGGACTCAAGTGAAATTTGAGCAGACCACAGGCTGGATGATTTCTCGTTACTTAACTAGTGCTCTACCTGCTAAAGCACAATTAGAAAAGCTCAAACAAACTTACAATGCTAATAAATTGTTGATTTCTCAACAAACATCTAAAAGTAAAGCTTTAGAAGAAGAGGTTGACTTACTAAAAGAAAGTAATGCAAAATTAACAATAGAAACAGATCGGAAGAGCACACGTCTGAACTCCAGTCACAAGCCTATCTCGTATGCCGTCTTCTGCTTGAAAAAAAAAACAAAAATAAAAAAAACCAACAACCAATCCACCACCACCCTCTCCCACCTCTACAACACACGTACACACTACTGCACACCACACCCCGTATCTC
>CALCCK010000054.1 GCA_937899995.1 uncultured Gammaproteobacteria bacterium
GTTGTGTTGTTCTTTGTCTTTTTTTTTTTTTTTTTTTTCAAGCAGAAGACGGCATACGAGATAGGCTTGTGACTGGAGTTCAGACGTGTGCTCTTCCGATCTAGAATACCAAGTGATGCGTAATGCTTCGCTGGCTGTATTGCGTGAGATTGGTGTTGATACTGGTGGCTCTAATGTGCAATTTGCAGTTAATCCTGAAGACGGACGATTAACCATTATTGAAATGAATCCTCGTGTTTCTCGTTCATCAGCATTAGCTTCCAAAGCAACAGGCTTCCCGATTGCAAGAGTGGCGGCTAAATTAGCTGTTGGCTATACTTTAGATGAGCTTGATAATGATATTACCGGTGGCAAAACACCGGCTTCATTTGAGCCAAGTATTGATTATGTTGTTACCAAAATTCCAAGATTTGCCTTTGAGAAATTTCCTGAAGCTGATGATCGTCTAACCACGCAAATGAAATCAGTGGGTGAGGTAATGGCAATAGGTTCAACTTTCCAAGAGTCTTTGCAAAAAGCATTAAGAGGTCTTGAAACTGACAAGGTTGGCTTAGATCCTATTGTAGATTTAAATGCAGATGATGCACGTAATAAGATTCGTTCAGAGTGTATTACAGCACGTGGCGAACGCATCTTTTATTTGGCAGATGCCTTTAGATTGGGTATGTCAATAGAAGAAGTGTTTGACTTATCTAAGGTTGATCCATGGTTCTTAGCGCAAATTAAAGATATTGTTTCTTCTGAAATGCAAATTAATGGCGGTAATATTTCTGATATTGAAGCCAGCGAGATGTTCGCATTGAAACGCAAAGGGTTCTCTGATGCGCGTCTTGGGCAATTATTAAATTGTAATGAATCTTCTGTTCGTGAGCGTCGTAAAGTACTTAATATTAAGCCAGTATATAAGCGTGTTGATAGTTGCGCAGCTGAATTTGACACACAAACAGCTTATTTGTATTCAACCTACCAGCAGCAATGTGAAGCCAATCCAACCGATAAGAAAAAGATTATGATTCTTGGCGGCGGTCCTAACCGTATTGGCCAAGGTATTGAGTTTGATTATTGTTGTGTGCACGCTTCATTGGCTTTACGTGAAGATGGCTATGAAACCATCATGGTGAATTGCAATCCTGAGACAGTTTCAACTGATTACGACATTTCGGATCGCTTGTATTTTGAGCCATTAACGTTAGAAGATGTTTTAGCCGTTATTGATGTCGAGAACCCAGATGGTATTATTGTGCATTATGGTGGACAAACGCCATTGAAATTGGCTGAAGCGCTAGAAAAGAGTGGTGCAAAGATTATTGGTACCAGTCCAGATGCGATTGATTTAGCTGAAGATCGTGAGCGTTTTTCTAAAATGTTACAAGAATTAGAATTAAAACAACCACACAACGGTACAGCGCGCTCATTAGAGCAAGCACAAGATATCGCTGATGCAATTGGCTTCCCGCTCGTGGTTCGACCTTCTTATGTGTTGGGCGGTCGCGCCATGAAAATTGTCTACGACAAAGACAGTCTTGATCACTATATGCACACAGCAGTACAAGTTTCAAACGACTCACCTGTGTTGTTAGACTCATTCCTTGATCATGCGATCGAAGTGGATATTGATGTGATTTGTGATGGTGAAGATGTGGTGATTGGCGGTATTATGCAACACATTGAGCAAGCCGGTATTCACTCGGGTGATTCAGCTTGTTCATTGCCCCCTTATTCGCTGCCAGACGATGTACTAGACGAGATGCGTGTACAAGTCGTGGCTATGGCCAAAAAACTTAACGTTATTGGCTTGATGAATACGCAGTTAGCTTATCAAGACGGTGAAATTTATATTATTGAGGTTAATCCTCGCGCATCACGCACCGTGCCTTTTGTGTCTAAAGCCATTAGTGTGCCACTGGCAAGTATTGCAGCACGCGTGATGGCTGGTAAAACATTAAAAGAACTTAACTTTACTAAAGAAATTATTCCAAAACACTTTAGCGTGAAAGAAGCGGTGTTTCCATTCAATAAATTCTTAGGTGTGGATCCAATTCTAGGTCCTGAAATGCGCTCAACGGGTGAAGTGATGGGTATCGGCGATGACTTTGCCACAGCCTTTGACAAGGCCCAATTAGCTGCAGGAACGCGTGCACCGACCAGCGGCAAAGTCTTTGTTAGCTTGCGCAAGCTTGATCGTGATGACTTGGTTGATTTAGGTAAGGGCTTGGCTAAACAAGGCTTTAGCTTAGTAGCCACACGCAGTAATAGAGAAACTTTGGTTGGGGCGGGTCTTGAATGTAAAATGGTGAATAAAGTTTCTGAAGGTTCGCCACACATTGTGGATATGATTAAAAACGATGATATTGATTTAATCATCAACTCGACAGAAGACACCCAAGGTGTTGAAGATGCAGCAGCGATACGTTGCCAAGCTTTGGTGCATAAAGTGCCTTTCATCACTACAGTTGCGGCAGCATTTGCCATGTTAGATGGCTTGAAAACGCATGAAGAAATTACCGTTAGAACGGTGCAATCCTTAAATAATTAAGATTATGGAAAGTATCCCAATGACGGTTGGTGGTGCAAAAGCACTAGAAGCAGAGCTTTTAAAACTCAAAGATGTTGAGCGCCCTCGTATTGTTGAAGATATCGCCACGGCACGTGCCCACGGTGATCTTAAAGAAAATGCTGAATATCACGCCGCCAAAGAAGAGCAAAGCTTCTGTGAAGGACGCATTAAGGAAATCGGATCTAAACTATCACATATGCAAGTGATTGATGTTGCTAGGCTTAATCAAGATGGTCGCTGTGTTTTTGGCACCACCATTACCTTGATGAATGTTGAAGATGACAGTGAAATCACTTATCAAATCGTTGGTGAAGATGAGGCTGATATTGCATTGGGTAAAATATCATGCCATTCGCCTATCGCCAGTGCACTGATGGGCAATGAAGAAGGTGAGGAAGTTACCGTTAAAGCGCCGGCTGGCGACATCAAATATGAGATCCTGGAAGTCCAGTATTTGTAATTATTTTTGCATTTTACTTTGTTAGAATCACTTTCTTTTCAGTCACGTACTCGTAGGTACACTCCTATCAAATAAAGGCAATTCTGGCTCGTAAAATATTAAAAATAAATACAAAAACAAGTAAATCTACCTCTTTAAATATCAAAATTCATTCAAAGCAAAATCTAAAATAATAATTTTCTAATTTTTACGAGTATTTTTTTGAAGTTAACACAGTAGAAAGGGAAAATTAGCCCCGTGGGTGGTGTTTGGCATGTTGGGATTTCAACTGTACATTTTGGATATGTGTATATATCTGTGTGGTAGAAATGTCACTATGACCCAGCATTAACTGCACACTACGTAAATCTGCCCCTTGTTGTACCAGGTGCGTGGCAAAAGCATGACGCAGGGTGTGTGGTGATAGTGACTTATCAATACCGGCTTTGGCGGCATAAGCTTTAACAATATAAAAGAAATTTTGTCGACTCATGCCTGAGCCACGATTACTTAAAAAGTAATGATCAGTCTGACCTGATTTTAGTAAAAAAGGACGTGCCTTTTTCTCGTAAATATCAAGGTAATCCATTGCTACTTCGCCCATGGGCAAGAGGCGTTCTTTGTTGCCTTTGCCATGAATGCGAATGTATTCCTCATTTAAATTAATGTTGTGATAATCTAGAGTGATAAGTTCTGAAACCCGTAAACCACAAGAATAGAGCAGCTCTAGCATGGCGCGATCACGCAGTCCAAAGATGGTCTTTTTATCTGGTGTATTTAACAACCGATCCACCTCTTCGATATTAAGGAAAATGGGTAATTTTTGCGTTTTCTTGGGATGATGTAATTTGGCGGTTGGGTTAGTTTCGATTAATTTTTGGGTGATTAGATATTGGTAAAAAATACGCAAACAAGTAAGGATGCGTGACTGTGTGGCAGAGCTAAGTTGCCTGTGTTTGAAGTAGACGTTTATATGAGTATTACCAACATGGGAAAGATCGTTGTCAAGCCATTTTGAAAATAACTTAAGGTCTGAGCGATAAGCACTCAGCGTGTTTTGACTTGCGCCAGAGGACAGCCAAAAATAATCTAGAAATTTTTCAATTAAGGTTGTGTTATTCACGGTTTGAAATTATGGCATAAAAAATGCCGGTAAAGACCGGCATTTTCATTGGAAAAATATAAGGCTTATCTCTTAGCCAACTTTTCTTTAATTCTTGCAGCTTTACCTGTTAACTCACGAAGGTAATATAACTTCGCTTGACGAACTTTACCGCGACGCTTAACTTCTACTGAATCAATCATTTTTGAGTGTGTTTGGAAAACTCTTTCAACACCTTCACCATGAGAGATTTTTCTCACTGTAAATGCTGAGCCGATACCACGGTTTTTCTTAGCGATAACAACACCTTCAAATGCCTGTAGTCTTTCACGGTCACCCTCACGTACTTTAACTTGTACAACAACGGTGTCACCTGATGAAAATTCAGGTATATCTGATCTTAGTTGTTCGTTCTCAATTTGATCAATTAAATTCATGAGAGTGCTTCCTTTATGTTAATTCTGTAAAAAGGGGCAATTATACAGTCATTCTGATTGCTAAACAAGGCAAATCTATGGCATAATTATGCGCTTTAGTTTTAAGTGTTTGAGAGTGATGGGAAAAGTAACTGGCTTTAAGGAGTTTGATAGAAAGACTGAGGATTATCGCCCAGTTGAGCTACGTATTAAAGATTATGGTGAAATTTTTACAGGCACACATGACATTGCACAGTTGCAAGAGCAGGGCGCAAGATGTATGGATTGCGGCGTGCCATTTTGCCAATCAGAAAACGGCTGCCCGGTTGATAATTTAATTCCAGAATGGAATGATTTAGTTTATAACGACAAGTGGCAAGAGGCATTAATTCGCCTACACAAGACTAATAATTTCCCAGAATTTACCGGTAGAGTTTGTCCGGCACCTTGTGAAGGTTCTTGTGTGCTTGGTATTAACAATCCTGCTGTCACCATTAAAAATATAGAACAAACAATTATCGATCGTGGCTTTGAAGAGGGTTGGATTCAACCACACATGGTGGAGTATCGTACCGGCAAGAAAATTGCCGTTGTTGGCTCTGGTCCTGCTGGCTTAGCAGCAGCAGATGAGCTTAATAAAATTGGCCATAGTGTAACTGTGTTTGAACGTGATGATCGTATTGGCGGATTATTGATGTACGGTATTCCAAATATGAAGCTCGGTAAAGATGTGGTGGATCGCCGTGTCAATTTACTTAAAGATTCTGGTGTTGAATTTATCACCAACGTTAATGTTGGCCAAGATACCACTACTGCTGATTTACAAAAAGAGTTTGATGCTTTAGTGTTTACTACTGGTGCAACTCAAGCACGTGATTTGCCAGTAGATAATCGTGATGCTAATGGTGTACACATGGCAATGGAATATCTATCTAAAAATACCAAAAGTTTATTAGATACTGGTCATGCAGATGATTCTGATTTATCTGCTAAAGGTAAGGATGTAATTGTGATTGGTGGTGGTGACACAGGTACAGACTGTATTGGTACAGCGCTACGCCAAGGTGCTAAATCGATTGTGAATTTTGAATTAATGGGTAAGCCACCCGAAGACCGTGCAGACAATAATCCTTGGCCACTGTGGCCATTGATTTATCGTGTTGATTATGGCCATGCAGAGGCTGCGCAAGTATTTGGCGAAGACCCAAGACAATATCATTTGATGACCAAATCTTTTATTAAGAATGATGAAGGCAAGGTAACAGGCCTAAATACGGTTAATGTTGATTTTAAAGATGGCAAACTGATTGAAATTGAAGGCAGTGAAAAAACATGGGATTCACAATTGGTATTGTTGTCTATGGGTTTTGTGTCACCAGAGCATTATTTGAGTGATGATGCTGATATTGAGCTTGATGCACGTGGAAACTATCTAGCTGCTTATGGTGAATATGCTACCTCTAAAAAAGGCGTGTTTACTGCTGGAGATTGCCGTCGTGGCCAATCATTAGTAGTATGGGCAATTCATGAGGGTCGTGGCGTTGCCGAGAAAGTTGATCAATATTTAACCAATCATTAGGTTCGATTTTCTAATCTTATACCCCCTAAGGGATAGTCAAAAATATCACTAATAAAGGGTGGTATTGTTTACATTCCAAGTATAATTTGACCCGTTCACATCTTCTTTTTTTTTAAGATTAGAAGATTTATTAAATATACTGGAGAAATAAAATGGCAAAAGAGCTATACAACACCCCCAACCTTGATGAGTTGGAAAATGGTCCATGGCCTTCGTTTGTAACAGGCCTTAAAAGATTAGCACGTGACGATCATGCAGGTGCTGACATGGTGCGCGACGTTTTAGCAACATTAGAAACATCATACGTAACTAAAAAAGGTTACTGGAAAGGTGGCACAGTTGGTGTTATCGGTTATGGCGGCGGCGTAATTCCACGTTTCAATGAGCTTAAAGATGAAAACGGCGACTATAAATTTAAGGCTGCAGCTGAGTTCCATACATTAAGAATTCAACCGCCAGCAGGCATGCACTACACATCAGATCTTTTAAGAAACATGTGTGATACATTTGTTGATAACGGTGGTTCTGGTTTGATTGCATTTCACGGTCAGTCTGGCGACATTATGTTCCAAGGTGCAACTGAAAAGACAACGCAAACTATTTTTAACGAGCTTAACGAACTTGGCTTTGATATGGGTGGTGCAGGTCCTGCAGTACGTACAGGTATGTCATGTGTTGGTGCAGCACGTTGTGAAATGTCAAACACAAACGAGCAAGCAGCATTACGTACATTAGTAAACGCATTCCTAGATGATATGCATCGTCCAGCATTACCATACAAAATGAAATTTAAGGTTTCGGGTTGTGCTAACGACTGCATGAACTCAATTGAGCGTTCAGACTTTGCAACTATCGGTACTTGGAGAGATGATATTAAAATCAACCAAGACTTATGGAAAGCAATGGTTGCAGACAAAGGTATGGATTACGTTGTTGACAACATTACTTCTCGTTGCCCTACGCAATGTATGAAAGTTGAAAGCGACACTTCATTAACAATCGATAACAAAAACTGTGTTAAATGTATGCACTGTTTAAATGTAACTTCACCATTAACGCATAAATATATTCAAAAGGGAGCTCCCGCTGAAGCAATACTAGCAACAGGCGATGACAAAGGTGTAACGATTTGTATGGGTGGTAAGCGTACATTAAAGATCGGTGACTTATTTGGTACCGTTGTTGTTCCATTTATGAAGCTTGAGACAGAAGAAGATTACGAGGCAATCGAAGCATTAGCAGGCGAAGTTATTGACTTCTTTGCTGAGAATGCACTAGAGCACGAAAGAACAGGTGAAATGATCGAGCGCATTGGAATTGTGAACTTTATGGAAGGTATTGGCTTAGAAGTTAATCCTAACATGGTTGATTCACCACGTTACATGTCATATGTTCGTATGGATAAGTGGGACGAAGAAGCGGTTAAGTGGTTCGAAAACAAAGCCGAAGCAAGCGCGTAACACACACTGTAATTTAAGTAACAATTTTTAGGGTGAAGTTTTCTTCGCCCAATACTATATATTAGGAGAAATATTATGGCTGAAGCACCAAGAATGCCTATCGAATCTGGCTGTCCAGACCCTATCCAATACATGCACCCAACAATGCGTCGTAACTACGGCCAATGGGCTTATCATGATCGTCCACGTCCAGGTGTATTACACCATACTTCAAAAAATAATGAAGAAATTTGGACTGTTCGTGCTGGTACGCAGAGACAAATGGACGTCTACACAATTAAAAAATTATGTGATATCTCTGATGAATTTGGCGATGGTTTCATGCGTTTTACTATTCGTTCAAACATTGAATTTATGGTTGATGCAGAATCTAAAGTTGAACCATTAGTTAAAGCGTTACAAGACGCTGGTTTTCCAGTTGGCGGTACAGGCCCAACAGTGTCAATGATTTCACATACTCAAGGCTGGTTACATTGTGATATTCCAGGTACAGATGCTTCAGGTGTTGTAAAAGCACTGATGGATGATCTGTATGAAGAATTCCAAAAAGAAGAGATGCCAAACCGTGTACATATGACAACTTCATGTTGTCAAATTAACTGTGGTGGTCACGGTGATATCGCGATTAACATTCAACATACTAAGCCACCTAAGATCAACCATGATCTCGTTGCCAACGTTTGTGAGCGTCCTACCGTTGTAGCACGTTGCCCAGTAGCAGCGATTCGTCCTGCAATAGTTAACGGCAAGCCAACATTAGAAGTTGATGAGAAGAAATGTATCTGTTGTGGTGCATGTTTTCCACCATGTCCTCCAATGCAAATTAACGATCCTGAGCATTCAAAGATCGCTATTTGGATCGGTGGTAAGCACTCTAATGCACGTTCTAAGCCTTCTTTCCAGAAGCTTGTTGCAGCAGGCCTACCAAACAACCCGCCTAGATGGCCGGAAGTTGGTGCTGTTGTTAAGAAAATTTTAGAAGTGTACAAAGGTGATGCTCGCGACTGGGAAAGAGTTGGTGAGTGGGTTGAGCGTATTGGTTGGCCAGCATTCTTTGAAAAGACTGGATTACCGTTTACTAAGTTCCACGTTTCTGACTGGAAAGGTACACGTCACCAGTTAAATTCATCTGCTTATATTCGTTTCTAAAGGCTAGTTAAATGAAATTTTCTATTCAAATTAACGAGGGCCCGTATCAGCACCAAGCGTCTGATTCGGCGTACCAATTTGCCAAAGCAGCGATAGCAGCTGGCCACGAAATCTTTCGTGTATTTTTCTATCATGATGGTGTTAATAACGCATCACGTTTTACGATGCCACCACAAGACGACCGTAATGTCGTAAACCAATGGGCTGAGCTAGGCATTAAGAATGCCGATGGTGAGCCTGAGCTTGTAGTGTGTATTGCAGCAGCGCTTCGTCGCGGCATGCTTGACGAATCTGAAGCAAAGAAGAATGGCATTGAAGGTAATAATATTCATCCAGCATTCCGTATTTCAGGTTTAGGTCAGTTGATTGAAGCCGGTATTCAGTCGGATCGTTTAGTGGTGTTTGGAGATTAAGATGGCAACAAAGAAATTTATGTATTTAAATCGTAAGGCTTCTTACGGTACGGCATATGCAATCGAATCGTTAGAAGTGGTATTAATTGCTGCAGCTTTTGAACAAGATGTATCTTTAGCCTTTATTGATGATGGCGTTTACCAAATCATTGAAGGTCAAAATACTGATGGCATTGGCATGAAAAACTTTTCTAAGACTTTCCATGCTTTAGGTGATTACGATATTAACAAATTGTATGTTTCAGCTGAATCTTTAGAAGAAAGAGGCTTAACAGCTGACGATCTAATGCCTTTAGTGTATGAAGATGAAGACGATGATTGGGCTGAAAAAACAAGCGTTAAGATTGTTTCAAATGCTGAGCTTTCTAAAATTATGTCTGATCAAGACGTATGTCTAAGTTTTTAAGGGAGGTTGACTATGTTACATACAGTAAATAAATCATCTTTCGAGCGCAATTCATTACAGTCTTGTTTAAATATAATTGATGACACTAGTGTTATTTTGTTGATTGAAGACGGTGTAATTAGTGCTGCGAATAACGCGAACTCACCAATGCTTGCAGATCTTGCAACTCAAGGTAGAGTCTACGCATTGCAAGGTGATGTTGATGCGAGAGGAATTTCATCAAAAGTTGCAGATAATATCAAATTAGTTGATTATGCAGGTTTTGTTGATTTAGTTGTTGAGCATGGAACTGCGGTTTCTTGGGTTTAATGTAATTTTATATATAGGAGTAAAACGATGGCTGATATTTTAGGCGCAGATGTAGATGAAGAAGGTTTCTTAGTAAATCTTAAAGATTGGACGGAAGAAATTGCTGTTGAAATGGCAAAAGGTGATGAAATTGAGTTATCTAAGGAACATTGGGATGTGATTAATTTTTTACGTAATTATTTTGAAGAGTACCAAATCGCACCAGCGGTACGCGTATTAACTAAGGCAATTGGTAAACAATTTGGTAAAGAAAAAGGTAACTCTAAGTACCTTTACTCTTTATTTCCTTACGGTCCTGGTAAGCAAGGTTGTCGTTTCGCTGGCCTTCCAAAGCCAACAGGTTGTATCTAAACGATATAAGCACTAAAAGTACCTGTTTTAGAGGGTGCTTTTTACATTAACAATACAATAATATATTGAGTTTGAGAATAATATGTCTGCAATAAGCACTATTTTTACGGCTTTATTTTATTTATCTTTAGCTATCTTCGTAATTGGAACGGCGAGAAAAATCTATCAATATTGGGTTACCCCCGCCCCTCTTAAAATTCCGATTGCACCAACCCCATTAACACAAACAGGTGTGGTTATGCGTATGGCACGCGAAGTTGTCTTATTTGAAAGTTTATTCAAGGCTAACAAATGGACCTGGCTATTTGGCTGGCTGTTCCACTTTGGTTTATTACTGGTTCTAGTTCGCCATGCGCGCTATTTTTGGCCAGGTGATCTACCTGAAATATTTTTATTTGTTCAACCCTTTAAATACGCGGCCTTTGCTATGGTGATTGGCCTAATTGGTTTAATGGGTCGTCGTATTTTTGTTGAGCGTATTCGTTATATTTCAGCACCTTCAGATTATTTAATGCTGATTATGCTACTAATCATTGGTATTAGTGGTGCGGTAATGACTTTTACTAACAACCATACTGATGTGATCATGGTTAAAGAATTTGCCTCAGGTTTAATTACCTTTAATTGGGCAGACCTACCAACTGAAGTTCATTTCTTAGTCCATCTTTTCTTGGTATTTGTGCTGATGGCAATTTTCCCAATTTCAAAATTATTACACGTGCCGGGCATATTCTTTAGTCCAACACTTAACCAGGTAGATGATGCACGTAAGAAGCGTCACATTTCCCCTTGGGCGTTGAAGCAAGAGCAAGAGCACACAGTAAAATTACAACAAACTTTAGGTAAGGACGAATAACATGGCTGCTAAAGAATTTGATATACCGGTTTTACCAACATATTTAGAAATTCCTGAAATTAAAGAAGGCATTATGGAGGGCGATGGCCCATTCAAGTCTTCAGAAGAATTTCAAAATCCGCTTGGTTTCCCGGGCGAAAAAGTAGACAATTGGCAAGAAGTTGCGATTGAGAAAATGGGCGAACTTAAATCTAAGTATCGTTCGGTACAAGTCTTTTTAGATTCTTGTGTCAAGTGTGGTGCTTGTACTGATAAGTGTCATTACTTTTTGGGCTCATCTGATCCGAAGAACATGCCAGTTGCCCGTCAAGATTTATTTAGAAGTGTGTATCGTCGTCACTTTACTTTTGCGGGTAAATACTTCCCTAAATTGGTTGGCGCTAAAGAGCTAGACGATAAAATGCTAGATGATTGGTATAACTACTTCCATCAGTGTTCACAGTGTCGTCGTTGTTCGGTATTCTGCCCATATGGTATTGATACCGCTGAGATCTCAATGGCTGCTCGTGAAGTATTAGACGCTGTTGGTGTTGGACAAAAATATTGTAACCAAATTTTAGGTAAAGCGATTACCATAGGTAATAACCTCGGATTACCTGAACCAGCATTGCGCGATACTTTATTAGATCTTGAAGAAGAAATTGAAGAAGAAACTGGTATTGCAATTAAGTATCCATTAGATGTTAAGGGTGCAGAGATTTTACTCATTACTCCATCAGCAGACTTTTTTGCTGAGCCACATATTGATGGCTTAATCGGCTATGGTAAAGTTTTCCATGAAGACGGCGTTAGCTGGACCATGAGTTCATACGCTTCTGAAGGTGCAAACTTTGGTATGTTTATTGGCTCGTACGATATCATGCGTAAGGCAGCATTGCGTATTCGTAAGGCAGCACTAGATTTAGAAGTGTCTCGTGTCATTGTCGGTGAGTGTGGGCATGCTTGGCGTGTAGCTTATAGTTTCTGGAACACATTAATCGGTGTTGGTGCAGGTGCAACAGACGAATTTGGTTTGAAATTACAAAACCAATTAGATTCACGTTACCCGCAACCACAGCACATTATTGAATATACACACGATTTAATCCAACGCAATATATTAAAGTTTGATAAGTCTGCAAATGATGATCGTATAGTGACTTTCCATGACTCTTGCAACGTTGCAAGAGCAACGAATATGGGCGGTATTCCAAATGGTCAGTTCATCTTGCCACGTGAAGTTATTAAAGCAGTTTGTAACAACTATGTTGATATGGAACGCTCTACGATTAAAGAAGCAACGTTTTGTTGTGGTGCTGGTGCCGGCTTATTAACAGATGATTTAATGGAGATTCGTATTAAGGGTGCTATGCCAAGAATGCAGGCTCTAAAAGAAGTAGAAAAGTCAGACGGTGTTAATACATTGGTTGCAATTTGTGCAATTTGTAAATCACAGTTTTCTAAAGTTTTACCAAAATTTGATTTTGACCCATACATGATTGTAAGTGCCCACCAATTGGTGAGTGAAGCAATCATTATGAAGAAACCACAAACAGACGATTCAGCAGCGCAAATAGCTGAAGAAGTAACAGAATAATAGTTAAGGAGAATTGATATGCAAAAGAATCCATACGGACAAAATTATAAAGGTGATAACCACACGTTCAGAATGTTTAAAGATGAAGCTGAAGGTGATGAGATGGGCACAGTACCATGGAACCAAAAGATTTTCCAAAATGACACCACTTATAAGTGTCCAACCTATGTAACTCAAACACCACCTTGTCAGGCTTCATGCCCATCAGGCCACAATATTCGTGGTTGGTTAGATATTGTTCGTGGCATGGAAAAACCACCAGGTGATATGTCATGGCAAGAGTACGCATTTAAACGTTCTACAGATGCAAACCCATTCCCATCAATCATGGGTCGTGTTTGTCCTGCGCCTTGTGAAGATGGTTGTAACCGTAATGAAGTAGAAGACACAATTGGTATTAATGCTGTTGAGCAATTCATTGGTGATAATGCAAAAGAAGAAGGCTTTAAATTTGATGTAAACGCTGAACCTACTGGTAAAAAAGTAGCGATCATCGGTGGTGGTTGTGGCGGATTAACTGCTGCATTACAATTACGTAAGCAAGGCCACGCAGTCACTGTATTTGAAAAATACGAAAAATTAGGTGGTATGATGATGTACGGTATTCCTGATTATCGTGTGCCACGTGACGTATTGCAGTACGAGATTGACCGTATTTTAGAAACTGGTGTTGAGACTAAAATGAACACCAAAGTTGGTGTTGATGTCACCATTGAAGAATTAGAAGAAGAATACGATGCAGTTTTATTTGCCTTAGGTGCAATGAGTGGTCGTTCTTTACCAATTCCAGGTGGCGATGCAACTAACTGTGTATCAGGTGTCGCTTTCCTTGAAGCTTATAACCAAGGTCGTTTGAAACACATTACTGGTAAAGTAATTTGTATTGGTGGTGGTGATACTTCTATTGACGTTGTGTCAGTTGCCCGTCGTTTAGGTAACATTGATAACGTTCCCGATAAAGATCGCCCTGAACATATTATCTTTAATGATACAGCGCATGACGTGGTCGATACTTCTAAGCGCCTAGGTGCCGATGTATTATTAACAACCCGTTCTACGATTGAGAACATGCCAGCAGCACAAGAAGAGATTGACGATGCAAATCGTGAAGGTGTTGAAATTCAAGGTCAATTACAGCCAGTTGAAGTCATTAAAGATGAAGATGGTCGTGCTATAGCATTACGCTTTATACGCCTAGAAGATGATGGCTCTACACAGATCGAAGGCTCAGAGTTTGATGTTGAGTGTGAATTAATTGTTCCGGCGATTGGTCAATCAGTTGACAACGAAGGTATTGATGGATCATTCTTTAATGAGCATGGTTTTATTGATGCTGATAGAAACTACCAAATACCTAACAAGCCAGGCTTCTTTGTTTGTGGTGATGTGGTTCGTCCGCATCTATTAACCACGGCGATTGGTCAAGCTGGTATTGTTGCAGAAAGTATTGGTGATTACCTTGATGGTAAAGATCAATCAGCACGTCCTAAGGTTGACGTACATTACTTTGACTTAATGGAAAAACTTAACGAGTGGGATCTTGCACCATCTGAAGTTTATGATACAGCTGGTACACCAGGTGAAGCTACAGATAAAGCTGACTATGCGGTGCATAACTATGAAGACCGTTCATTCGCTTCTATCATTCCTCATACCGAGCTCTTCTTAGGTCACTTTGACCATGAGGATCGAAATGCGCGTAACCATAAATTAGTTAATGTTGATAATGTCCTTGGTAATTTCGATGAGCGTTTGATTGGCTATACTGAAGAAGAAGCACAGAAAGAAGCAGGTCGTTGTATGTCTTGTGGTTTGTGTTTTGAGTGTGACAACTGTGTGATGTATTGTCCACAGGATGCGGTCTTTAAAGTGAAGAAAGACGAGGCAACACTCGGTCGTTATGTTGATACTGACTATGATAAGTGTATTGGTTGTCATATTTGTGCAGATGTTTGCCCAACGGGTTACATCCAAATGGGCTTAGGTAGCGATTAATTTGATTCAATTTACGAGAAAAAAAATATGTATCGTTTAGTAGCTATATTGATGGTTTTATTGATGGGCAATGTTTTTGCTGATAAGCATGCGGACCATTCTAATTTAGGTGAAGAAGCTAGTAGTATTAAGGCTTCAGGTAAGATTTTTCACACCGATGGCCTTGATGTTATTCGTAAGATGCACCCTGATTTTTTAAATCATAAGCGTGATAAAACACTCAGAGAAGGTGTGCGTACTAAAGAAGGTTCACTTAAAGGTTGTGTTAACTGTCATGCAATTAAAGATAAAAAAACCAATCAATACCATCCGGTAAATGATAAAGATCAATTCTGTTCAACTTGTCATCAACAGGTGAGTGTGAGTGTTGATTGCTTTAGTTGTCATCGTACAACACCACGAAAAGGGACTAAATAATGAGTAAAACATTAAATCGTCGTGATTTTATTAAAACCAGTAGTGCGACTACTGTCGGTGTTGCTACTATTGTCAGTGGTATTACTTTAACCACTTTTGCAGCTAACGCAAACGAAAATCCGGTTACCAATGAAAAGCGTTGGGGTATGTTGATTGATACCAATAAACTAACTGAAGTCGAGATTGATGGCATGGTTAGCGCCTGTCAACAAGAAAATGGCTGGGGTAGTGAAGTACATTCAACCGGTGATCAAAAACCAACTTGGGTTAGGAAGTTAAAAGTACAGGACAAAGCCACGGGGAAGATCACTAGCTTGCCACTAATGTGTCAGCATTGTGAAGAACCACCTTGTGTGGATGTTTGTCCAACCAACGCCTCAATGAAGCGCGAAGATGGTATTGTTCTAGTGGACAAACACCTTTGTATTGGTTGTCGTTATTGTATGATGGCTTGTCCATACGATGCGCGTTCATTTGTACATGAAGATTTAACCGACCAACGCGAGCATATGCCACGCGGTAAAGGCACAGTAGAGTCTTGTACTTTATGTGTGCATAAGGTTGATAATGGTGAATCACCAGCTTGTGTTGCTAGCGTAAATAGTGATGCGGTTATCTTTGGTGATTTATATGACCCAAAAAGTAATATCAACCAAACACTCAAAAAAGTTCAAAGTGCACAAATCAGAGCAGATTTAGATCTGAATACTGGTGTACGTTATAGCGGCATTTAACAGTAACAAAATTTAGGAATTTTATGAACATTCGTTACGAAGAGATTCAGGGAGTAAGTTTAGGTTTTTATGCATTGGTTGCAGGCTTAGGCGTACTTATTTTAGCGGCATTGGGTGCTGTTTTTTATATGGAGCACCATGGTCACTATGTGACTGGCATGAGTAACCGTATTGTGTGGGGTGTACCTCATGTATTTGCTTTGTTCTTAATTGTTGCCGCTTCTGGCGCGTTAAATGTTGCTTCAATTGCCTCTGTTTTCCATAAGAAAATGTACAAGCCCTTGTCACGTTTATCTGGCTTATTGGCATTGGCGCTATTGGCAGGTGGTTTAATGGTGTTGGTGCTTGACTTAGGCCGCCCTGATCGCTTGATTGTGGCGATGACTGAATATAACTTTAAATCAATTTTCGCCTGGAACATTATTTTGTATAACGGCTTCTTTGTGATTGTTGCTGTGTATTTATGGATGATGTTTGAGCGTCGTATGAATAAGTTTACCTCTAAAGCTGGCTTGGCTGCATTCTCATGGCGTTTAATCCTAACTACCGGTACGGGCTCTATTTTTGGTTTCTTAGTGGCTCGTCAGGCCTATGATGCAGTGATTATGGCACCAATGTTTATTATTATGTCATTTGCCTTTGGCCTGGCTTTCTTTATCTTAATTTTGATGGCTAGCTATAAATGGACTGAGCGTCCGTTAGGTGATGCAGTGGTTAATCGTTTGGGTAGTCTTCTAGGCATATTTGTCGCAGCAGTAATGTATTTTGTTGCAGTGAAGCACTTGGGTAATTTGTATTTAGCTGAAAATGCTGGCGTTGAAAACTTTATTTTGTTTGATGGTGGTATTTATACTCAGCTGTTTTGGTATGGGCAAATCATCTTAGGCGGTTTAATCCCAATGGCATTGATTTATCATCCAGCACTTCGAGGCAATCGTTCGACATTAGGTTTGGCTTCAATTTTTATTCTGATTGGTGGCGTTATTCAGCTTTACATTATTATTGTTGGTGGTCAAGCTTACCCGATGGAAATGTTCCCAGGTAAAGAGATTTTAGAAGGTTATGGTGGTATTGCTGCTTATACACCATCATTACCTGAAATGATGTTGGGTGTTGGTGGTATCGCAGTAGCACTAATTGCTGTGACTCTGTTAGTGAAGTTTTTACCTTTCTTACCTGAGAGTTTGGCAGATGAAATTGCTGACCCTCATCACAAGTCTTAGATTTATACTTAGACAAGCTTTCATACACTTTACAAAAACATTCAGCATATAAATAACTATGTCTGTTTGATTTTGATATGTATATGAAAGTTTGTCGTTGTCATAATTTAGGATTTAAGATCTTTTTGATATAATAAAAGTATGGCTTCATCTATCTATCTTTCCGCTGCACACAAATCCTCAGGCAAAACCGTTGTCAGTTTGGGATTGTGCGCAGCATTTAAAGCGAAATCACTAAATGTTCAAGCCTTTAAAAAAGGCCCTGATTATATTGATCCAATTTGGCTGTCTCAAGCCAGTGGCAACCCTTGCTATAATCTTGATTTTTATAACATGTCTGAGGACGAAATTACTCATCTGTATGAGCAACACGCCGGACATAGTGACATAACCATCATTGAAGGCAATAAAGGTCTATTTGACGGCATGAAAGTGACCGGTGGCGATGCGAATGCAGATCTTGCCAAGTTGCTTAAGTTGCCAGTTGTTTTAGTCGTTGATGCTACTGGAATCACACGAGGTGTTGCGCCACTAGTCAGTGGTTATCAAGCATTTGATAAAGATGTAGATATTGCTGGCATCATTCTTAATAAAATAGCAGGTGATCGTCACGAATCAAAGCTCATTCAAGCCATAGAATATTACACAGATATTCCTATCATCGGTGCTATTCGTCGCTCTGCAGAACTTATTATTGATGAACGTCATTTGGGGTTGATGCCAGCCAATGAAACGCCTGAGTCACAAAGTTTTATTGATCTTGCAGCTAAGCATATTGAGGATCAGGTAGATTTATCAACACTGCTAGCATTAAAGCAAACAACGATTAAACCTTCTACACCCGTGGTAAATAATACTGTGCACACTCTAACAATAGCGGTGGCTAAGGACAGTGCTTTTGGATTTTATTACCCGGATGACCTTAATGCTTTTGAGTCTCTAGGGGTCAACTTAGAGTATTTTGATACACTGACAGATGCTCAATTACCTAAGGCAGATGCTTTATTTATTGGCGGTGGCTTTCCAGAGATGCAACTCGACGCTTTATCCAAAAACCAATCTTTATTAACCGATATTAAGACCAAAATTGAAGCGGGATTGCCCACTTATGCTGAGTGTGGCGGCTTAATGTATTTGAGCCGACAAATTACGCATCAAGGTAAGTCGCATAAAATGGTTGGTGTTGTTGAAGCCGACACGCTAATGACGCCTAAGCCAATTGGTCGAGGTTATGTACAACTAGTACCAACAGAAAAACACCCTTGGAATGAAGTGGCTGAGCAGATTTCTGCACATGAGTTTCATTATTCTAAGCTTGAAAATATTGATCCAAAAACCCATTATGCCTATAAGGTTTTACGTGGTGTAGGTGTGGATAATAAGCGTGACGGCATTCTAAAACATAATCTTTTGGCAACCTATTCACATCTTAGAAATGTTGGTGGTAACCATTGGGTTGAACAATTTGTTAATTTTATTAAAGATAAAACATCATGATTACAATCACTAAAAACGCAGCTGAAGAAATAGGCCTATCTACTCAAAACCCAGATGCTCATGGCATGCTTATTCGTTTTGCGGTTGATAAAACCGATGAAGGTTATCAATACTTAATGGGCTTTGATGAGCGCTCAGATAGCGATATCCATCTAGAATCTAATGGTATTGAGTATATATTAGCCTACTCACAAAAAGAATTGTTAGAAGGGATGGTGGTTGATTTTGATGAGATTGACACTGAAAATGGTTATGGTTTTATCTTTATGAATCCTAATGATCCTAACTACGAGCCACCTGAAGGAAGTGCTGTACCAGATAAGACAAAATAGCCGTTATCGGTAGTAATTTAAAATACCCTGATAAATAGCATTAGCGATTTTGTCTTGCTCTTTAGTGTTGTTTAACCGTTTTTCTTCAAGAGGGTTAGAGATAAAGGCAGTCTCTACTAAAACCGAAGGAATAGCGGGGGTTTTAAGTACAATAAAGCCGGCTTTCTGTGGTGTTTTCTTGTGCAAATAACCAATCTTACTCATCTGTTTCAGGATCTTATACCCAAGTTTTTGGCTTTGAATGTCACGGTCTTTTCTAGAAAAATCCCATAATATTTTGTTTAAATATTGATCATTTTTTATTAAATTTTTACGACTATCAAACGACTGCCAGATATTTTGTGACCGCTCTAATTGTCTGGCAAATTTGGTTGAACCACCGCGTTCAGATAAAGTATAGACCGAAGCGCCTCTAGCACTTCTTCTTTGAACGGCATCAGCATGAATTGAAACAAAAACAGAGGCTTTATTGGCCTGTGCAATTTTAATACGCTTGGTGAGCCCAACAAAATAATCACCACGTCGGGTTAAAACAGCTTTCATACCCTTAGTTCGGTTAATTAGTTTGGCTAGTTTCTTTGCAATCGATAGGGTGATGTGTTTTTCTCGAGTGTGTCTATAGCCGATAGCACCCGGATCTTGACCGCCATGACCTGCGTCAATCAAAATAGTTTTTTGATTGATATTTTGTCGTGTTAGCTTGTTATTTTTTTGTTTCTTGATTTTTTGTTGTGCAGTGATATTGTTTAGATTGATGACTAGACGATGATGTTGATATTTTTCATCTGGTTGTAAAAGGTAACTGTTAACGTTGTATTTTTCTGCAGTCGAAAACACAAAGTTCATTGTATTTTTTTGACGTTTAATATGTGTTTTCTTGATGCGACTATCTGTGTAAAAAATTTTGTCATATGTTTGACTTAGTAGTTTTACATTTTGAATATTTAAGTGAATTTTTTGAACATTAGTATTGATGCTGTATTTGATTTTTTTGTCTAAATCAATAATGATTTGAGTGCGTTTTTCTAATGTTGTAAAGCTAAAATCTAACAAAGTAGCGCGATTGTCTGCATAAGACGCATTGATACATAACAAAGTAATTAGTAAGGCTATGAATTGACGCATTGTAGTAATTGTGTACCTATAGATGTATGAGTGGTTATTGACAGCATCCTTTGTTGGTCAATACCACTGAGTGTGATGCTTAGATCGGCTGGTGCAATAACACCTTTTCCTAGTTCTGGCCATTCGATTAGCTGAATATGGTTAGGGCCAAGATAATCACGTATACCGATATACTCCAGCTCTTCGGGGTCACTAAGGCGGTAACAATCAAAATGATGAATATTAATACGGTTGTTTTGATAACTTTCTACCAATGAGTAAGTTGGGCTTTTGACACGATCAAAACCAAAACTTTGAATAAAACCTCGAGCAAGCGTGGTTTTTCCTGCACCTAAATCTCCTTCTAAATAGATGACAACTGCATGGTTGATATTATGGGTGCACTGTGCCAGTTGTTGCGAAAATTGCATTGTTGCTTTCACGCTGTCTAGAGTTAGATTCAAAATAATTGCCATAGATAAAAACTAAAGACACTGATTAAAACAAAGCCTTCAAAGCGATTAATAATGTGTTTTTTGCTAAATTTATACGAGACTAAAAATAACAATACAGTCAGCATTAGCATGACTGGGTAGTCTCTACTTAAGACGTCTTCTGGTACATTGGAAGGGTGAATCAAGCCTGGGATAGCCAATACAGCAATGGTGTTAAAGAGGTTAGAGCCAATAACGTTGCCTACTACCATGTCAAATTGTTTTTTAAGCACGCTACTAATAGAGACAGCTAGCTCCGGCAAACTGGTACCGAGCGCGACCACAGTTAAGCCAATGATTAAATCTGAGACTTCAAAAAACTTGGCAATTTCGACACCACCATAGACGACCAGTTTTGCACTGGATATGAGCACCAATAAACTAATGATTAGCATTATCCAAGTTTTTCTAGTTTGACTTTTATCTACGACATGTTCAAGCTCCTCAAATTCATGGTGTTTTTTATTTTTTGATTCTTTTAATGTGTAAGCTAGGAACAAAACTAGCATTGATAATAAAATAAGACCATCAGAAAAATCAAGACGTCCATCGCTTAATAGTAAGCCCGCACAAAGGGTGGCAACCATTAAGAAAATCCACTCTTTTTTAAGGATATCTTCATGTACTTCAATTGGCACAATGATAGCACTAATCCCCAGCACTAAAGCAATGTTGAAAATATTAGAACCGATCGCATTGCCGATACTTAAGCCTGTGTTACCATCCCACGCGGCCAATCCAGAAACCAGCATTTCCGGTGCAGAAGTACCAAATCCAAAGATAATAAGGCCGATAATTAGCGGTGATATTTTAAAAATATTGGCGATTTTTGCGCCATTGTAAGTGAATTCATCTGCGCTCCAAATTAAAAGCGCAAAACCTGATAATAAAGCAATAATTGGTAGTAGAATATCTGCCATGTTTTGAATGTTAAATAATTTTCTACCTATTATAAATGGATTGGGCGCTAATGAGTGAAACAGAATTTCTAATTGGTCGTAGTGGTTTAAATCTTCAGGATGATTTTTATCCAGATGATTTACCTTCAGAGTGGCGATTTGATTACTATTCCACTATGTTTAAGGCGTTGTCCTTGCCGATTGATACTGATGAAGATCTAGATAAAATCTTTAAAGATATACAAGATGCAAATGAAGAATTTGAACTGGTCCTGTCAATTGAACAAGCGCAACTCATAAATACAACTCAATTGACATCCTTATTATCTAGTGTGTCTGAACATCAAGCTGACTTCACTTTATTTTGTATTGTTGACCAAGCGCCTGATCAGGCAGTTATGGATTTATTAACCGGTTATCATGTGTGCTTTCAATCAGTAAAACCACTCTTGCTTGGTTTGAATGAGGTACAGATTAATGCGCAAACTTTAAGCTTTAATCAAACGCCTATTTTATATTCTGCTGAGGTGTGGGATGAAAAGCAGATGCGTTCTTATCTTGAAGAAGCCTCAAGTATTAATGCAAAAACCATTCTAATTTGTAAATTTGCAGAAAGCTCAGCATTGAATAAAATCCGTATTATTGCAGAATTGCTAGGCTATTAAAAACCAGAGTCGTATTTTGAATATTTTATTAACCCGCCCATTATTACAAGTTAGTGTGTTACAGAGCATGGTTAACGATAATGGACATCTATCAATTTTATTCCCTACCTTAGAAATTAAGGCGTTAAACGCTATACCCTTGCATCAACAATATAATGCAGTGATTTTTATTAGTGCGAATGCGGTTGAATACGGCATTATGATTTTAGAAAAATTAAATCTACAACATTGTCAGATCTTTGCTGTGGGTGCAGCGACTGCTAATAGAATCATTCATCATGGGTTCAAAGTCGATGCTTACCCAAGCCTAAAAGCATCGAGTGAAGCGCTGTTATCACTGAACGAGGTGCAACAACTGCAAAATCAAAATATTTTAATTTTTAGAGGTAAGGGTGGCCGAGAAACCTTAAAAGAGGGTTTGGAAAAACGAAACAACCAAGTTGAGTATGTTGAAGTTTATGAAAGGGTTGAATGCAAAGCAACTCAATTGCACAAAGATTCTTTACTGAAATTGTCAAAAAATCAAGATTTTATAACCACCATTACCAGTATTGAAAGTTTGTCAGCAATGGTGAATTTGATTAGAAAAATTGATGGTAATTTTCTTAATAAACTGCTTAAAACACCGTTAATCGTCTTAAGTGAGAGGATTGGAGTATTCGCAAAATCTGTTGGTTTTTTGCGAATTTATGTTGCTTTAGAAGCAAATGATAGCGCTATTGTTGAAAAGATTCAGCAAATCAAATTAGCAAAATATAATACACTTGACAAATGAAATTAAGGTAGTTAAATTAGCGACTTTATTGATTCTTTGGGGAGAGAGAATGGTTAAGTTAAGCGTATCCAGGGCGGCAAAAATATTAGGTATTAGTCGTTTTGATATTCAAGGTCAAATTAATAGTGGCAAATTACAGACGCATGAGGGTTATGTGACAAGCGATAGTTTGAGGTTGGCCTATCCGAATATTAGTTTTCATTCTGAGCAAGATGAGCATATTAAAAAAATGCAGAAAATTAAGAATGATGCAATGTTTAAATCTAATGTTACTGGTGTAATTCAGTCAGAAAATGAAATAGCACTCGCAACAATTATTGCCACTTTAAAAACCAAACTTTACAAAGAAGAAATTAAAAACAAGCATTATGAATATGTTTTTGAGAGTCTTAGTGAAAGGTTAGCTATTCTTGAAGAGCATTGTCACTCTAAGGATAAGGAATACTTACACAAGATTCAAGATTGGGTTGGCAAGCACAAGCAGCACTAAAATAGACTTTTAGCAATCGATAATGATGGCTCAGTTCGGTTCATTGAATAAAAATGAAAGCTATCTACCCCTTGATCTTTAAGGGTTTGACATAAATTAGACACGACTTCTGTCCCAAATAAGGTTAAAGATTCTAGATCATTCTCATACAGTCTAAGCCTTTCTAAAATCCACTTTGGAATCTCTGCACCACACATGTTAGAAAATCTAAGTAGCTGTGTGTGGTTGGTAATCGGCATAATACCTGGCGTGATTTGAATATCAACACCCATTTTTTCGACTTCATCTTTAAATCTAAAATAAGCATCGGCATTATAAAAATACTGAGTAATAGCAGAATCTGCGCCGGCTTTTACTTTGTTAGCAAAGTGTTGAAGATCAGTCTGAATGTTTTTAGCTTGTGGGTGTACTTCAGGGTAAGCTGCTACTTCAATGTGAAAATGATCATTGTATTCAGACTTGATAAATTCAACTAGTTCATTAGCGTAATGAAAATCACCAATATCACGTACACCTGATGGGATATCACCTCGTAGCGCAACCAGTCGATTAATATCAGTAGCTTTATACTGATCGAGTAGCTCGATAATTTTAGATTTTTCAGAGTTAATGCAAGATAAATGCGGTGCTGCTGGAATACCGTCATTCGCTTGAATATCTAATACGGTTTCGAGTGTGGCATCCTGAGTTGACCCGCCAGCACCAAAAGTCACAGAAAAATATTCTGGACTGATTTCGCTTAATTCTTGTCGAACTTGTGCCAAAGTTTGTTTGCCCTTGTCAGCCCTTGGCGGGAAAAATTCAAAACTTGTTTTCATCGTCCGTTAACGTTAGCTAAAAATACGCTAATTATAGCTTATTAGAATAATACCAGAGCTTTTCCCTTTTTTTGTCTAGGGCTAGACATTCGGGTAAAATGATTCCATTTACTTAAGTTGAGATAAACAGACACAATGTCAAAAAGCGATTATATTGAGTTAGAAGGTGTGGTTAAAGAAAAATTACCTAATACTACCTTTACAGTAGAGTTAGAAAATGGCCACAGTGTATTGGCGCATATTTCTGGGAAAATTCGTAAGCACTATATTCGCATACTGCCGGGTGACAAAGTCACGGTAGAGATGACACCTTATGATCTTACCAAAGGTAGAATTACCTTTAGACATAAGTAAGTATTTATTGCCGATGTGGTGGAATTGGTAGACACGCCGGATTCAAAATCCGGTTCCTCACGGAGTGACGGTTCAAGTCCGTCCATCGGTACCAAATTAATAGATAAAGAATAAATATGGAACAACAAACAGATCTTATTGCAGAAGCACTTACCCTTACCTTGTTTGGTATGGGCTTTGTATTTTTGTTTTTAACCTTATTGGTGTTTGTGACTAAAGCCATGTCAATTATTATCCAAAAAATGAATAAGAAATCGCAAGATGATGACACTCATCGCGACGATAATTTAAGCTTAAAAGACGAATTGGACGAAGAAACTAAGTTTGTTATTGAGCAAGCCATCAAGATGCACAGAGGGGCGTAAAAATAATGTTAAAGTTTTTAAGAAATATCACTAGAAAGTCGTCTAACAACACAGAAGGTAAACCAGTTGGAATTACTGAGCTTGTTCTGAGAGATGCACACCAGTCATTATTCGCAACCCGTATGCGTATTGACGACATGCTGCCTATTGCAGACAAATTAGACAAAATTGGCTATTGGTCAGTAGAGTCATGGGGTGGTGCAACGTTTGATTCTTGTATTCGTTATTTGGGTGAAGATCCTTGGGATAGGATTCGTGAAATCAAAGCTGTAATGCCAAACACGCCTCAGCAAATGTTGCTTAGAGGGCAAAATTTATTAGGTTATCGTCATTACAGTGACGATGTAGTGCGTAAGTTTGTGGATCGTTGTGTTGAGAATGGCGTAAACGTTTTCCGTATTTTTGATGCGATGAACGACATCCGCAATTTGAAAACAGCCACTGATCAAACCATTAAATTAGGTCAGCACGCACAAGGCACGATCTCTTATACCGTGAGTCCAGTACATAATATGCAAACTTGGATTGACATGGCCAGAGAGATTGAAGATATGGGTGCGCACTCGCTTTGTATTAAAGACATGGCGGGTTTGTTGCAACCCTATGTTGCCTATGATTTAGTTAAAGAATTAAAAGCAGTGATCGATATACCAATCCAACTACATGCTCATGCAACCACAGGGTTGTCAACAGCTAGTATTATTAAAGCAGTTGAGGCAGGTATTGATCGTGTTGATACAGCAATTGGTTCTATGAGTATGACTTATGGTCATTCAGCGACTAATTCTGTGGTTTCTATTTTAGAAAATAGCCCAAGAAAAACTGGCTTAGATTTAGAAAAACTTGAAGAGATTGACGCTTATTTTAGGCCGATTCGTTGCAAATATGCAAAATTTGAAGGCTCACTTAAAGGTGTGGATTCGCGCATTTTACTTTCACAAGTGCCAGGTGGCATGTTGACTAATATGGAAAGCCAACTCCGTGAACAAAATGCAATGGATAAGATTGATGAAGTCATGGCTGAAATTCCTCGTGTACGTAAAGATTTAGGCTATATCCCATTAGTAACACCAACCTCACAAATTGTTGGTACTCAGGCAGTACTCAATGTATTAACCGGTGAACGCTACAAAACCATTACTAAAGAATCAGCTGGCATTTTAAAAGGTGAGTATGGTGCAGTACCAGCACCAGTTGACCAGGCGTTACAAGCCAAAGTCTTGGAAGGTAGTGAGCCTATTACTTGCCGCCCAGCAGATAATATTGCACCAGAGATGCATATTCTTGAGCAAGAATTTGACAAAATTGTAGCCGACAAAGGTATCACTCTATCTAAAAATAAAATTGATGATTTATTGACTTATGCACTTTTCCCGCAAGTAGGTATTTCATTTTTAGAAAATCGTAATAACCCTGATTTCTTTGAGCCAGTACCACAGGCGAGTGATAATTATTCTAAATCAGACGGTGAAGAGGGTGTGTACACGGTTTCATTTAAAGGCACCTCTTACACCGTTGAGGTTTCTGCTGGCGGTGATATCACGTCAATGAAGGCCGCATCTGATGCACCAACACCTAGTGCATCAGTTGCAAAAGAGATTGTTACCGATGCGCCAACTAGTGATGGTGAAGCAGTTGGTGCACCACTCTCCGGTACTATCTGGAAAGTCATGGTATCGTTAAATCAAAAAGTGAATGAAGGTGATGTTTTGGTTATTTTAGAAGCCATGAAAATGGAAACCGAAATTAGAGCGGCCCGAGGTGGTGTGGTTACTGATATCAGCGTTAAAGAAGGTGATTCGGTAACGGTAGGGCAAACTTTATTAACACTCGCATAATTTAGCATGGAACAATTAAATTTACTTTGGAGTAATACCGGTTTAAACCAAATGGTGTGGGGTCAAGGCCTTATGTTGTTGGTAGGTATGTTGCTTCTATACTTAGCCATTGTTAAAAAATTTGAGCCATTATTATTATTACCCATTGGTTTTGGCGCGATCCTAGCCAATATTCCTGGTGCTGGTATTGCTGAGGGCAGCGGTATCTTGCATGTGTTTTATGTGATCGGAATTGAGTCTGGTGCGTTTCCATTAATTATCTTTATGGGTGTGGGTGCACTGACTGATTTTGGGCCGTTGCTTGCCAACCCTAAGACACTACTGCTCGGTGCTGCTGCACAGTTTGGTATTTTTGCGACCTTGCTCGGCGCGATTGGTCTAACGGCCCTAGGTGTTTTTGACTTTAGTTTAACCGATGCTGCTGCGATTGGCATCATCGGTGGTGCCGATGGTCCGACCAGTATTTACGTAGCATCAAAACTCGCCCCTGATTTACTCGGCGCGATTGCGGTAGCTTCCTATTCCTACATGGCGCTAGTGCCATTGATTCAACCACCGATTATGCGCGCACTAACAACAGAAAAAGAGCGTCAAATTGAGATGGTACAATTGCGCGAAGTATCCCAATCAGAGAAAATTATTTTTCCAATCATGTTGTTGATGTTGGTGGCTTTATTATTACCAGATGCGGCGCCACTCTTAGGTATGTTTGCTTTTGGTAACTTAATGAAAGAATCTGGTGTGGTTGATCGTTTGAGCGATACTACTCAAAACGCCTTGATTAACATTGTAACCATCTTCTTAGGTTTGGCCGTTGGCTCAAAACTGATGGCAGATAAATTTTTACAACCAGAGACCTTAGGTATTTTGTTATTAGGCATGGTTGCATTTGCAATTGGCACAGCTTGTGGTGTTATTATGGCAAAAACCATGAACTTGTTTAGTAAAAATAAAATCAACCCTTTGATTGGTTCTGCCGGTGTTTCCGCTGTACCGATGGCAGCGCGAGTTTCAAATAAGGTGGGCTTAGAGTCTAATCCACATAATTTCTTACTCATGCATGCGATGGGCCCTAATGTTGCTGGTGTGATTGGTTCGGCAATCGCCGCCGGTATTATGATCCAATTCCTAGGCTAGCTCTTTTTGCTTTTTACTGTGTTAAATTCTAAAAAATATTTAACTTGATTTACTTTAAAATAGACATATCATGCAAAGAACTTTTTTAAAAGCCAAACTACACAGAGTAACAGTAACCGCCTGCGAGGTTGATTATGAAGGCTCTTGTGAAATTGACGGCGTATTGTTAGATGCTGCTGGTATTGGTTCTTTTGAACAAATCCAAATTTACGATATTAACAATGGTAATCGCTTTACTACTTACGCTATTCGTGGCAAGGACAATTCTGGTGTTATTTCTGTGAACGGTGCGGCCGCACATAAGGCCGATGTCGGAGATTTATTAATTATTGCTGCCTATGCGCAGTATGATGAACAAGAGTTGAAAAATTACGCGCCAAAGCTATGCTATGTCGATGATAGCAATACATTGGTTAGAACAGATTCTAAGATTCGCTAAGTTGTCCGTTTTCTAGGACTAAGATTCTCTGCATTTTCTGAGCAATCTTTTCATCGTGTGTCACCATAACCAATGCGGAATTTTGTTCCTGGTTAAGTTCAATCATCAATGATAGTACGTCAGCTGCATTTTTAGCATCTAAATTGCCTGTTGGTTCGTCAGCTAGCAAACAGCTTGGCTGGGTGATTAAAGCGCGCGCAACGGCAACACGTTGACGCTCACCGCCAGAAAGTTCTGCAGGTCGATGATCAAGTCTTTCTTTCAGGCCAATAGTAGACAACAATTCACTGGCTGCTACCAAAGCAGCTTGTTTATTATCGCCACGTATGAGCAGCGGCATGGCTACGTTATCCAGCGCACTAAAATCTTTTAATAAGTGATGAAATTGATACACAAAACCCAAGTGTTGGGCGCGAAGTTGTGTGATTTCTTCTTCTGTTAGTGTTGTTAAATCAATATTATTAAGCCACACCTTGCCTTGAGTGGGTTTATCGATACCCCCTAATAGGTTAAGTAGAGTAGATTTTCCACAGCCGGACTGACCTAAAATAGCAATCGATTCACCTTTGCCAATGTTTAAATTTAGCGAGTTAAGTACAGATGTTTTTACCTTACCATCATGATAACTATAACCTAGATCTTGGCATTCAATCATATTACTCATGGTTCAACACCTTGGAAATTTCAACCTTTCCTGCGCGTTTTGCTGGGTAAATTGAGGCCAGGATGACTAAAATAAAAGCCCCCACGGTAACTTTTATAACATCTGCTAAGTGGATCTCAGAAGGAAAGCGGTTAATATAAAACACATCTTTAGGGAAAAATTGAAAACCCAGGATTGACTCAACACCACTAACCACAGACTCAATATTGAACGAAAGCGCAATACCCAGTAACACGCCAATAGCAATACCAACAACACCAATGGTAATGCCTTGGTAAAAAAACAGCTTTACAATGCGTTTTGGTGTCATACCAATGGTTCTTAAAATAGCAATATCGGCTTTTTTATCGGTCACTACCATTACCATCATTGAAACAATATTAAAAGCAGCCACGGCAATAATGAGCGATAGAATAATACCAATCATTTGTTTTTCTAGATTAAGTGCTTTGATAAAGTTGGCTTTCTTTTGCATCCAATCAATACCGTAGTAACGGTCGCCATCATCCAGTTGGCTAAGCACTTCAGCAGTGATTCTCTTAGCTTGGAACAAATCAGCAACCTTTAAACGTATACCAGATACTTGATCCTTCATCGAATATAGTATTTGTGCTTTTTGTAAATGAATGAATGCTAAATTATTATCGTATTCATTAATCCCTGCATCAAATACACCACTAAGAGTAAAGCGTTTAAACCTAGGTTGTATGCCGATAATACTGCTAGATATCTGCGGCGTAAATAAGGTGATTTTGTCGCCAATTGTAACCCCGAGTTGGGCTGCTAATCCTGATCCAATCAGGATGTTAGAGCCAGATAAGTCAACCTCGCCTGATTTTATTTTATTCAATAAAACCGAAGTATTTTTTTCTAAATTAGGCTCAATACCGCGAACACTAATGCCTTTTGCTTTGCCATTGACACTAAGCAACCCATAGCGTTCAATGTAAGGCGATGAGTCGACCACTTCTTTATGTTGGTTAATGGTCAAACGTAATTCTTGCCAATTGTTAAGGCTACCACCATATTCGCTAATGGTTGAATGCGAAATAGCGCTTAATACTCTGTCTCTTAGCTCTTTATGAAAGCCGTTCATCACGGATAAGACGGTAATAAGTGTCATCACACCTAAAATCAGCCCAACCATAGAGACGCCAGAAATAAAGGAGACAAATCCTTTCTTACGATTCGAACGTAAATATTGGTTAGAAATACTAAATTCAATACTCATAGTGATGATATTTTGTCATAATTAGCACTTTAAAGGTGGAAATAACTTTTTAGTAATGGATCTAGATAATCGTAGGCTTATTAATTATTTATTATTACCAGTTTCAGGTATTTTTTATCTTTTATCTCGTTTCAGGAGATTTCTTTATCAGGTAAAGCTATTAACCACTTATGATTTTAATGCAGACGTGATTGTGGTAGGTAACATCACGGTTGGCGGAAGTGGAAAAACTCCTATTGTTATTGCATTGGTTAATTATTTTAAGCAACAAGGAAAACAAGTAGGGGTTGTCTCTCGTGGCTATGGTGGCACACATCGGCAAGGTAGTTTATTGGTTGATCAAAGTACAAGTCCATCTATCTCAGGTGATGAGCCGTCATTAATCGCCATACAAACTCAAGTGCCGGTGATGGTAAATAGGGATCGAGTTCAAGCGGTTAAAGATTTAATTATTGAGCATAATGTTGATCTTGTTATTAGTGATGATGGCCTGCAACACTACGCCATGGGTAGACAAGTTGAAATTGCTGTAGTCGATGGAAAGCGACGTTTTGGCAATGGTTTTTTCTTACCAGCCGGTCCACTTAGAAGATCGGAAGAGCGTCGTGTAGGGAAAGAGTGTAGATCTCGGTGGTCGCCGTATCATTAAAAAAAAAAAACAAACATCAACC